>JAJDDP010000080.1 GCA_029260235.1 Phycisphaerae bacterium | reverse complement strand
CACCTCCAGAAGCACGCCTTTGCCAAAATCCGCATGGGTTACTACAACCCAGCAACCATTCTGAAGTATCTGTGCATTCGCGACCGAAGAGAGCGCCTCCTTGAGATCCTCTACGAACGCAGCTACATCGGCGGCGTCCTTGACCAACCATGCGAGGGAATCATCGTCGGGACTCCAATGGGCCTGCTCGGCAAGTTCGTTGCTTCCCAAGAGTTGGTTGGGGATTCGCTCCCGGGCCTCGGCGATGATTGCCTTGGCTTTTTGGGAAGCTTCGTCGTTGTATGGCTGCTTGGGTACCAAGATTGAGCTGCCGGCCGGCAAGTGATGGATGTGCCGCTCAGCCGACAGTACCGCGATGGGCATCGACTCAAGGGCCCGACAGGCCTGCACGATGGAGATCTGACTGCTTGCTCCGCGACCCGAATTGCTGCACCACACCGCCCCGCGCTTTGCGGCATCATTTAGCTCGGTTGCAACCAAGTCGGAAAACCAAAAGTGTTTTCCATCGGTTTCGACACAGGTGCCGTCGAAATCAAGGCTGATGAGAGCGGAGGGGGCAGTATTCACGACTGAGATCGTAGCAGACCGTTGCCCGCCTGGCGCTCAGGAAGGTATAGCCCGTCAGATCGGAATCTGCGGCGGATCGATGGTTCAGAATTGCCCGAGGGCCGGCATGCTGGTGTTCTGTGGCGGGCTACCGGGCGACCGCCTTGGCAAAATCTTTGTTGGTTGGGCACGATACAAGCTTTTTGAGAAGGGCCTCCATGAACATTTGCGGAGACCGGCCTCCCAGATCGCGCCGTATGTGGTGAGAAGCAGCCAGCATCTCTGGGCTGAGCAGCAGCTCTTCTTTGCGGGTTCCGGATGCTTCCAGATTGATGGCGGGCCAAATTCGTCGGTCGGCCAATTCGCGGCATAACTCCAGTTCCATGTTGCCGGTGCCCTTGAACTCGTTGAAGATCACCTCGTCCATGCGTGAACCGGTGTCGATCAGTGCTGTGGCGATGATGGTCAAGGAACCGCCGTGCTCTATGTTGCGGGCTGCTCCGAAAATAGTCTTGGGTTCTTCCAAGGCACGGGAGTCCAGTCCTCCGGACATGATGCGACCTGTTCCCCGGCTGAAGTTGTTGAACGCTCTGCCAAGGCGGGTGAGTGAGTCCATTAGCATGAACACGTCTTGGCCGCACTCGACCATGCGTTTGGCTTTGTTGATAACCATGCGGGCCGTCCGCACATGCGAGGCTACATCGTGATCGTTGCTGCTGGCGATCACCTCGCCAACAATGTTGCGAGACATGTCGGTGACTTCTTCGGGTCGCTCGTCAACCAGTAGCACCATGATGTGCATGTCGGGATAGTTGGCAGCTACACCAGCGGCCATCTGCTGCATCAAGATTGTTTTGCCGGTTCTGGGTGGGGCAACGATCAAGCCACGTTGACCTCGACCTATCGGCGTAACCAAATCGATGATCCGCATGGAGGTCGGACCACCTTCAGTCTCGAATCGAATCGGCTCGGCAGGGTCAATGGCTGTCAGTTCCTGCAATGGTTTTGTTTCGGTGTACTCCTGGGGATCCATGCCATTGATCGTCAGTACCTCACCGACCCTGAGCCGCTTGCTCTTGCCCTTGGCCGCAGGAGCAGGCTGCGCTCGAATAATTTCGCCGCCACGAAGGAAAAACCGTTTGGTCAAATCCTTGCTTAGCTGAGGGTCGTTTCCTCGAGGCCTGTAGTGGGCCTTGCGGGAGCGGAGGTGCCCGCCCGCGTTGCCCTCGACCTCAAAAACGCCTTCCAAAACATCAGAATCTTGGGTCATGTAATCCCTGGATCTCTACTGCGGCAATGCCGCGTTCGCTGAAGTTCGATTGATCGCCATGGCCGGTACGTTTCGGCTTACCCGGCCCTCTCACGACGCTAGGGGACTTCCATTTGGAGCTGTAACCAATTGCGATTGCGCGAGTTACACAAGATGCCCGCCAGGAAGAAAGGCTAGAATCAACATCTATAGCGAGGAGACCATGCTCTTGTCAACCACCCTGAGCCCGTCGCAGGCAAATCAAGGCGGAGCCCTTGGCCCACCAAATGCTCGCCCAAAAAAGAAGCTGTTTTATGCTTGACAATCCAGAGCGTCTGTGCCATCCTCCCCCGCCTGTTAAGGGCTGGCTAGTTCAAGCAGCCAACGGCCAAGGGCCTGCGACAATCCTGGTAAAGGGTTTCCAGGGACCAAGGTTGGCAAGGCAGAGCGGCAAAGAGCACATTTTGCTAATGTTTGGGACCGATGCTTTCCGATAAGGGCCTAAACATCAGTATGTCGGCCTGCTGGCGCGGGGCTGGCTACTGAGAGGTCGCTTGGCAAGGCAAACAGTTCCTCGGAAGGCCTGGTTTTTTGCTTGCTCTCTCCAAGGTTCGCGGTCATAATTCCGCAAGGTGTTGCCGCTGGATGTTGCGGGTCGTTAGGATACGCAGCGAACGGCAGGAGACAGCGACTGATCGACAAGGGCCAAGCAGCGGGCGGTTCGTCGATAAAGGATCCGAAGGATTGGGTTTGAAGTAGATCAATAAACCGGTACCCTCGATGGTGTGTTGGCGGCGCGGATGCCAACAAGTGCGGCACCAGTGAAGGGTGGATGAGCCTCGAAGTGAGATTCAAAAAAGCTGTGCTGGCGGATGCAGCGAAGCTGCGGTGCGGGCAACGGCTGATGAGTAAGAGGCTCAGTAGACTTACAGAAATTTGTTTAAGCGTTATTGGGAGTTCGGCAGCTTCTTCTGCTCTCCTGATATTCTTGAGTGTTTCGTTTTGAAAGATTGTTCAGGCCGACGGAAGTGCCTGAACCAACCAGATCGCAAACCTATTTGAAGGAGGTCCAACAATGGGCAAGAAAATGTTGAAGAGCGGCGCCATTCTGGCGGCTGGCGGTACGATGCTTGGTTTTGGTGGTTGCTTGGGTGACAGCTGGTGGGGTTACATCATCAGAGATGCCGCACTGAGCACCGCATGGGAGTTCGTTACGGACAATGATTCCGTATTCGACCTCTTCCAGGACGACTTCGGTACGGGCACGCAGTACGACGATCGTTTCGTCGCTGACCCGACCCGCGTCGAGCCAGATGATGCTGCTCAGGCTGCTGCTGACGGCGTTGCCGGTCGGTAGTTAGTGCTGAAAAGCACGCGATTCCGCTCTGCGGAGTCGTAGATCGAAAGATCACAAGACGAAGTCGAGACAATTCTGTCTCGGCTTCGTTTTTGCGCGCTCACGCTGCGCCCACGTGGCAGGCTGCTTCATCGTGCGGACCACCGGGTGGGGAGATGCCAGCCAGAGGACGCCTGTGGCTCGGACATGATCGGATCGACATCTGTCGCCAGGGGCGGAGCGATTCTCTTTGATCTAGGTCTGAGTGATTTGCTATGATGAAGCCAAACCTGTCCAGTCAATTGCGGGCACAGATCTCTTGCGGTCGAATAGCTGGGGATCGTCGGATTCTTTGATTCTGGGAAGGGAGAGCATCATGCGCATTCGATCACTCGCCTGTGCTCTTATGTGTATCGCCTGGGTGTCCGCTGCATCTGCGGACACGACGGAAGTATCCGAAGCCCCTCATAGCTGAGATGGGGGGCTTCGTTCTTTTGCGATGGGATATCTTCGGCTGCACGAGGCAGCAAGCAGATGGGTATCGAAGAGAATTAAGTCAATCTGCGGGTGGACGCATGCTGTTGTAGTCTGGTTTTCGTTTCTCGAGGAACGCGTTGCAGCCCTCGTGGACTTCGGGGGATCGGTTGTGGATGCTGAGCCAATCCCTGGCGTGGCCTATGGTCATGTGCCAGGAGAATTCGCGCCAGAAGTTGAGCTGTTGTTTGGCGTAGCGCATGCATTCGGGCAGCTTGTTCTCCAGCGTGGTGCACATGGCGTCTACGGCTGAGTCCAACTGATCTCTGGGGACGACTTTGTTGACCAGCCCCCACTCCAGGGCTTTTTGTACCGGAATATCCTCGCAGAGCATGAGGATTTCCCGAGCACGACGATCTCCCACTATCAGCGGTAGCCACTGCGTCGCCCCGGCTGCGGCTACACTGCCCATGGCTGCCCCGACCTGCTTGATAATCACGTCATCGGCGGCAACGGCCAAGTCGCAGCTCATGTTGAATTCATTGCCCCCGCCGATGACCATGCCGTTCAGGCGGGCGACGGTGGGCTTGCCGATATTGCGGAGGCGCTCGTGGGCCTCACAGAATTCGCCCATCCACTTCCAGTAATCGCTGGGCGAATCGACATAGTGCGCCTTTTGTTCCTTGAGATCTGCCCCGGTGCAAAACGCCCGCTCGCCAGCCCCGGTGAGGACGACCACGGCGATGCGGTCATCCCAGGAGGCATCCTGGAAGGCCAGCTGCAGCTCTCTGAGGGTGGCTAGATCGACGCAATTGAGCACCTTGGGCCGATTGAAGGTCACCGTCGCCCGACGGCCCTCCTTTTGATAGAGGATGTTCTTGAAATCGAACGACGCAGGGTTTTTGCCATCAATGTGGGCCATGAGCAATCCCGGTTCCCTTTCTCTTACACTTCTTCAACTTTGGCGACCATCAGGTGGACCAGCCCCTTGGCAAAGCTCATCAGATCTTTGCCGGCTGCGGCGGCTTCGGGCGACTTCATGGCTGAATTGAGGGCGTCCATGTCGTCGAAGTACATCTCAGCCATCATGTAGTATCGAGGCTCTCCCATCGGCGAACCTTTGACCCGCGTGATTTCGGTCCGTTTTAGGCCTGGAGTCTTGGCGTTCAGCGGAATGTGGGTTTCGAAGTAGTGCTTTTCAAAGGCTTCGGTGTCCTCGGGCTTAGTGTATAGGGCGATCAGTTTGACCATTATCGATACCTTTCGATGAGACTCAGAATCTTCTTTTTGGGCAGCACACGCTGCACTTGCTTGCCTCGACCGACCAGCCGATCGCCGTCATAGGCAAGAACCTCGCACACCACCTGGCGACCATCCACCTCGCTGACCTCAGCCTCAACGCGCACTTTTTTGCCCACCGGAGTCGGCGCCAAGTGACCGATGCTCAGGTGGGTGCCCAAACCCTCTTCGTGGTCTTCCAGGTACGGCATCAGGATTTTTCGGGCGGCCAACTCCATGTGGTGGGCCATCGACCACGTTGAGTAGACGCGATGAACCACTATTCCGTCAAAGGCGGGGCACATATCATCGGTCACCTCGATGCACACCTCAGCCCGATTGCCAACGACCAAACCTGGTTTCATTCTGATCAACCCGCTCAGGTTGTAGAAGAGAACGCCGCGAGGCGATTATCCAGCGGCGCATTGTAGCCGTTGGTTACCGACTGGCAACGCACGCCCGTCGATGGGGAAATGCATGCTGGATCCAAGCCCTGCGAACATGCTCAGCCCGGCACGCTGCGTGCTCCGGTTTAGTCGGTTGTGCCCGATGCTCGCGAAACCTCGCATCGCTGCTAAGATGTGGCGTTACTATGAACTCGCGGGCAAGACCCTGGCCCGCATGAACAAAGGTGTCGATGCACGAGATGGCTACGATTCGCAAGGCATGTCCACAGGCTAATTGTCCTCCGTTACAGGGTTCTCCCGACGAGTTGCTCTCGCGGGAATGGCTGCTTACCGACGGTTGCGGTGGGTTCTCTTCAGGCAGCGTGGTGGATTGTCCGACGCGCCGCTACCACGGATACTTGCTCTCATCCAAGCGTCCGCCCTTGGAGCGGTTCCTACTGCTCGCCTCGACGCTTGATGAGGTGGTGCTGGGGCCTACGACGGTGTCCTTATCGACCTTTGAATTCGAAGGCGTTTTTCATCCGACGGGTTTCGAGCTCCTGAGTGACTTTCAGCTGCAAACTGCTCAGCCCGATCCTTGGGTCGAATTCAGTTATCGCCATGCGATGTTCAAGGCCCGCAAGCGGATCACGTTGCTCAGCGGGCAAAATGCGGTGGTGCTCTCTTACCAAATTGAAACTGAGAAGAACCGTTCCTGTCGGCTTCAAATCGCCCCATTTGTAGCGATGCGCGATTATCATGGCCTCTGTCATCGCGGGGAGGGGATGCCATTTCAGACGATGGCCCACCCAGATGGTCTCTGGGTTCAGTCGAACGATGACAAAAACATATCGCTTGCCCTGACGGCCAAGACCGGAGCGATGTCTTGGAAGCCTCGTACTGATTGGTGGAACGGGTTTCGATATCGTGTCGAGCAGGAACGCGGTTTTGGCGAGTGTGAAGACCTCTGCATTCCGGGGCAATTTGAGATTCAGGGGCGCTCCACCCTCGACTGTACCATCGTGGCCGCGGGCTTTGTCGAATCGTATGAAGATGCAGAGAACATCGTCGTGGAAGCTCCCGCCCAATCAAGCAAGAAAAAGGCAACGGAACCACGGGGCGACGGCGCCGTGGCAGCCAGGCTGATAAAAGCGGCAGATCAATTTGTGGTGCGGCGCGCCGGACATGGAGTTGGCCAGGATCAGGCTGCCGACCCAGGCTCGACCACTATCCTGGCCGGTTATCCTTGGTTCGGCGACTGGGGCCGGGACAGCTTCATATCGCTGGAAGGGTTGCTGCTGATCTCCCGGCGGTTCGATGAAGCTAGGCGAGTGCTGGCTACCTTTGCCAGTGCCCAGAAGAATGGCCTCATTCCCAACCGCTTCGATGACTATGGGCGAGATTGTGATTACAACAGCGTTGATGCCTCGCTCTGGTTCATTCACGCAGCCGATGCGTACCTTCGCTACTCTAAGGACCAGGAGGCCTGGGATGAATTCCTGTTTGATGCTTGCCGCCGGGTGATCGTCGCGTTCTGCGAAGGAACGGATTTCGACATTCGCCTGGACGATGACGGCTTGGTGTGCTGCGGCAATCTTTACACACAGATCACTTGGATGGATGCCAAGTGCGATGGTGTAGTCTTTACGCCGAGAAATGGCAATCCAGTCGAGATTAACGCCCTCTGGTATCACTGCCTGCACTTGGTGGCCAATCGATGTCAGAAGGCTGATGCCGAATTCGCCAAGCGCTGCTTGGCGCTGATCGATGCGTCCAAGAAATCTTTTGTGGCCAAATTCTGGAATGAATCTGCGGGCTGTCTCTTCGATTGCGTGGATGTCGAGCCAGATCCTGCTATCCGCCCCAACCAGATTCTGGCGGTATCGCTAGCCAACTCTCCATTGCCGGCCGAGAAGGCGACCCTGGTGCTAGAGGTTGTCACCGAAGAGTTGCTGACGCCGATGGGGCTTCGCACGCTGGCCCCGGATCACTTTCGGTACATGGGCCGCTGCACGGGCAGTCCGTTTGATCGCGACCAGGCTTACCACAACGGCACGGTTTGGAGCTGGCTGATAGGCCCGTATGTCGAAGCCCATCTTCGGGTTCGCGGTTCCAACAAGCGGACCAAACGATTTGCTCGGCGATTGCTCGAGCCTTTGGTCGATCATCTTGACTCAGCCGGGCTAGGAAGTGTCAGCGAGATTTTTGACGCCGATGCGCCCCATGAACCTCGCGGTTGCCCAGCCCAAGCGTGGGGCGTCGCAGAGTTACTGCGGGCGTGGGAAATGACCAGGACCGATTGAGGCCAACCAGCAATGACCACTCCACAACTTCCTTTCTTGACTGCGGACTTGCCGGGTATTGGCGGCCAGATCAAGCTACGCCATGAAGAATTTGTGGTTGAAGAAATCCCTACCTACAAACCCAGCGGCCAAGGCACGCATGTCTACTTTGGCATCGAGAAGAACGGTCTAACCACGCCTGCTGCTATTGGTCTGATCGCCAAAGCACTCGGGAAGCAGCGCCGCGACATCGGCTATGCCGGGTTGAAGGATGCTCGGGCAGTAACTAGGCAGACCCTCAGTATTGAACACGTCGATTCCGACCGCGTTGTTTCGCTGGCGTTCCCGGGTCTCAAGATCCTGTGGGCCAAGCGACATGGCAACAAGCTCAAGCTTGGTCACTTGCAGGGCAATCGATTCATTATTCGCATTCGCGATGTCGAAGCAGAGAAAGAAGAACAGGTTCGAAGCATTGTCGAGATACTTAGCCAACGCGGCGTGCCGAATTACTATGGCCCGCAGCGTTTTGGCATGCGGCAGGACAACGCCGAGATTGGCCTAGCCATTCTCAACAACGATCACGATGAAGCGATGGCGATTATGCTCGGCCGATTTCGTGACGCTGATGCCGCGGATGATCGCCAGGCCCGCGACTTGTTCGACGCCAACGACTACGCCGCTTCGGCAGAAGTTCGGCCGGGCCGCTTCGGGCATGAAGTTCGGGCGTGTCGGGTGATGGCTAAGAGCGACGGCGATGCCCGTAAGGCGTGGCGAAGTGTTGACCACACCTTGCGCAAACTGATTCTTTCGGCAGCCCAGAGCGAGCTATTCAATCGCGTGCTCACCGCCCGATTGGACCGCATCGGCCAACTCAGTGCCGGCGACGTCGCCGTCAAGCATGTCAACGGTGCCTGTTTCTTGGTCGAAGACGCCGCCGTTGAGCTACCCCGCTGCGATGCCTTTGAGCTCTCACCCACCGGCCCCATCTTTGGAACGCGGATGAAGGAGGCCGGCGGCACGCAGCATGATTTGGAATGCAAGATCCTGGCTGAGGCGGGTCTGCAGCTCGGTAACTTCAAGCTCGACGAGAAGTTTAGCCTGAAGGGCAGTCGCAGGCCTTTGCGGGTGCCCCTGGCCGACCCCAATGTTGAATCCGGCTCCGATGAGTTCGGGACGTTCGTCGAACTGAGCTTTAGTCTGCCGGCAGGAAGCTATGCGACCGCGGTAACGCGCGAAATCACCAAAGATACGTGAGACTTCATGCTTCGCTCGGGCGATTCTGCAAGGCAAGGCAAAGAAAGCTTGAACCACGAACACTCTAAGAGACTGTTTCAATCCCCAAAGGATCTTCATCCTACAGCACGCCCACCGGCTAGAAGCCGGTGCCACAGAGGGAATTGAGACAACCTCTAAGAGAGGCTGGACATGGGCGCTTGTTGTTCAACTTCTCTGCTGTTCTTCGAGTCTTCGCTGTTCTTCTCTGGCGGCTTAGTCGAGCGTATTCTCAGCTACGAAAACTTGTCCTCTGTCAACAGTCAAGGCTACAGTGTGGTTCTCGCCCGCTACTACGGTTTGACTACTTGCGAAGCTGAAGCCCAACAGTTTGACGCGGAAGTCCGCCTCGGCGGAGGCATTGTTTTCTGTCGTCGTAATCTCGAAGGTGAAGACGTAGGTTCCGTCTTCAACCACGATCTCATCTGCCACCGGTAATCGGGTGAACCCGAATGAACCGGTGTCGGATGCGAATCCGGTGAGCGTGGCCTCGTTTGGGACCGCAAGCTCCACCTGGATCTTCACGTTATCGGGGTCCGCGAAACTCCAGGCAGCCTGGGCTTCGACCGCTCGCGAACCATTAATGCGCAAGGCTGGGTCCGCAAGTCCTAACCAGAGGTTGTACAGCTGGATAGGTTGCCCACCAAATACGTCAATACCGATGGTGCGCGGCGAATCGATCGGCAGGAGTTCGGTGGTCGTGAAGGTGTAGTTCAGAAGACTGGCTTCGTAGGCCACCTGGGCAAACGGACCGCCAAGATTGAATTCGGATTCTGCCCTGAGCGTCAGCCAGTAGAATCCATCACCGACAAGCGATTCATCACGGCGAAGGGTGACGGCCCCACTTGGCCCGAATTCATCAGCCGTCGCCGTCAGCGCGGTTCCGTCGGGCAAGAGCCATTCATGTCCTAGCCGGTAGTCGAGGCCGCCGCCCCATCGACCAGTGGCTGTACTTGTCGGCTCGAAGAAATCGCCTGGGTAATCGAAGTCGCAATCGTACGGATAGTCATGCTCATCGTTTGGATCGGTGCCAAAAGTTAGCTCGGTGTCGTTGGGCCAACCGTCGCCATCGTCGTCATCGCTCAACTGCAGATCTGGGTTGTCCTGGGCAACGTCTGGGTCGAATCCGAAATCGCGGAAGATACGTTCCACGCCGTCGGCATAGCCGTCGCCGTCGGAATCGCGGAGTGGATTGAACGCGCAGCCGACGAGGCCGTTGCCGCTCTGCTGCAAAATGCTGCTCTTGGCGGGCACCGGCACGGCATCTGGATCAATTAGGTCTTTGCCCGAAACGTAAATCTCATGGACGACCAGAGGCCATGCGTCGTAGCCGATGAACCCGAATCCGCCGTCTGCCCACGAGGGGCCCCAGGAGTTTACAAACTTGAATGCCCCCAAATCGTCGTCGTAGCCAACGACCATCACCGAGTGCGTGAATGTATCGAGTTCCACATCGTCGTAGACGGTGCCGGCTTCAAGCTGGTTGAATAAGTCCCCGGCGCGGACGTTGACGATCAGTGGGACGCCTACATTGAGGTAGGCTTGAATGGTGTCTCGATCTTGCGGGACTACGAAAAAGGTATTGATTCTAAACTCGGTAGCCGACTCGGTGATTGCATCGTCCGGCTGGGCTTGGCACTCATCCACGGTGTAGGGAACTTGGGACCAGGTGACGTTGCCCGTGTCGCGCAGCAAGACGAAGAGGTCGGAAAGAAAGGTGCCCGCCAATAGGCAGCTATCGTACATCGACCTGCCCAGGCGGAACGCGTTGGCTTGGTTGAATACAAAGGTCGGGCTGAAATGTCGGTCGGTGCGGTCTAATTGGCGCCACTCGCTGTCGTTGGCTGCTGCCAAGTAGGTCATCAAGTAGTAACCGCCGGCCCAACCCACACAGGAGTTTAGAGCGCCTTGGCTACATGGTGTCGGAACCAGGTCAGAAATATCAACTTGGGCAGGCCTTTCCTGCTCGAGGATGATCCGCGGGACATTCGGAGCGGGCAAGAGTTCATAATGTGGCAGCTCAGCTCCTCCCGTGCCTGAGGAAACATCAACGCCGCATTCCTGGAATTCAACCGATGGGGTGTCAGGCTCGTTGCTGTTATCATCTTGAACGTTATCGCCGAAGGAGGAATCGTCCATAGCATTTTCGTTTGCGACTTCCTGGCCGCTCGACGGACCATCTGAAGCGCCGCTTGCTGAACCTCCGCCCCCGCCGCCAGAAGCGCAGCTAGTGACGCACACCGCGCCAAGACACGCCACGGCCAAACAATTCTTGATATCTTTGAGATTCAGCATAGCGACCCCCGGCGACTTGATGCGATAGTTCACAGCGATGCTGCATCCACAGCCCTCATTCCTCTGGTTATAGCCATTGTGGTGCATCCTTGTCATCTGTTTTTTTGAGCGCGTCGGTATAGGGATTGGCCCTTAATTCGGACCGCCAACAGCCCGACCCTGGCAATTGGACAATGATCGCCCAGGCGAGGGTAGTCGCTCAATGCGGTTTTTTGAGGTTAGATCGGGCGATGGCTGCGTTTCTTTGCAGCATGGGCAGCTTGGCCCTTTTCATGGCACTGTTGGTCAAGGTTGTCCGGTACTGTTCTTGCGAGAAGTTTTCCAACTCATAAAGGACTGGAAAGGGGCCTGGGGGGCGAGTCGCGAACGCCTCAGCCTCTGGGACGTCCCGATTGAACGGACATACCTGTTGACAGATGTCGCAACCAAACAGCCAGTCGCCCATGGGTTGATGAAACTCAGGCGGAATCGGATCGCGATGTTCAATGGTCAGATAGGAAATGCAACGGGAAGCATCCATTTGGTAGGGGGCGGGGAATGCCTCGGTCGGACATGCCTCGAGGCATCGCGTGCAACTCCCGCAGTGGTCGGTGGCTTCTTGGTCCGCGGCAAATTCGAGCGTGCTTACGATTTCGCCAAGAAAGAAGTAACTGCCCAAGCCTTGGTTTAGCACAAGCGTGTTCTTGCCGATCCAACCGACGCCTGCCCGGGCTGCCCACTCGCGCTCGAGAATCGGGGCGGTGTCAACGCAGCACTTGGTTTCGAACGGCTGGTCGATGGCTTCGTGCAGCCGATCTGCCAGCAGGAATAGTCGGCGTTTCATCAGCTTATGGTAATCGTCGCCCCATGCGTACATCGCGACTTGGCCTCGTGGCTGATCATCCGGTTTGGGCGGGGGGGATTGATGGTAGTTGAGGGCGACGACGATTACGCTCTTTGCACCATCGAGCAGCACGCGCGGGTCGGCCCGCTGTTCGTAATAGCGTTCCAGGTATTCCATTTTTCCATGAAAGCCGCGGTCTAACCAACCGCGCAAATACCCGTCCCGATCGAGCTTGGTTGCAGAGGCGACGCGGGCACGGTCGAAACCGATTTCAGCGGCCAAGCGGCGCAGAAGACTTGTTTTTTCGGATGGAGTCACCCCTTCATCGTAGCGGCCCGCCGAGGCGTCGAAAAGTGGCGCTTGGCCGTTGACACTGCCCGAGGAACCCCCTAGGTTTGTGCGGTTTGACCCTGTTTTGCCCTCGAGCCCCTGGGCACTTCTCCGCGGAGATTCTCGGTATGTTTGATTACGATTGGTTTCATGGTCCTGCTTACGAACAACAGCGTAACGAAGCCCGGATGCGCTGCATGTTCAAGAAATTCGCCGACCGTGATCCCGACTCACTTGAGCACGACGACCAAGCTCGCAGTTTCTACGAAGGACTCGTCGCCCGCAGTCTGGTCTACCTCCGCGATGGCTTCAGCTACGAAGTCAAGGAAATGGCTAATGTGGATAGCAAGACCCACCTGACCTTCGAGTGCGAGCCGGTCGATGACCACTACAAGGTCGGGGCTTTCGTGGTCAGCGTGCCCTTCGACGAGATTGTGCGCGTCGAGGTATTTGCAGTCCATTCCTCTGAGAAACCTGAGGACATGCCCCTGATTACCGGGTTCCGAGGCAAACCAGAAGCTCCTCACGACCCCGCGCGCGAACAGCCTCCATCGGCTGAGTGACCAGGCTGGTTCGCTTCCCGGGATCTTGGAGAGACTTTTCTTGGCTGAGTCGGATATGGGTGAGGTAACTGCTGCCCACAAGACCGCGTGGGAGCCGTCGCCTCCGGGAATGCGATATGGCGTCTTCAAAGCCCAAGCGATCACAATCCAAGAGACAGGGGCGAAATCGGAGTGGGCTATCGCAGTTGGTTAGCGCCCTAAGTCCTATTTGGGCCAAGTTCTTGAGAGCACTCCCTTGGGCGTTTCTGCTGGGGGCGATTATCTTCGGTTGCATCTTGCGGGTCTACGGCGCAGCCGACAACCCGGGCATCAACAGCGATGAAGGGATCTCCCTTCTGGCAGCCACCGGCCATGAGGGTGAATACAACGCAGCCTTTACGGGATCGCTGCATCCCTTCGCCACTTGGTGCGAGTCGGCAGAGTGGAGACGATTCATCCTCCCGGAAGAATCGTTTTGCTTCGGGACGATCAGCTCTGACTTGGTCAAGCACGATACTCATCCACCGCTCTATTTCTGGATCTTGCATGTGTGGCTCTTGATCTGGGGGGTTCACCCATGGACAGCGCTCACGCTAAACCTGATCTTCTTCGCAATCTCAGCCGTGGGTCTATTTCTGATAGGTGTCTATGCCTTTCGGCGACGGCTCGAGGCGGCAGCGGCTGTGCTGATTTGGAGCTGCAGTCCAACCGTCATGCCGGTCGCCTACGAAGCCCGGCAGTACGAACTGCTGGCGCTTTGCACGATCTGGTTCACGTTAATGGTCCTCCGCTGTGCGAGCCGATCCAGACCGCCGAAAACCTGGCACTGGATCGTGTTGGGGCTGATCAGCGGAGCGGGCTTGTTGACCCATTATCATTTCGTGATCGCGCTGGCGGGCGGCACCGTGTACACATTGTTCCGGCTGGTTCGACATCATCGAAGACGGATGGCCACCGGCCTGCTTAGCATCTACATCGGAGTAGGTGCGGTGCATCTTGTCCACCCGGCGGTCAGCCACATATGGTCCAAGGCGAGCGGGCCTGGCAGCAGAAGCGTAGACGCGTCTGCCCGGCTTCAGTCTTGTTACCGGACCTATCGATCCTTCGTCATGGTTGACGTACAGCAGCTGTCGGCGTCAGCGTCGCAACAGTATGCTCGCGTGTTGCCGTATGCGTTCCTGGGACTCTGCGGAGCCATGGCGGCACTGGCCTGGCGCCGACGGTCTGCCGAGGAGGCATCTGGTGACTCCAAGGATGCACTGGTCGGGTCTCTGCTCTTCTTCCTGATTTGGTACGCAGCCAGCAATATCGGCCTCTACGCTTCGGGCGTTAGCCCGCGGCACGCCATGATGGCCAAGTACCCATGCATGGCCTGGCCATTCTTAGCCCTGTTGCTTGTGATTCTGACTAGGCCGCTACTTCGATTTCGCTTGCCGGTCCAACTGCTGCTCTGCATAGCCATGGTGGTTTCGGGCAGTCTGCACGTTCGGTGGGATATCACTCCGACAACGCGCCTGAGCGATGAGTTCGTCCAGTTGGCCTGGGGCAAGGAATCCCTGGTCGTCGGCAATGCCAACCGCTTGCGATTGCCTCGATTGCTCTTTCGCCTGGGTGATGATGTTCACATGTACGTCGCTCCCCGAAAGACGCTGCTTGCGACCTACGATGATTGGGCTGGGGGACTCGGAGAAAGAGGCCGGTACTTGGGCTATAACGGCTCGGGAGGCATGTCAGGCAACTTGGAGGCTTTGTTCAATCGGCTGTGGCAAGACTTCACCTACGAAAACGAGAAGCGGGGTGTCGTCGGGTACAACATCTACATCAAGCTAACTCAAAGATAGGCCCGCAATTCAGAGAGCGGTCTGCGGGGAAAGTGCTCTACGTATCGCCTGTCGATGAACGGAATGATACCGCGGGAGGGAACGGTTGTATCTGGACCTGGATTCGAGGACCTACAGGAGGGTACTTGACCCACCTCGGCCGCGCCGTCTCGAAGGCGCCAGCAGCAGCCCGCGCTGGGTGCGGTCGCACAATCGGTGTCACATTGACGCCGTTGGAACAATGTCTAGATCTTTGCGTCCTCCACTCTGCAGTCGTTGCCTCTGCTGATGGTCCTCAAGCCTCGGCGGACGATGTACTTTGTGTTAGATGACTTGGACTTGCGTAGCCAGCGTTGGCAGAATTTCGATACCGTCTCGGGGCTCGTCTTGCTTGCGTCATTGAGCCAATTGCCCGCGGCGTTTTGGACGTAGCGTGCAGGGTCGTCCATGACTTGTTCCACAAGTCTTAGCCCGGGCTTGGGGTTCTTCTTTAGGGCGGGTAGGTGCTGGCACCATACGCCTCGGGGCCTGGTCGCCTCAATCGCGAAGCGCCGTACGTTCTCATTCTCGTGCTGTGCCCAGGGTCGCAAGCAGGCGATGGCCTCGGCGATGTCCTGGATGATATGAGGCCTGACGGAAATCCACGCGTTCTCGCGAACTCCTGAGTGGGTATCCATGGCTAGGGGGAGGACCGCCTCGAACCGCTTGGCCAAGGAGAGATTCTCTCGCGCCGCCAACGCAAAACAAGCCCAGCCTCGAACCGTGTCCGATGGGTGGCAGGTCAACTCGCTCACAATCGGGGCATAGTTTGGCTGGCTGTGCAACGCGGAATGGAATTCTGCACCAATGCCTCTCGTCCGGGCCATTATTCCTTGGGCGAGAAGACGCTCGGCATTGGCCAACAAGTGCTTCTTCTTCTGTCCAACACGGATTGTCCCTAGCACAGCCCTGAGGAGCGCAACCGGATCAACGGCCAACCACTCCACGAGATTGGCGCTCTCCAGCTCACCCCGATTCAATGCCCTCAGCACTTTGGGCGGGATTTCCGACATCCGCCGGGCGCCTTTTCGGTCGGCCATTGGCTCGCTCCTGCAGGGGGCGTGGTTCCCCTATCAGGAGCCGTCGCCACCGCGGTCAAGCGCAAATGATAACCGATGCAAAGCGAAGGGTGTGTGTTTGGCTACAGGATGGGTCGAGCGCCGCGACAGAGCCGCACCAACTCGAGTACATCATGCTGCAGGACTGCGATCGTCTCACCGGCAGCGATCTTATCTTCCAAGACCACGGCGGCTTCGGTGATTGATTCAAAGCCGCAGCCAGATCCCTGACCCTTGAGTTGTCTGGCGACTTCCTCGATGTGTTTGAGGTCCTTTTCGACCAGTCCAAGGTGCAATTCCCTGATCTTCAGCGGAATCCCTTCGACGAAACCGTTGATGATAGCGGCCATCTTGCTGTTGTTCGCCAAACTACTGAACAGCGGTTCCTCGATCAGCGAGTCGATCAATTCAGATATTTCTTCCTCGGTGAAAGGCTTGGTCAACAGCCCGTCGAGGCCATGCTCGGTGCATTTCTGCTCGGCTATCTCGCGCCGCAGACCGGTCAGCGCGACGATCTTGCCAAAGAAGCCTTTGTGGCGGAGCTGCTTGGTAGCCTCCCACCCATCGACCTCCGGCATGTTGATGTCCATCAGGATCAGGTCGTAGTCGTTCTCCATCCCTTTATCGATCGCTTCCTGGCCGTTCTCGACATGGTCGACGATGGTGTTCAATTCTTCCAAATAGTGGGTCGTAATCTGCGCCGATACCTCTTCGTCTTCGACCAAGAGGACGTGCTGGCGGATGGCTGCCCGGGTGTACAAGGACACGTCGATTGCCTTGTTGAACTGCATAACGATTTCGTGGATGTAGCCTTGTATGTGTCTGCAAGTGGCGACCTGGCCGGTGATGACTTCCCAAGTTTCGTGAAGAGAGGTTAGCTGAACTGCGCACTTGGTGCCCACGTGCGCATAGCGACCATGGAGAAAGGCTAACTCATTCTGGCTGATATAGCGCGAGGTAACCAGGAACCTAGCGGGACTGCCGCCCTCACTCTGGATGCCGGCTTCAAGGCGCATGTTCCTGAACGGAAAGACCTTGGAGCCATCAGGTGCCGATTCTCCGGCGACGCCCTGGTTATCAAGATCATCCAGTACGGCCTCAATTTGCGCCTTATCAAGATGAAGCGTTCTAATGGACTGCGATTCTTTTTGCTTGCTGCCCGCCATTCTGATCCAATCCCGAGCCTGCAGACAGCTCGCCCCGCACTACCCCTAGGTCATTCCCTCCAGTGCCGAGACCAGTTGCCGTACTTTGGCTGCTAGTTCATCGGCGAGTGGCTGTAGTGCCTCGACCATTTGGTTTTGGTCTCCGGCGTTTTGAAGCGAGGCTGCAATGTTGAGCACGGACGGGGCACAAAAATACGACACGCTTCCCTTGATCTTGTGAGCGGCCCTGGACACGGTTTGAGGGTCCTCCCCAGCCATGGCTTCTCGAAGGTGGTCGAGCAGACCCGGGGCCTGGGCAATGAAGGCCAGGATGGCCCGCCGCTGCAGGTCGGGTCTGGATGCAAACCTGGCGAGGAAGGCGTTCTCATCAATGATGCCCATAATCGGCTCTGGTTTAGTCAAGCGTGCTGCATTCACGATCAAGATTTCGCAACTGCCAAGAGGCGCTGGCATCCGATTCTGGCAAGTGCTTGACTAGGGTTTCATGGAGCACAGATGGGTCGATGGGCTTGAGCAGATATCCGTCCACGGTGCCAGCCTGACATCGGTTTGATTCTGCGGGCCTCGTTGAGGCGGACAGGATGATGATCGGCACTTGCGCGCCCTGCTCCGGCTGGGCATCGCGGATGGCCTCTGCGGCTTCAAGCCCACCCTTAATTGGCATCTGAAGGTCCATCAGGATCATGTCGAATCTGCCTAGGGCATGGGCGTCTACAGCTTCCTGCCCGTTGTGGGCAATCCAAACCGTGTGGCCCATCTCCTCAAGGTAACCACTGAGCACGGTTTGGCTGATGGGATCGTCATCGGCCAATAGTATCCGCAAGGGTTTGAGCTCTCGCTTGTTGATTGCCCTGTCGTCCCGGCTACTACTACCCCGGTCGGGGAGATCTTGAATTCGACAGCTAATCTCAAAGCAAAACCGACTCCCTTGGCCTAGCGTACTATCAGCCCAGATGTGACCGCCCATCTGCTCGACGATATGTTTGCAAATGGACAGCCCCAAGCCCGTACCGCCGAAGTTACGAGTCCTCGTGCTAGCTGCCTGGGCGAATGGATCGAAAATCGATTCCAACTCATGCGCGGCGATACCGATGCCAGAATCGCACACCACGAATCGAAGGCTGGCAACACTCTCTCTTTGCGAGCGAAGAGTTGCGGATATTTCGATGCTTCCCTGCTCCGTGAATTTGCGGGCATTGGCTATGAGGTTGATCAAGACCTGTAGCACACGCTGAGAATCGCCAATCAAAGCAAGAGGCACATCGGGTTCAATGGATAGTACGACGTCGATGTCCGCATTAGGTGTTTGGAACACTGTCGTAGCCAAGGCCTCTTGCATCACCTGGTCGAGATCGAAGGGCGCTTCCTCCGTGCGCAGCTGTCCCGCTTCGAGCTTGGACATGTCCAGCAAGTTGTTCACCAGCGAAAGCAGTCGCTTAGACTGCCGACGTATCGACTCCAGGTGTGGAACTTGCTCACTGTTGAGTGACGTCTTGAAGAGCAGTTCACTCAAGCCCAAAATGCCTACCAGTGGCGCGCGGAGTTCGTGGCTAATGTTGGCCAGGAATTGGTCACTTGGCAGGATCGATTCCTGCCGCGGGTTCTTGGTAGGGGAGGGCGTCTTGTTCTTCAACTTAAGACTTCCTGGATCAACTCGCTGTTCTTCTTTGGCCTGGCGCGGAGCATTGATCTCGTCGGGCATTTTGTCGATTCCAGCCTCAAAGGCGCATGCCAGCAAGCGGCACCGACCCAATTCGGGATGCTTGCCGGATGTTGGGCGGGGAGGTTTTGTTCGTACCTGTGTATCGGGACGGGCCAGTTTGCGGATTAGGGCCGAATCGCCATCTGGTCCTAGCAAGCCCTGAATTGAACGCCAGAACGCCCTGAGGGGTTCTGACTCGCAGCTTGAAAATAGCTTGGCGGTCTTACGCCGATGGCCGCCAGCCAAGAACCGATCCACTGCCTATGGTTATCGGACCGATGTGGCCAATTCTGCCTTCCATAAAGGTGGCCTCCTAATGCTGGGAATTCTTGAGATGTTGCGGCGTAATCCGTTGCTCTCTAGCAGGTTATGAAGAAGAGCTGAATCTCATCGCCCACATATGGCGTGCGGGCGAATCGCCTCCCCATATCTAGGGGTTCCGCTGAGCCGTTTGGCGACGATTTGGCCAGAATCGTTCAAGGGATTCTAGCCTTGGGGACGATACAATAATCGGACGTTGGAAGTAGGAGGATCGGGCCGAGGAGCGGCCCGGATATCAACGCAGAAAAGCCCGCCCCAAACCTCAACCGCGTTTCAAGGATGAATGCGTGAGCCGGGAGGCCTCGTACCGGTTGTTGTCGTTGCATCTGTGGAGCACGACAGCCGGGATCTGGTCTCAACAGGGTTGAGCGCAAAAAATTGCGCAGCTGGAACAGCCTTTATGTGTGTCCTGATTTCAAGCGCGGATGAACTTGATAAACCGAGAACGTAAGGGGGTGATGACTCAATGAGCGAAATTAGTGGCCTGAACGGCACGCATCCAATTCAGCCAGTAGCACCCAAGAGGCCACATGGCAGCGATGGCCCTGCACAGGTCGATTATCGGGCGCCTCGTGACCAAGTTGAAATTTCAGAAGTCGGCGTCTTGCTGGCTGAGTTGCGCGATATTCCTGAGATTCGGGTCGAGAAGATAGCCCGCCTCCGGGCTGAGATCGAGCAAGGATCGTTCGAGACTCCTGCACGTATTGATGGCACGATCGACCGCCTGAACCAAGAGCTTGGCGAATTGTAGTCCTACCATTTTAGACGGCTTGCGCATCTTTGGCGGTGCGCATGGGGGCCTCCCAAATCCGGGAGGTCGCCATTCAAGAAAATAGCTCAATCGACTAAGCACCGCTTGGGCCTGGGTTGCGTCTTGGCGGCGCCCGGGCTATTTTTGGCGCTCGTTCCGCTGGGTCAAGTTTGGCGAAACGAGCGTGCGGTGTTTAGCGGCTGCCCCCTACGTTTGAACTGTCCCCGCTAGTGATGTTTTCCTTTCTGTGACTCAACTCGGCACTGGATTGGATTCAGCGAGGGCCAAAGCGCAGGCCCATCGTGAGTTTGAGGCGTGGGCAGCCACTTACGATCAGTCATTGCTCCACCATTTCCTGTTTACGCCTTCTTACATGATGCTGATGGAGGAGATCGGCGATTGGTATCGCCTCCGGCGGCCGGCTTCATTTTCGGTGCTCGACATTGGGTGTGGCACTGGAACGGTTGCGGGTCTCTTGGCAAGCTCATCTTGGCCCGTCAAGGCGACGGGGCTTGATTTCGCCCCGGCTATGTGTGCCGAGGCAAGGCAGAAAGCCGAGAAGGCAGGCCTCCTTGACCGGGCATCCTTTTTGGCAGGGGACAGCGAGCACCTGCCAATTGCCGACGCATCCTTCGATGTGGTCACCTGCTCGAACTCGTTTCATCACTACCCCAATCAGCAGGAGGTCGTTTTGGAGATGCGGCGGATCCTCAAACCCGGTGGGCGGCTGATTCTGATTGATGGGTTCCGCGATAATGTGATCGGCTGGTTCGTGTTCGACGTCGTCATCACAGCCATCGAAAAGGACGTCCACCATGCTCCGTGGCCGCGCATCCACGATTACTTTAGCAAGGCCAATTTGACCAACATCCACCGCAAGAAGACGAGCCTCTGGTTTCCGCTGCTGGCAACTATCGGCGACGTCGCCTAGAGGGCCCGAGCACTGCCTAGAACAACGCCAAGTCAACCCACAGCCAGGAGCAGTAAACCACCAATATACATCGCAGTCTTCGGCGGCAACAATATTCAGAGAACTAAATAGCTGTCCGTGGATTTGTCATGCAGAGATCAACCAAGACCTTGAACTACAAAGACACCAAGGTCACTAAGAACGGCAAGGCGAGAGGTAGCAAACTTCCGCGATCATGTGTTCTTCGTGCCTCCGTACTACTCACGCTGAATTGCTGATTTTCGCAGCAAGATTCTTCCAAAGGCGGTCATAAGGCTGCGCTGCGGTTTGGAGTTTTGTGAGTCCCCCACCCTACCGCTTCGCTCAAGGACGGGGCACCTGCGCACCACTTGATTGGCAGTTCTCCGTGGCCTCTCTGCCTCCGTGATTCAAGTTGTCTTTATGGGGTAGGTGGCTTATCGCTCGGGGTGCTCTTCGTTGAACCGCTGGTGGGCGCTGCAGCTGGTTGGGTTGCCGCAGCATACATCGCGCACATATTCGTAGTAGACGTTGGGGGGTTGGCTGTATTGCTGCCGGAGTGAGCATTTCAAGGCTATTCGTGGTTTTGATTTTTGTCCGCCGCCGAGAATGAACGAATTGATATATACTTGGTTCTTGCCGGCAAAGCACTTCATGTGGCGATTGAGTTTGGCTTCAAGTTCGGTGAGGTTCGAATCGAGTTCCTCTTGGGTGATGGGTGGTTGCTTGCCTTTCTGGGCGAAACCGTTGGCTAAGATTCTCGTCACTGTTTCGTTCAGTGTTTCTTCTTCGATGGGGTATTCGAGGAAGGCAACTGCACCGAGTTTCATGGCGACGGACTGGTATTTTCCTCCGCTGGCAGGCGATACCACGATGGTCGGTGTATTGATCTGCTCTTGTTGCAGATGGCGAAGCAGTTCATAGGCGTCCATCTTCTTGGCATCGGTCCCGGCCAGAATGATTTGGGGTTTGTCGTTGATCAAGCTGCGGATCGCTCCCCGGGCATTTGAAGCGACATTGACTTCATGGCGGACAGCCATTTGCTTCTCAAGCTGTTTGCGAGCAGGACGTTCGGGATGAAGAATGAGCATTCGGGCCATGGATGGTATTTCTTTCGCGTAGGATGATAAACAAACTGTGAATCAAGAGACGGGCTGATCCAACCATCAGGCAACCACCATATACTAGGAACGCCATTCTCCAGATTCAACATCGCCCTAATTGCTGTGAAGTCATCAGCGAAGCCGTCGGTTGACCATCGGCTTGAAAGACGGATAAAATGGAGAGTCGGCGAGCAGGAGGCTTGCCGGTCTTGTTCGAGCCGTCTCCCTCCGAACGTCTTCAACGGAGACCGGTACCTGTGTCTGAATTCTCAGTCATCGTCTGCCCAAACTGCATGCAGAAGTACCGGGTTGCGCCGGGCAAGCTGGGTATGCGCGCCGTGTGCAAACGGTGCGGCCAGCGATTCAAGTTAGATGCCGAAGTGCAGGTAGACGACGACACCGTGTGTGGCTGGATATCCCAAGCAGATGCTGCCGGAACCAGTGTCATGGGCGGCACCAGCATCTTCGAAGCTCCGCGTGGGCAAGCGGCCCCGACCTCAGCCAAGTGGCGCAGAGCCGCTCCACCCAGCGAACCTCGCATTCGGTTCGTGCGCGTGGACAAAGAGGGGGCATGCTTCGAGTTTCCGGTGGCGCTGCTCTTGGAAGATGATTTGCGCGCCTCTTTCCCGCACCGGTGCAGCCTATGTTTGAATCCTCGGGACTTGTCCCTGCATATGTTGATTTGGGGCGACAAACTGCCGCGCAAAGAAGCCCTACTTCTGCAAGAGGCAGAGAATCGGGTCGTCCGCAGTGTGGACAAGCTGATGGCGGCTGATCCGGATAGCTGGTTTAAGAATCTAGAGCCGGTCGTGGTCTTGCCCAAGCCGTTCAGCAATCCGTTCCCGTACAGTGTTTGCAGCAATTGCAGCCCGATTGGTGCCGTGAAGACGCACCTGCGAACAGAGTCAGGCCTCGATTATTGCCAAGTCTGCATCGCGAATCTCACGGTGGCTTTGGACTTCTATCGCAACAATGGTGGCAGGGGTGAGCCGGGCTATCAACGACTGCTCATTGCCCGGCGGCAACAAAAAGACAACCAATGGGAGAATCTCCCCTTTGTGGTGCGGACGCGCGTTTCGACTTGGTTCACCAAGCAAAGTGACGAGAGATTCCTCGGTTTCTATTCGGACGAAGACTTCGGCCGGGCTGATACTGGCTTGGCAGGATTGGTGTTGACCGATCGACGAATCGTCTACAAGAAATATGCTGCCTGCTGTGACTATCCGATTTCGCGCGGCGGGCAGTTGGTCATCAATGCCAATCAAAATCGGGCGACCGTCGAGCTTTCTCAAGCGGGTTGTGCGGATGCTATTTGCCAAACCCGTCCGCTGGTTGCAGGGGCGTTGGCACGCACACTTACCGAGTTGTCTCCCAAGTGGCAGATCGAAGTGCATACCGGAAGGATTTGACCCTTCGGCTTGTTGGACAAACCACACCGAAAAGTAGATGATTTCGCTGGCTAGCAAAGGCGCTGCCTCAAGGGATCGCACGGATACGATGGATCAAGACGCGCAACCTGGGACGACCGGAACCGTCGGCGACATGGCTGACCATGTCGGCGAAGCACGCCAACGGGCCTTGCATATCTTGGGTGCTGAGACGCACCTGAGCGGGAGCGATGATCTACACACAGCCATCCTCCGCGCCCGAGACACCATCTTACTGCTCGTAATCGTGTGGATTGTTTTGCACAATTTTTCCGTCGATCAAGAAATTGGCGGCCTTCTCGCAGTGGTCGGGGTTGGCGCCGGCCTGTTGACCGGTTTGATCGCCGGCGTCAGCGCCTTGAATCGAGTTCGGTACTATGAGGCTGAGCTTGATCGGGAGCGGCGAGAAATCAAGGACGATCCCGAACACGAGCGCGAAGAAATCCGAATCTTGTATGCGGCTAAGGGATTCAAGGAGCCGCTGTTGGAGCAGATTGTCGATACGCTCTGTGCGGATGATGATCGTCTGCTCAAAGTGATGATGGAGGAGGAATTGGGACTCTTTCTCCATCAAATCAACCATCCAGTCACCGTCGGTCTGCTCAGCGCAGGCGGAGCAATTGCAGGTACCTTGGCGCTGGCGCTACCTGCCAGCTTTATGGGAGAGAATCTGCTGGCTGGCTGGATGATCCTTGGTGGGGCGGGGCTGCTGGCGACTCTTGCCCTGATCGACGGAATTCGCAGCGGCCGATACTTCCTGCCAATGGCAAGGTGGCTAATCATCGGTGGGGTCAGCGGTGGATTCGTCCACTTGCTGGCTCAGCTGGTAGCAGGGACTCGGTGACAGCTGATGACATCTTCCACTCCGGTCGCAGCCGTTGAAGCGTCGCGTCGCCCCCTGGCCCTCAACCGGCGGGCACTAAATCCTATTCTCCTTGATCAACCGGTGTACGAGGCTGACGCGGGCAGGGCAAGCCTGTTCTATACGCCCTCTGCGCAGGCACTTGATCAACGCATGCCGCTCATCGGTGCTTGCACAGCCGGGTTCGCCCTGCTTGCTGCTTACTTCTCGCGGTTGGCTGGGGCTCCAGCTGCGCTGGTCGATCTCTTGACATTGGTCTCTTTTTCGATTGCCGGATTGCCGGCGCTCTCGTCGGTGTGGTCATCCCTGCGCGAACTCCGCGTCGACATCGACGTGCTGATGCTCTTGGGGGCTGGCTTGGCTGCCTGGATCGGTAGCGCCATGGAAGGTGCGTTGCTCTTGGTGTTGTTCGCTGCTTCGGGTGCCATGGAAACCTATGCCCTCAACCGCAGCCAGTCCGCCTTGGTGGGCCTTGGGAAACTGAGTCCGCGTCATGCATTCGTGCTGACCAGTGATGGGCCCAAACCGGTCGCCCTCAAAGAGGTGGGCCTGGGGCAACACATTCTCATCAGGCCCGGAGATCGCGTTCCGCTTGATGGACGCGTTGTCGAAGGAGCATCAGCCGTTGATGAATCGGTGATCACTGGAGAACCATTGCCGCGTGAAAAAACGGTGGCCGACGACGTCTTCGCCGGGACAGCCAACAGAGATGGACGATTGGTCGTCGAAGTCACCAAGTTGGCCGGTGCGACAGTATTGGCCCGCGTGGTTGAATTGGTCGCCCAAGCCCGGGAGCGCAAGGCTAAGTCAGAGCGCTTGATCGACCGCATAGGCCCGACCTACACCATTGGGGTGATTCTGTTCTCAATGCTCGTAGTTCCAGTTTCTCATTATTGGATAGGATTCGCCTGGGCAGAAGCGATTCGCCGCGGCATCGCCATCTTGATTGTTGGTAGTCCTTGCGCCTTGATCATCGCGACTCCGGTGGCCTACCTGTCCTCCATTGCTGCTGCAGCCAGGCAGGGCATATTGGTCAAGGGCGGCGTTCACCTTGAGACGCTCGCTCATGCCAAGGTCACCCTGTTCGATAAGACAGGGACATTGACCACCGGGCAAATTCGGCTCGCCGCCATCGAGCCGATTGGTGACCTAACTCCAGATCAATGCCTACGATTAGCAGCTTCGGTCGAAATTTTGAGCACGCATCCGCTTGCAGAATCCGTCACATCGGCTGGCAAGGATCGAGGCATGGACATCGCCCAAGCCGATGATTTTCGTTCGGTACCGGGGCAGAGCATCAGTGCATCGGTTGAAGGTAGGAAGGTTTGGATCGGCAAGCCTGGACTTGCTCTCGAAAAACTGGAGGGGGCAATGCGGACTCGGTGCGAATCGCAGCTACAGGCCGTCCGCAGAGCAGGTCAAACGGCGGCTGTGCTGATGGTGGATTCTCGGCCGGCGGTGTTGGCGTTCTCCGACACGCTTAGGTCGGGGGCTTCGTCATGCGTCGCTGATCTACGTCGGCAGGGCATGACCCGAATAGAAATGCTCACTGGGGATCACGAGCTGACCGCCGCCATGATAGCCCAACAGGTAGGCCTGGATGGGTTTCGTGCCGATCTGCTTCCCGAACAAAAGCTTGATGCCCTGCATGACTTTCGACAAGAGCACGGCGGTGTGGTCATGGTAGGGGATGGCGTCAACGACGCCCCAGCTTTGGTGGCTGCGGATGTCGGTATTGCCATCGGTTCCATCGGCGCCGACGTCGCCTTGGATGCAGCCGATGCGGTGCTGCTTGGCGACCGGATCGAGCAGGTGGCATGGTTGCACCGACAGGCGATCAAGACCTCAGCCATCGTTCGCCAGAATCTGACTCTAGCCCTCGGCGTGATCGTCATTCTGGGATTCGCTACGCTGAGTATGGGCATTCCGCTACCCTTGGCTGTCATCGGGCATGAGGGCAGCACCGTACTCGTAGCCTTGAATGCCCTACGGTTGCTGCGGCAATAGCCGGCGCGTGAACACGAGCATAGCGGCTCCGTTCCTGGACACGTCGTCATGCAGCAGCCAGCCCTGCGAAGCCATCTCGTTGAGGTAGGTCTCGAACAGTTCCGAGTACGGCGTCCCCGCCACATTGGCAGGCCAAGCTGTGACCTTGTAAGCCGCACCACCCGGCGACGACTTCTGGCCGGCAGCCTGCACAGCCCCACAAATCAAGACCACCGCAGCAAGCACTAACACCGATCGAGCAACCGAACGAACACGCATGATCAATCTCCAATGAACAAACCGAAATCTCTGCGATACCATACCCCACAGCGCCGTCCAAGGATGCATCCAAGCCACCGGCGTTGCGAGGGAAACCGCTCGATCTTGCGACCTCTGGAAGCAGATTCTCTGGATGTTGGTCAAAGGGCGTCTAGCAAGAACGGCTTTCTGCTCTTCAACAAAATGGGGAAGTGAAGCCGGCTTGGAACTATAGGATCGATGCAGGTATCGACGGGCCACAGCAAGAGAAACCGCCAATGAACGCGAATCAGCGAGCATTAGCGTCGATCGGCGCTCGTTAGCGGTTCACAGGACCAACCTTTGGTATCGCTCGACCTCAACTTCCCCGTCAAGCTGGAGGACGGCTAAATCATCGCTGCGGAGTCCAACGGGTAGGATCTGGATGTTCCTGCCGGGCCAGATCGATGTTGTTCTTGCGGACTCGCTGACGAGTGTCGGCTGCCCTGCAGGCAACGCCCGGCGAGTGGCGGCCACAGTCGGCTGCAGGCCTGATATCTGTGCGCTGCCTGCAGTTGCAATCTGGCGTCAATGTCGAGCGATCTTGTGAGATTGCGGAAACTCACAAGGGGCAACTCGGGCGTTGATGGGCACAATGCGACAACTGGCTAGGACGGCGTGCTGAAGATTTGTTTCGCCCTTGCCTCAAGGAGGTTGACCTCAGCCGCTTGTCGAGATGTAATGTGGGTAGTCTCGGTCGTGTTGGATAAGCGATTGCCCGCCTGGTTGCCGAAGGAGTGGCCCGATGAAGAAGCTGGATTCCTATTCTATTGGTCTTGTGTTGCTGTCTTTGACCATCTGCACGGCGTGCAATACCGATCCACTCTGGGGTGATCGCCAGAACGCTGAGGGGCCTACGGTCGATCCCGCTTCACCTGAAGGGATGACCCTCCCGGACATTCAAATTGCCGATGCGGCAGAAGTTGATCTGGTGGAGGAGTTGCTTGTTCATCGAGCGATGTACCACCGGACGCTTCGGGCTTTGCAAACCTTTTATGGTGAACACGGCTACGAACAGAAGCGTCGATGGGCTGAGGTGGAGCTGGGCCAGCTTCAGCATGTTCAGCCGTTCAGGTATGTATTGAGCGCCGAGATTCCTGCGCAGCACCTCGTGCCCGCGGAGTCCATCGCGGCCGCCGACAACTTGTACGAGCAGGGGTTGAAGTGGATGCGTGAGGGTGGCCATGGAACGCCGGCACTATACCGGGCTGACAAGATGCTGGCTGCGGTTCGGGTGTTCACCGATTTGATCACCAAGTATCCCGGCAGCGACAAGATCGACGACGCAGCCTTTTGGTGCGGCGAGATCCATAAGGAGTATCTCAAGGATCAAGAGCCGATCGCAGTCAAGTGGTATGAACGGGCCTTTGCCTGGAATCCAGACACGCCCCACCCCGCTCGTTTTCAGGCAGCGGTCGTGTACGATTTCCGGCTGCACGACCGGGCTAAGGCGTTGGAGTTGTATCGAAAAGTTCTCGAATCAGAAACTGATAACAAATCGAATGTCAGCTTCGCGGTAACCCGCATCGACCAACTGACCGATGGTGGCCCGATGATGACCCTCGATACGGCACCGGTCGAGGTAAACGAGATCGTGGCTACCCCGGTTGTATCAAGCACGCCTGCATCGCCAGAGTCCTGAGATTGATGGTGGCTTGATACCCTCCCAATGGGCTTTCTTGGCGCTTGGAACCGCTCTAGCCTTATTTATTCTTGATTCTTGCAATCAAAACCGATTGGCATCGCATTATCAGGGTGTCGGGCTGGCTTTTGGGCTGTTAAGAGAAGCGATCAAGAATAGGAACGGGAAATGAAGGCACGATTTGCAGGCATCGGTATCGGTTTGATTGGAATCTTGGGTGCGGCATCGACTGCCCAGGGCTCCTTCCATCTTTGGGACATCAACGAGATATACTCGAACGCTGATGGCACGGTTCAATACGTTGAGCTGTTCACCACATCCAACAGCCAGCAGTTCACCAATGGCAGGACCATCAACTCGACGCTTGGCGGTTCGACAAATTCCTTTGTCTTCCCATCGGACACGCCGTCACCGACCGCCAATCATCATTTGTTGTTGGCGACGTCAGCCTTCGCAAGCCTGCCAGGAGGGGTGACACCTGATTTCACAATTTCCGATGGTTTTCTCTTCGCCCCAGCTGGACAAGTGGATTTCGCCCTTGCGGACCTACTCGACTATACGGGGCTGCCGACGGACGGCGTGAACGCGTTGGATGGCTTGGGCAATCCGATTGCGGCTTCGCCCACCAATTATGCGGGGGAAGTTGGCAGCGTCCCGGAGCCAAGTTCGATGGCTCTACTGGTTGTCGGGGGGTTAACCTGCGGCAGAGCAAGACTTAGACGCCGGTAGTCGAGGGGCTCGGCAGGGACCAGCCGCTGCAAAAACTTGTGCTTCGATGCTCGATACTCGATGGCTGACCGGCGACCGCTCAGACTTTGCCGATCATATTCTCATCGAGCAGCCCCAGCAACATCAGAGCACCTGACGCGACGGAAGTGACGATTGCGAACGCCCAGTACAAGGGTAATCGGCTTCGTTTTCGGTGATATGGCATCACAAGACCTCGTAAGTAAGAGACAGCTTGGTTGCCCGAGATAAACCATCCACTCCTTATGCTGCAGTCGATTCTCCATTGTTAGTTCTCGGCCCAAACGCGATTCATCGCCACTTGTTTCGAGCGATAATCAGCTGGCCGATAATGCGGGGGATAACAAGGTCTGAGGATTGGATGGCGCTTCGCCTACTCGTGTCGCAGGGCTTCAATCGGGTTGAGAATGGCCGCTTTGAAGGCAGGGATGATGCCGAAAATGATCCCGACGCCGGCAGAGAACCCAAGGGCCAACGCGACCACCCAAACGGGCACTGGGACATCGACCATGTCTGGACTCTTGGAAGCAATAGCGCAGATCGCATACCCAAAGCCGATCCCCACCGTCCCACCGACCAGAGAAAGGGCCATCGCTTCTGCGAGGAATTGAAGCAGAATGTCACGGCGACGACCGCCCACCGCTTTGCGCAGGCCTATCTCTCGGGTGCGCTCGGACACCGAAACCAGCATCACGTTCATGATGCCGATACCGCCGACGATCAGTGAAATTCCTACCAGGCCTGCCAATACGCTGGTGGCGATGGTCTTCACTCTTTCAAAATCCCGTAGAAACTCATCCTGACGTAGAATCCGAAAATCGTTGGGTTCGCCCGGGTCGATTCCATGGCGTTCGCGCAGCACACGGGTCATTTGCAGGGACGCTTCTTCCACATCTTCTTCGCTGGTTGCTTCGATCACGAAGGGCATGAATCGTCGCAGGAAGGGCTGTAATTTGACGGCTGTGGTGTAGGGAATGAGGATGACCTCGTCTTGCTCCTCGCCCATCATGCTCCCTTTTGCTTCTAGAAGCCCCACGACTCGGAAGCGGATCTGATTGAGGAAGACGTAGTCCCCGACGATTTTCTCGTCGGCTCCGAGAAGTTTCAGTACACCTCGGCCCAAGGCGCAGACGTGATTTCCGTTATCGACATCGATGGGATTGAAGAATCGCCCTTGATCGACATAGAACTTCCGGATGGTCTGGAACTCTTCGTTGGCGCCGCGGAGGTCGACGTCTTCGGCTTTCTCGCGCCCGTATTCGATGGTCGCTTGGGTGAACAGGATGGGGGTGATCCGACGAATCTTGTCGCAACGGGCGCCCACCGCATTCACGTCGTCGATATCCATGAACACCCGCCCCATGAGCGATTGGCCATGCAAGCCGGAAGGGATTTGGGGAATCACGAATACCATGTTGGTGCCAAAGCCGCGAAGCATGTCGGTGACGTAGTTGCCAAAGCCCTGAACGAAGGACACCACCGTGATCGTCGAAGTAACCGCGATAATGACGCCCAAGGTGGTCAGGATCGATCGGGCTTTATTCGCCCATATTTGGAGCATAGCGGTGAGGATGTTCTGTGCCTGCCTTTGGCCAAAGTTTGCCAAGAGTCCGCTCAGGCGGATGGGAAGCAGGATCAACCGGACCAAGAGGTTAGGCCGTGCTGCTGCCAAATCGCGTTGGCCACGGATAGGGATGGTGTTCGAGGGCTGCTGGCTCATCTTATTCGTGGCGCAAGGCCTCAATCGGGTTCAACAGTGCAGCCTTGAAGGCTGGGACAATTCCAAAGAACACGCCCGTGCAAGCGGCGAACGCCAAGGCCAAGGCGACCGACCACAAGGGGACTGACACATCGACCATCTTGGGGTGCATCGAGGCGATGGTCATCATCACATAGCCAAAGAACACCCCGATGACGCCGCCAACGGTACAGAGCACAACCGCTTCGGTAAGGAATTGAAGCAAGATGTCACGACGCCGCCCGCCCACACTCTTTCTCAGGCCGATCTCGCGGGTACGTTCACTTACTGAGACCAACATCATGTTCATGATGCCGATGCCGCCCACCAACAGGGAGATGCCCACGATGCCAGCCAAGACGCCCGAGGCAGCGTTACGCAGATTCTCGAACTCTTTGAGCATTTGGTCCTGGCGCTGGATCAAGAAGTCGTCGGGTTGGCCTGGCTTTAGCCCGTGGCGGCGACGCAGCACGCGGGTAAGCTGAGATGCGGCTAGGCCGATGTCCTCTTCGCTGTTGGCCTCCAAGAGAAAGGGGACGCTTTCTCGCAACTCTGGATAGAGGTTTAGGGCCGTGGTGTAGGGGATCATCACCGTCTTGTCCTGATCCTCGCCCATCAGGCTGCCTTTTGACTCAAGAATGCCGCTGACCACGAAGCGGCGTCCGTCGATGTCGATGTTGTCGCCCACGATGGAGTCATCGCACTCGAGCAGCTTGAGCAGCGTCCGTCCCAGAACAACCACTTGAGCACCATTCTGCACATCGACCGGGCCAAAGAAGCGGCCCGAATCGACGAAAAAGTGGCGGATGGTTTGATAGGATTCAGTGACGCCTCGAACGGGGACGTCTTCGGCGATGACCTGCCCGTAGCTGAGTTTTGCATTGTTGGTGTATATGAACGGCGTCAGGCGCTTGATCGCCGAGCATGCCTGCCGGACGGCGCGGATGTCAGCCATGTTCAGCTTGGCATTGTTGCCTCCAAAGCCATGGCGGCCTGACGGGTTGTACGGATGGACGATCATGAATTGGGTGCCGTAGCCACGCACCATCTGGGTCATGTAATTTCCAAAACCCTGAACCACCGACACAACGCTGATGGTGGATGTCACCGCAATGATGATCCCTAAGGTCGTCAGAATTGAGCGTCCCTTGTTGGCGGCGATCTGAACGAAGGCCGTCATGATGTTCTGCAGGCTGCTCAGCACCGCGCCTATCAAGAACAGCCAGATTCTCTTGGGAAGATGGATCAAGAAGCGGATCATGGGCTACCTACAACGGCCGCTTCGGGCTTGGGTGCTGTTGGATTCTCGGTGCGGATGTCAGACACAATTAGCCCATCCCGAAGTCGAATCACCCGCTTGCAACGGGCGGCGATCTCCTCTTCGTGGGTGACGATGATGATGGTTTGGCCTTCGGCATGCAGAGAACCGAAGATAGCCATGATCTCGTCGCCGGTCTGACTGTCCAGGTTTCCGGTAGGTTCGTCGGCCAGGATGATGGCTGGCTCTTGCACTAGCGCCCGAGCGATGGCCACGCGTTGCTTCTGCCCACCCGACAGCTGATTCGGTCGGTGTGATGCCCGGTCGCTCAAACTGACGCGATCCAAGGCAGCCATCGCCCGCTGCTTCTTACGCGGTACTTGGGCATACATGAGCGGGAGTTGCACGTTCTTAAGGGCGGTCGTTCGCGGAAGAAGCTCGAAGGTCTGAAAGACAAAGCCGATCTGCCATCCCCGGATTTTGGCCAACTTTGACTGAGACAGTTGGGAGACATCCTGCCCGCGAAGGCAATACTTGCCGGCTGTGGGCACATCCAAGCAGCCCAGGATGTTCATCAGGGTGCTCTTGCCAGAACCGCTCGGGCCCATGATGGCCATGAACTCGTTCTCGGCGATGTCCAGCGAGACACCGCGCAGGGCATGCACCAGTTCAGTTCCGATCCGGTACACTTTTTCCAGATCGACCAGCCGGATTAGATGGGCGTTGTCGTCACTCACGGCGCCGAACTCGCAGCCAAGGTAGCCTCTTCGTTCTGATCTTTGTCAGTCGAATCTTGGTCATCACTAGCTACGGCTTCTTCGGCCGAATCGCTTGGATCAGCCTCCTTCTTCTCGTCCTCCGCCAGGGCGACCTTCTTGCCCTCCTTGAGTTGATCCAGGCTGCGGTACGGGCCGACGATGATCTGGTCTTCCGTCTTCACGCCTTCCTTGATTTCAACGCGGCGGGTATCGGCAATGCCCGCTTCGATGAGGCGGACCTCAGCTGACTCGTTGGCCATGACGTAGACGACCTTGATGTACTGCCCTTGCTTGGCACGCTCGGACAGGTCCAGCGTCGCTTGTTTTGCGTCGAATGACTTGACCACTTCGTCGGGCAAATCCTTCCTCATCCGATGCACGACGGCTTCGACGGGAATGGTGATGGCATCTTCGCGTTTGGCGACCTCGATCTCGACGTTTGCGGTCATCCCAGGCATGACCCGGGCTTCGGGTGAGAGTACCTCCAAGAGCGCCTCAAACGTAACCACGTCTCTGCCCTGCAGTTTCGTTCCTTTGCAGGCGACCCGCATGACGCGGCCCGGGACCGGCTTATCGGGATCCGATTGCAAGTAGACGCGGCCCTTTTGTCCTTCCAGGACGATGGGCACGTCCATCTCGTCGATGCGCACGCGAACCTGCATCTTGGAAAGATCACTGATGGTCATGATGACCGTGCCAGGGTTGTTCATCGTGCCGGTGATGACTACCTCACCCTGCTTGGCACTGAGCTGTGAGACAACGCCGTCAATCGGCGATGTGATGATGGTCTTCTTCAAGTCTTCGCTGATTCGTTTCAAACCCGCTTGTGATGCGGCAAGCTCTGCCTTTTTGACATCCAACATAGCCCCCGCCTTGCGCTGCAAGATCAGGTTGTTCCGCAATTCGATGTCGGAGGTCGCTTCAAGTTCCGTCAGCCTGAGCTGTCGCGAGTAATCCCATTGGGCCTTTTCCAGGGCAGCTTCGGCATCGACCAAGCCCGCCCGAATTCCGGCAATCCGGGCTTCGCCAGATTCCACCTCCGCCAAGAGGTACTTGTCGTCAAGCCGGCAGAGAAGATCGCCTTTCTTGACGATGTCGCCCTCCTCGATGGGCATCTCGACAATTTTGGAGACGATCTCGGAGCTGATGTCCACCTCCAGAACAGCCTCCACGTCGCCCGGCGCCTGCACCAAGCGAATGATCTCCCCGTGCTCGGGATTGGCTACCTTGACGGTGATGGCAACTTCCTCTGCCACATTCAACAACGACTTGCCGCTCGATTCACGCCGAAAGTTGGCCAGCACAAAAACACCCGCACAAACTCCGGCCAGCGTCAATAAGGTGAGTAAGCCCTTCATATCATCGATTCCATAAACTGATTGCGATCATCGCCTCAGCACATCCCCGTCCGCAAGAACGGGCTACGCCTGCATGGCGAAGTCAAGTCCAACTCGGGCGGCAGACGCTAGCAGTCCCATCAATGCACAGACCGCTATCGCCTTGCGCAAGCTCAACTGCCGGGTGACGGCCAAACCCATGGCTATCAACACCCAAAACCAAATCCGAAACGGATCAATCCCCACCAGCAGCGATGCTTTGCCCGGTGCAGCCAGCATAGCCAGCGAGGTATCCAACTCGGCTGTCTTGTAGAAAACCACCATCGACAACCGAACGACGTATCCAACCAACTCGATGAACCCGGCGTACACACAAATGGACATCAATGTGTGGTATTCCGGAGATCGGCCCGTCAAAGCGACCAGGGCATAGAGCATGGAGGCAATGAGCAAGTAGGAGGCCAACATCACTGTCGGCTGAAAGACAATCACGCCCAGACGGGCCAAGAGCTTGTTGAACTCAGCCCCTTTGCGCAGGTCAGCCATCCGCTCGCGCAGCTCAACCCGATCAACCAGGTTGCCCTGGTTTTTTTCGAGCTGTGCCAGAGACGCCTCAGTTTGCTGGTCGACACCGCGATCAATCAGTCCAGTCTTGACCTCGGCATACCCGATCAACACGGTCAGCCCCAATAAGACGATCAATGACAGTCCATAGGCGCCGGTGTCCTCCACCCGGGAAAACAACACCCGCGGCGAGGTGTATACCATCAAGGCATGACGCACCTTCAGCACGCCTTGCCATTCTAAGGAGCATTCATCAGCCACTGAATCATCTCGTGACACCAACCACGCACACCGGCTACCCAACCGGGCACCACCGACGCGTCTATCATAAGACTATTCGTCTCAACGCGCCGAATATTGGCGCCCTAAATTGATCATTTTAGACACATTGCGACAACTAGGAGGCTGTTTCCATTCCATCTGTGGCACCGGCTTCTAGCCGGTGGGTATGTCGAAGAGCTATGGCAGGGTCACTTCTTGTAACGTCTCCACCGCGTTGCCTTCAAAGCGGTTGTTGACGAAGGCAAAGAGGGCTTGGCTTTGATCCAAACAGCGCTTAATCAACTCTTTCAAGCCAGCCTGACCCTCGGGGTAGGATTCCTGGATGTGCTCGTACGGCGCGAATTGGGCAACGGCGTTCTTATAGCTTCGGCCTGGCTTTAGCAGCATTCGTGCGGCCACATGCTTGGCGGTGAAGATGCCCGGAATGGCCAACTGCTCGCTGATCGACGGCATGCGCGTCCAACTATTCAGGCAGTGGGCTACGCCGTTGGATCGTAGGCTTTCGAGATAGTCATTGCCGTCGGTAAGGAAGTCTCTATTCCGCACTTCTACCGAGAAATCGAAGCGTTTGGTGGGTAAGCGCGACAGAAACCCATCCAGTGCATCTGCGAACCGAGCCGGTTCTTTTGTCGGGCCTTCATGGATGGTGCCGAACTCAAACATGAGTACCCCGAGCTTGTCTCGGTACGGTTCAAGCGGTTTGAGAAAACGCTCCTCGAGCAAGACTGAGTCCATGAAGTCGGGGTTCTTCTTACCCGCGATGGCTCCGTAGCGAGCGACTTGGCTGAAGCGCTCCACGGTGATGCTCTCTGGAATCTTCAAACTGAATCGGAACCCTTTGGGGACTTGCGAAAAATACCGCTCCCACAACGACTCGGCTGGAAACTGATAGAACGAGAAATCACCTCCAACGGCTGGGAAGATGCGGGCGTATTCCTCCAAGCAGGTCTGCTCGAATTTCTTCTTCGAGAATCTGCCCCGGGTGGCGTACCGCTGGGGTTTGTAGACCTGTCCCAGCCAGCCGGGATACTTCCAACTGGATGTTCCCAGGTAGATATTCTGCTGGGCTAGTTCACCCAAGCGATTAGCCAGCGGGGTAATCGCCGGCAGCGGCTGATCCGTGCTACCAGCACCGGTACCAGCAGTCGCTTGGTCCTCCCATCCGAATCCGAGTTGTTCATCGACCATTTCAGCAGCTCCAAGCCTCATTTTAGGGCCTTGCACCGGCGATGGATATTTGGTATATGTTAGGGTGTGATTTGTGGGGGTAAACCGCCAAATGGACAGAACCAAAATCGACAATAAGGCTGAGGACAGAGCCAAACACCCGGTTCAGCCAGAGCGGGGCTTGGATGCCTCTGGCGCCGAGCTGATCCCCTTGCCTACCATCAGTGCGGGTTGGCCCGAGGGCGTGGACGGCGGTTGCGTCGCCCTTGATGCAGCCGCGGTGCTGCGGGCCAAGTGGCGAAGCTTCGCCTTGCGGGTGCAGGGCGACTCGATGATCGGAGCCAACATCTTTGACGGCGATATTGTCATTGGCGACTACACGGCTGAGGCTAGGCCCGGTGCGATTGTCGTCGCTTTGATCGATGGCGAATCAGCCTTGAAGCGGCTGGTCATGCGCCGAGGGAAACCGCACCTTGTTTCTGAAAACCCGAACAATCCGGACTTGGCTCCCTTGTCTGAACTCGTTGTTCAAGGCGTAGCCCATACCGTGGTGCATCGGTTGCAATGATGAAGCGGGCGATCCTCCACTTCGATGCGGATGCATTCTTCGCTTCGGTTGAGCAAGCGGCTGATCGGCATTTGCGGGGTAAGCCTATTGTTGTTGGCGGGCTTCATCGTGGGATCGTTGCCTCAGCCAGCTACCAAGCCCGCCAATTGGGCATCTACACGCCCATGCCTATCGGCAGAGCACGGCGGTTGTATCCCAAACTCATCGTTGTTCCGCCCCGCTTTGAACTGTACGAACAATTCTCCGGCAACATCTTCGGGATGGCTGAGGAGATGACTCCGCTGATCGAAAAGCAGAGCATCGATGAAGGCTACCTCGATCTGACCGGTACAAAAGCATGCTTGGGCAGAGACCCTTATGCAGCCGCAGAAAAGTTTGGGCATGATGTCCACGACTGGCTAAAAATAACCATCTCGCAAGGACTCGCCCGCAACAAATTGCTTAGCCAAATCGCCAGCAAATTGCACAAGCCCGACAAGCTGACGGCTGTGCCCTTCCATCGTGATCAGGAGTTGGCCTTCCTGCATCCCCTGCCGGTGAAGTGGTTACCCACCATCGGGCCGACTACCGCCCAGTTGATGGCCTCGGCTGGGCTTACCGCCATCAGGCAAGTGTCCCAAATGCCCTTGAACTTCCTGGCTGAGCTGGTGGGCAAGAACGCCAAACAGCTCCGGGATTTTTCGCGCAACATCGATGATCGTTTGGTGACCACCACCCAATCTGATGCCCTCTCGTACGGTCATCAAGAAACATTCGACAAAGACACCACGGATCGGGCATTCATCGAAGCCAAGCTGCGCTGCCTGGCGGATCGATCTTTTGTTCGCCTGCGGAAAGACGCCAAACAGATCCGTACGATAACAGTCAAAATTCGCTACACCGACATGGACGAGCATCAAGGCCAACTGAGCCTGCGCGAACCCACCGACGTAGAAGAGCATGTATACCCATTGTTATCGCGGCTGCTGCAACGGCTGTGGGATCGGCGGGTCCGACTCCGCATGGTACACGTCAAATTGTCCAACGTGTATTCCGGTTTTAGCCAACTGGATCTATTTGGTGTCAAGCAAAGGCAGCAAACCTTGTCCACCCTGCGCGATACGATTCGCCAACGCTTCGGTGAACGGGCATTGATGGGTCCGCACGATTTGTTGTTGAGTAGATCGCAAAAGTTATCCCGCTCCCTCACGGTCGCGGCTCTGATGCTGCTGTAGCGGTTACGCTGTTTTATCCGAGCCCCAACCGTAAGGGAGGGGAATTCACCATGTATATTTCGTTGCATAATCGCTCAGCCTATTCGTTCGGCTCTTCCTTGATCGTGCCCGAGCAAATGGCAGATTTTGCGGCGCGGTCAAACATGCAGGCAGTGGCGCTAACCGACCGGAACGGGCTATACGCTGCGGTTGCGTTTCAACAGGCCTGTCAGAAGGCGGGCGTCAAACCCATTCTGGGCGCAGAGTTTCAGCCGGTCGATACCGCAGAGGTCACGCTGCTCGCCCAAAACATGCAGGGCTACGGAAACCTCTGCCGGTTGGCATCAATCCATCACCTGCGCGACGGCCAACTCAACGCCCACGACCTATGCACGCACTCAACCGGAGTGATCTGCCTGATCAACGGGCCTGGAAATCTATCGCAGCAAACACAACCAAGCCTCGACGAACTAAACCATAAGAGTACCACAACGCTCCGCGAAGCATTCGGATGGCGGCTGTATGTCACCTTATCCATCCACAAGCGTGACGATGTCCCCATCGCCCGTCGGCGAGCAGGATGGGCTGATGCCCGATCAATTCCGGTCGTAGCCACTTGCCCATCGCGATGCCTCTATCCCCACGAAGCGACTGTTCTCAAAGCACTCTCGTCAATCGGCACCCTAACGCTCTTTGATCAACCCCACCGCGACAAACCCGTTGGCGCATGGCACCTTAGATCGCCAACAGAAATGGATCGATTGTTCAAGCGCCGACCCGACGCCCTAATCAACACCACGGTGATTGCCGAGCAATGCGATTTTGCATTCGACCTGACCCAGAGCCGATTCCCCGGCTTTGCCTCGCCGGATGGGCGATCAGCCATTCAACACCTGCGAACGTTATGCCTCGCCGGTTGCCGCCGGAGATACGTCGATGAACCAGCCCAGCGGGGCATTGGCGGGAAGCGGCCCACGTTGGCTGAGGCGTTGAAGCGCCTGGAACGAGAATTGTCCATCATCGAGCAGGTCCACTACGCCGAATACTTTTTGGTTTTTCACGAAATCGTCGAACACTGTCGCAGCCAGGGCATTGCCTCTCTGGCACGCGGATCAGCCGCAGATTCCTTGGTCTGCTATGTTCTCGGGGTCAGTCATGCCTGCCTGTTTCGATTCGATTTGCCCTTTGACCGCTTTATCAATCCCGAGCGGGCCAAATTCAGCAAGATGGCTGACATCGATCTGGATCTGCCGTGGGACAAACGCGAGGAAATCATCCGTTGGGTGTATGACCGCTGGGGGCATGAGCGCGTAGCCATGATCGGCAGTGCCAATACGTTTCATGCCCGGGCGGCAGTGGCTGAGCTGGGCAAGGTGTTCGGGCTGCCTGCCCACGAAATTCATCAGACAACCAAATTGCTGCCGCACATGACTTCGCAAAATCTTCAAAAGGCGATTTCCCTATCACCCGAAGCGCGAAGCATTCCGGTCAACGAGGAGCCTTATCGCAGCATCTTGCGGATGGCCCACAAATTCGAAGGATTACCGCGTCATTGGTCCATGCATCCTTGTGGCATGGTGGTTTCGCCGGAGCCACTGACCGATCTGGTCCCCGTGCAGCGTTCCCCCAGGGGAATGCTCGTCGCACAATATGAGATGGACGCCATCGAAGACCTCGGTTTCGTCAAGGTCGATCTGCTGGGACAGGCTGGGCTGTCGGTGCTGCGCGATGCGGTGGCTGAGATTGGACGGACCGAAGGCAAGCACATCGATCTGGAAACGCAAGTCGATTACTCCGAAGCCAAAACGTGGGACATGATTGCCACCGGCAACGCCCGCGGTGTCCACCACATCGAATCGCCGGCTATGACCAATCTGATCCAGCAGTGCAATTGCCGCGACATCGACTGCCTGACCGCGGTGGTCGCGGTCATTCGTCCCGGAGCCGCCAATCAAGGCAAGAAAGAGGCCTTCGCCCGGCGACATCAAGGCCAGGAACAGCCCAGCTATGCTCATCCTTCGTTGGTCTCGGTATTGGAAAAAACCTACGGGCTTATGGTTTTCGAGGAACATATTCTGCAGGTTGCCACCGAGTTTGCCAACATGAACATCGGGCGGGCAGACGTGCTTCGCCGGGCGCTCAACAAGCAAAAGCGCGACACGATCATGGAGATGAAGGCTGAGTTCTATGCCTGTGCCCAGAAGAACAATCGCCCGCAGGCTGAGATTGACTGCGTTTGGCCCATCTTGCAGAATTTTTGCGGCTTCATGTTCAACAAAGCCCACTCGGCTGAGTATGCGGTCGAAGCCTTTCAAGGGGCCTGGTTGAAACGGCGCTGGCCCATTCATTATTTGGCGGCGGTTCTTTCCAACTATCGAGGTTTCTATGCCCACTCGCCGACGCTTCCGCAGATTCTCTATGTGCTAGAGGCGCAGCTCTTGGGGGCCAGGTTTTTGCCGCCCTGCGTGAACCGATCCCGTGAGCGCTTCAGTCTCGAATACGTCGATCAACCTTCCCAGCCCAAGCAACCTTCGATTCGCATACCTGTTTCGCACATCAAGGATTTGTCCCGCGATTTTATCGAACGGCATCTGCACGAGCGAGAGAAAGGCGCGTTCGCCGACCCAGACGATTTCTTTCAACGGTGTAAACCCGGAGATGCCGAGGCGCAGCGGCTGTTGGATAGCGGCGCTCTGGATGTTTTTGGCACACCTCGCCCGGAACTGTTCTGGCAGCTGCGCAAAATGGTGGGCCATTCAACAGGTGCCAGATCCTTGCTCTGGGAGAATGAAGCAGCCACTCATGCCTTGTCGCCACCGGTTGAACTGACCCAGCCCGATCACCGGCGGGTGGCTAAGCGGGAGATGGATCTCTTGGGATTTCCAGTCACCATCGATCCACTGACCTTTTTGGGGACCGATGAACGGCTTGGCGCCATTGACTGGTCGCGGTACACGCCGGTAGTCGAACTAAAAAACCTCGCCCACAAGTATGTACGGGTTTGCGGGCTGATGGTGGCTGATCGGATCAATCGGACCACCAGCGGAGAGTTGATGAAGTTTGTCACCCTGGCGGATAAGAGCGGATTTGTGGAATGCTTCTTGTTTCCCGATACCTACCGGCGATTCGGGCATCTCACCCAAGCGCATCCTGTGTTAGAAGCGACTGGGACCGTCGAACCTTTTGATAACCAAAACGGATTGGCGCTGCAGGTGCGATCGGTGTCTTGGCCAAGAAGGGTACGAGCAGAACGACGTGTTGCTGTCACCGCTGAGGCATGAAAAATGTGGCGCAGGCAATAACAGCCTATGGGTTGAAACGTCGGGGCCGAAAATGGAGAGGTCAGCCCGCCCAGCCCTGCAGCCTTATAACGCCATACATGCCAGCCATCAGGCCAACGGCGATCAACACGGCACAGAAGCCGACGTCGGTCTGGCGCTCCAAAAGGGAGCAAACCAGTGGGCAAAGTACCAGCCCGGACGCCACGGCCAACCCGCCCACCCAAACTAGCCGCTTAGCTGTTGGATCGTTACGATTCATTGCTTTCTTCCTGCGCCGACTTAAGGCAGGGTCAGATATGTTTACCGCCACCACTTTAACCGATTTCCGAGTGCACTACCAGAGAAAATTGCTCGCTGAAATCGCCTGTTGAATTAGGCGGCGCCGTTCCAGTATTACTGAAAACTGGTGCCCCCACGAATTGGACGCTGGCAGTCCTGCGGTTGATAATGAACTGGCCTATCGAGCCGTTCATTGGGCTTGGCATCCGCCGGGAAAATCTTGGCAAGGTGCCAAATCCTCAAGTGTAGTAGGGCGGGCATCGCCTGCGGCAGTTGATTGGGTGATTCGATGTGGTGGCCAAGCGGGTGCGACGGTCGCCCGCATTCGTAAGAGTGCGGGAGGAAAGTCCGAACTGGGCAGGGCACGGTGGTTGGTAACGCCAACCCGGCGCGAGCCGAGGGAAAGTGCCACAGAAAATATACCGCCTCTTTCGGGAGGTAAGGGTGAAATGGTGCGGTAAGAGCGCACCGCGTAGCCGGTGACGGTTACGGCAGGGTAAACCCCACCGCCAGCAAGCCCGCATAGGCAGCAAGAGGCCGCCCGCCTCGCTTCTCGACGCAAGTCGGGATGAAGCTGTGGGTAGGGTGCTTGAGCCGACCGGCGACGGTTGGCCTTAGATGAATGATCGTCCGCCCGAGGGAAACCCCGGGTGAACAGAATTCGGCTTACCGCCCGCTTGGCCACCAAATCGAATCGGGGAGAGGCAGGATACCTGAGATGCGACAGCTTCGAACTGAATCTGTCTGCCCGACGCTGGCAGCAGAAAGTAGGGAGATGAATATGATCGACCAATCGGCATTGGAGCCTTTACGCCAGATCTTGGGCCGGGTTCAATCAGGCAGCAAGGATCAGCACGACATTACAGTGGCTCAGATTGCAGAAGCGCAGGAGAAGGTGCGGGCCCGCTACGTTCCGGTCTTTTCACCTGAACATCTTGATGAGCTAGACGCAGAAACTTTCAAAGGATTTCTTCAGTTCAAGAACAACCAGCATTGGGGCAATCTACAGCGACAAGGAGCTACGTTGACTGCAGACATGAGTGAACTCCGTGGGGCCTTGAAAACACTCACCGATGAATCGATGCCTCTACGGGCGCGATTGAACCAGCTTCGTCCGCGAAAGGGATCACCCAAGGTCAAAGGGCTGGCTCGCACCGTTATTACGGCGATACTGCAAGTCCTCTATCCCCAAAAGTATGGCGTTTACAACAGCACTGCCGAGCAAGGCATGAAGATGATTGGGATATGGCCCAACGTAAGAGCCGCAGCGAGCCTTGCAGACCGATATGAAGCGATGAATCAGGTTCTTCTGGAGGTGTCAGATGCCCTCTCAATCGACCTCTGGACTTTGGATTCGCTGTGGTGGCGGATTACGATAGGTGCCAATGGAGAGCCGCCGCCCGATTCGTCAACTGGAGGGAACGGCGGGGATTCTCCAGTTGCACATGGTACAGGGTTCGGTCTGGAGAAACACTTGCATGAATTCCTCGTGGACAATTGGTCTGCCACGCAACTTGGGCAGGAGTGGGATTTGCTTGAAGAGGATGGTGAGATTAAGGGGTCCGAGTACAACACTGGTGAAGTCGGACGAATTGACTTGTTGGCGAAGCATAAAACGGATGCTCGCTGGCTCGTTGTAGAGCTCAAGAGAGGCAAGTCTAGCGATAGGACAGTCGGCCAGTTGCTTCGGTACACCGGGTGGGTTCGGCAAAAAATGGCCACTGCACAAGAACGGGTCGAGGGCCTGATCATCTGTCGAGATGTGGATCTCCAGCTTCAGTACGCGCTTGATTCTTGTGTGGATGTGCGCTGCATGGCGTACCGAGTGCAATTCACGCTAAATGATCTACCAGATTTGTGACCGGAGAACCGGGGGTGAATACCGTCTCGGGAACTAGCGGCTCTGCACGCTGTGTTTGCGGGTGACGACGATCGGCGGAATTTTGACGCGGGAAATCGTGATCCATTGATTGATCCGGACGCGACAACAAGAGAACGCTACATCGGAAGCATGATGGGGTTGGCTGTCGGGGACGCGGTCGGCACTACCCTGGAGTTTCAGGCACCAGGCTCATTCGAGCCGATTGATGACATGGTCGGCGGCGGCCCATTCGGGCTTGAACCTGGGCAGTGGACCGATGACACATCGATGGCGTTGTGCCTTGCTGAGAGTCTGGTAGAACGGAACGGCTTTGATCCCAAGGACCAACTCCATCGCTATGTTCGATGGTGGCTTGAGGGCCACTACAGCGGCACCGGGAGTTGCTTCGACATCGGCAATACAGTTAGCGAAGCGCTCACAAGATTCAAACAAACGGGTCAGCCGTTTTGTGGTTCGACAGATCCGAGAGGCGCGGGCAACGGCTCGCTCATGCGCTTATCACCGGTGCCTCTTTTTTACGCTAGCAATCCTGAAGAAGCCATCGAACGCGCCGCGGAAAGCTCGCGCACGACGCATGGTGCGCCGTCGGCTGTAGATGCTTGCCGATACATGACCTGCCTGATCATCGCTGCTCTTGAGGGAACCGAGAAGCCTGAGATCCTCTCGCCGAACCTGGGCCCGAGGCCTGATTATTGGAAAGACAACCCGCTCGTGCCGGAGATCGAGGAGATTCGCCAAGGCTCGTATCGTCACCGTGAGCCGCCAGCCATCAAAGGCTCTGGTTACGTCGTCAGATCCCTCGAAGCCGCCCTCTGGGCATTTGATCGCACGAGCACATTCCGAGATGGTTGTTTGCTGGCCGTTAATCTCGGAGACGACGCCGATACGACTGGAGCCGTGTACGGTCAGTTGGCTGGTGCCTTCTACGGCGAGCAAGGGATTCCAGAATCATGGCGTAGGAACCTCCTGCAGCATGACTTCCCAATTGAACTCGTGCACCGCTTGTACGATTGTCGTCAACCCACGCAGTCCTAACTGAGGGCGAGGTTGGATTCAGTATCTTCGCCCGTTGGACGATCCCACGGTTGCCTCGTATTGTGGATTGATATGGCGACGAGGCTCTCGATACCAGAATTACGACAGGCTTCGGCGGTTGCAGCTATTGCGCTGCTGGCGATGCTGCTGGTGGGTTGCAAACCGGCTGAGCAGGATCGGCCGGTGATGCTCTTTGCCGCTGCTAGCACGGCTGAGTTGGTCGCTGACCTTGTCGCCAAGTTTGAACAAGCTTCGGGAATCAGGGTGCAGTGCAACGTCGCATCTTCATCGACGCTGGCCCGGCAAATCGAAAATGGGGCTGCTTGCGATCTGTTTATTAGCGCTAACCCGCAGTGGCTTGACTACTTGGCCAAGCGGGGATGCTTGGCTGATGATTCGTGGCAGGTGCTGTTTAGCAACGCGCTGGTGATCATAGTTTCTTCCGATTCTGCTGTCTCCATTGATATTGAATCGGGCTTTCCTATCGGCGAGGCTGTCGCTGGTCGGTGGGCGCTGGGCGATCCGGATCATGTGCCGGCTGGTATCTATGCCCGAGAAGCGTTGATCCATATGGGATGGTGGGATCAGTTGAAGGATCGCATCGTGCCCTGCATGGATGTACGGTCAGCCTTGGCTATGGTCGAGACCGGACAAGCTAATGCTGGCATCGTGTATGCGACCGACGCAGCCATGTCCTCGAAGGTCCGCGTAGTAGGCACTCTTAGGGCAGACTCGCATACGCCCATCCGGTATGGCTTGGGGCGTTGCCGTCATGCATCAGCGCAATCGAATGAATTGCGAAGCTTCTTGATCGGCCCACAAGCCATCGAAGTGTATCGTGGTCACGGTTTTGCGGTGCTGGATGGCGGATTCCGTCACCCACCCCCAGAGGGGCTGGGGGAACCGTCCACGGCGTCGCCTGGGGCAGGGAGAACATCGCGGGGTGCCTCGTGAATTCGTTGTGGCTATCACCTCCGGAATGGAACGCCCTGGCTCTTTCGCTCAAGGTGGGCTTGCTCAGCACGCTGTGCTGCTTGCCGCCCGGCGTGTTCTTTGGCTGGTTGCTGGCCCGGAAACAATTCTGGGGCAAAGCCATTCTCGACGCGGTGCTTCATTTGCCCTTGGTGCTCCCCCCGGTGGTCGTTGGCTATTTATTGCTAACCGCTCTTAGCCGCAAAGGGCTGATCGGCCGGTGGTTGGAGGATTCGCTCGGGATACAACTGGCCTTCACTTGGCAGGGCGCTGCCTTGGCTGCGGCTGTGGTTAGCTTTCCATTGATGGTTCGGGCGATCCGCTTGGCCGTGGAATTGGTGGACGCTAGGCTGGAGCAGGCCGCCGCCAATTTGGGAGCAAATCCGGGTCGCGTGTTCAGGACCATCACACTTCCGCTGGCTATGCCAGGTATTGTCACTGGGACCGTTCTCTGCTTCGCCAGAAGCCTCGGTGAATTCGGGGCAACCATCACCTTCGTGGGCAACATAGCCGGGCAGACGAGGACCATGCCCCTGGCAATCTTCACGGCCATCCAATCACCCGGCGGAGACTCTGCCGCTCTAAGGCTGATGCTGATCTCTGTGCTGCTGTCACTGGCGGCCCTAGTGATCTCCGAGTACTTGTCCCGCAAAGCCACCAAACGATTGGGGGCGGGGCATGCTTGATATTCAGATCCAATGGAGTCGCAACCGGTTCAAGCTTGATCTTGAGTGCCGAGTGAATGCCCGTATTACGGGTGTTTTTGGCCCTTCGGCTGCGGGGAAGACCAGCCTGCTGCATGTCATCGCCGGATTGGCCCAGCCGGACGCGGGGAAGATCGTGCTGGATGATGAAGTTCTCTTGGATACCTCGAGGGGGGTTGATCTCCCCGCCCATCTGCGCGGCCTAGCCATCGTGTTTCAGGAGGGCCGCCTGTTTCCCCACTATTCGGTGCGGGGCAACCTCGCATACGGGGCAGAGCAGGCTCAACCGGGCCGATTGGGCATCCCCTTCGACGATGTCGTCTCGGTGCTCGATATGGCCAACTGGCTGGATCGGCGCCCCGACCAACTTTCCGGCGGCCAAGCTCAGCGGGTCGCCTTGGCCCGGGCGTTGCTGAGCGCTCCGCGGATGCTTCTCTTGGATGAACCGCTATCGTCGCTGGATGAAGGCCTAAAGACTCAGGTCTTGCCGTACTTGAGCAAGATCAAGAGCGCCTTTGAAGTTCCGATGCTCTACGTTAGCCACAACATCGGAGAAATCTTGCAACTTACAGAAGAGCTGCTGGTCCTCGAGGAGGGCAGGCTCTTGGGGGCGGGGCGATTCCGCAAGGTGATCAGCGACGACGCGGTGTTCCGCTTGGCTAGCAAACTAGGATTGGAAAATGTGATCGCCGTGCGGGTGGCTGAGCATCGCAAAGAGGAAGGGTTGACCGTACTCCACTCGATGGCCAACACCCCGCACCAGGATGCCGAGATTCGCAATGTGCTGGAATTTCTTGGTCCACCAGTCGATTGTCCCATCGGCGCCGAGTTGCATGTGGCTATCAGGCCTCAAGACGTCGCCTTGGCTTCACGAGAGATAAGTGGGCTGTCGATTCAGAACCAACTTTGCGGCGAGGTTCAGTCGATCACAGACCATGCTGGGAAAGCCATCATAGACATCGATGTGGGAACGCCTCTCCTGGCGGAATTGAGCCGCAAAGCGGTCGGCGAATTGGGTTTAGCCCCGGGAAAATACGTCTGTTGCTTGATCAAAGCACACGCGATACGCTACATTGACCGTTAGCAAACCCGCCAACGGGCCGGGAGAGAACCCCGCACTCCGGCGATGGACCCAATAGCCAGTAGCCTAAGAATCCTTAGCAGCCCTCATCCCAGAAAGACGGCAATGACGCGTGTTCTTGTAGCTCCGCTGATCTTTACTTTGCTTATCGCCAGCTTCGCCGGCGCCCAGCCGTGTGATCCGGACTCGCCGGGCTTGTCTTTGTACGATCTTGGCCCCGGCTTATACAAACAAGTCCAAGGGGGTCTGTACCCCGGCGGTTCAAACCAAAGGCCTCCTGCTCACGAATCGGCTGGCTTGGCCTTGTCCCGCGCGATCGTACCGCTCGGTTCAACTGGAAATCCAAGCCCGAATGGGTCGGTCGTGCTTATTTCCATTGGATTTAGCAACATGATCCAAGAGTGGAAAGACGGAGCGGTGGGTGAACCAGACTCCGCTGCTCAAGCATTCACTGCCAAGGCATCGGGATGGCAGGATCTGGGCTTGGTGAACCGCAAGCTGGCTGTGGTCAATGGTGCGATAGGCGGTGCCTCGGCTGAGAAATGGGCGAGCGTACCGCCCGACCCGTTGTCGCCCCCCTGGAAGATACCAATGTACAGCCTGTCCCTGTCAGGCCTGACCCGGCTTCAAGTGCAGATCGCCTGTGTCAAGACTGCCCATCGTGAGCCAAGGATGTGTATGGCAGACGATGGCAGCTCGACCGGGGACGCCGGCTCATTGGCCGAAGATTTTTCCACTATGGCCCGCAACCTTCGCCTGATGTTTCCGAACATCAAGTTGGCCTATTTTGTGAGCCGATCATACGGCGGCTACGCCTTGAGCACGGTCAACCCGGAACCTTTTGCTTTCGAGCAAGGTTTTGGCATCAAGTGGATGGTCGAGTCACAAATCGACGGTACCGGCTTGTTCGGGAATCTGAACTTCGACCCTACCAATGGGCAACCCGTCGTCGCCCCCTGGCTCAGCTACGGGCCTTACGTTTGGTCGAATGGCGAGTCTGCCAATGGACTTGGTGTTCACTGGTCGCTCGAAGATTTTCGTGAGGATGATCGAACCCACCCCTCGGGACGCGGCGTTGATAATGCGTCTACGGCAATGCTCCGCTTCTTCTTGACCGATTCGACGACCCAGCCGTGGTTCGTGGACCCTCAGGCAGATATCGACGGCGATCGAGACGTTGACTTGGTTGATTATAGCCTCTTTCAGGGCTGCATGACTGGACCCGGGAGCAATACCCCGCCGCCATGCCAAGGCGCCCATCAGGACCTGGATTCGGACATCGATCTGCGTGACTATGCCACTTTTCAGTTCGCTTTTGGCTTGCTCAACTGATTCACGCTCGCTGACCGCAACGTCACACCACCACCCATAAACACGAGGCAGTGGGCTACACAGTGTTCTGGCGATACCATGGAGCCAGTACCCCAGTGACCAGGCGCAGTCGGTCAAGGATGCCTTCATGTCAACAGCGGTTTCGATAAGCTTGTGCGCGTTTGCGTCTGCCCTGTTGATTGCAGGCCCGGCGGATGTGTCGCCGAATCTGGAGCATCGCCCACTCTACACGTTCAACGAATCCGATTTGGATCGATACCTGCGCGATTTGCCTGAGCCAGCCGGCGACCTGACGGGCCGGGTCGTAGCCTTGGGGCGCAAGAACATCGGTCAACCGTATGAAATCTACTTACTGGGTGAGTATCCCTTCGAGTTGTTCGATCCTGATCCGATATATTGCCTGGCTAAGAGCGACTGCCTGACCTTCTGCGAGCACACCTACGCGCTGGCCCTCTCGTCGGATTGGTGGATGTTCTTGAACGCACTGCAACGCCTTCGCTACAAGGATGGTCGCATCGGAATGCTCCAACGCAATCATTTCACCCTGGCTGATTGGAACCACAACAACCGATTCCTCTTTGAGGATGTCACGCCTCGGTTGGGTGATGGCCAAGCAGCTGTCACCTTGAACCAGGTCTGCCGCCGGGCTGCATTCTTTGCCAAATTCGGTTTGGGCAAGGACATCCCCGATGAATCCATCTGCGACAGCTATGTTCCCAAGGACCGAGTCCCTGCCATCCTGGCTGAACTCAAGGACGCTGACTTTGTTAACATCATCCGCGGCGACAAGGATTCTCAATGGGCAGGCCATACGGGCTTGATCGCTTTGGCTGAGGATGGCAGTGTCAACTTCTTGCACTCGGCAAAACCGGCCGTACGCGAACAGAGCCTGATAGGCTACCTTCAAAATGACAAGCGGGCTGTGGGCATCAAGATTTTGCGACTGCGCCCTAACGCCAAGGAACTCATGGAGACTGCGCTCGACAACACGGAGTTGATCACCCAAGCTTCGCTTGAACGTGCGGTCGCCGCGTTGGCAAAATCCGAGGCACCCACAGCGCATCAGCTAGTGATGCACTCGACGCCTACCGAGTTTGCTCGCGGGACATGCACGGGCGCACAGCGCTGCAGCGACAAGGACGGCATGCTCCTCGTTTGGTCTCCTTGGCCCGTTGAACAAGAGACACGATCCGCGGCCATCTACGAATCGCCGATCATCGAAGCGGACGCCTCATTCAATCAAGCTCTTCTCTCCTGCAATGTTGACGCTTCGCCCGATGTCACTTTTCAGCTCGCGCTGCGTGTTGGTCGAAAACGAAGCCTGTTTTGGTCTCCCTATCTGTTGTTGGCAAAGTGGGGGACGGCCGTTTTTCCAGGCAGGCCCATTGTCGAATTCGGCGGGGGCAGAATTGATGTCGATCACTTCATATCAGACCAGATCTTTGACCGCTTGCAGTACAGGATTGAAGCGGTCAATAACATCGACGATGAATCTACGTCAGCTGTCCCGTCAGTCATCAGAATTGGGCGAGTTGCTGCATGCCTGAGCGACACTACAGGGCAGTTGACATCTGTATCGAGCAAGAATCATCCGAGCGAGGATGCCAACCTGTGGCAGCGGCAGTTGGCTGTGCCCGCCCGCACTCAGAAGGTAGAACGGCCTGAGATATCAGGGAAGATCTGTAGCCCGACGTCGCTGGCGATGGTCTTGGCTTATCGTGGTGCTAGCCGACCAACCGAAGCGGTGGCTAACCGCGTTTGGGATGAGACTGGCAATTCGTACGGGAACTGGCCCCGAGCTGTTCAGGCTGCATACGAGTACGGAGTGCCTGGATACTTGGCTAGGTTCTCCCGTTGGCAGGAAGTAGAGCGACTGATCGCCCGGGATCAGCCGCTGATCATCTCGATCACAGCTGAGCAAGGCCAACTTTCCGGCGCACCCTACGAAAAAACCAGCGGGCACTTGCTGGTGATAACGGGCTTCGATGCACGGGGGAACGTGCTGGTCAATGATCCGGCGGCGCCGAATGTCGAAGAGGTGCCGCGCTCATATTCACGAGCTGAATTGGACGCTGTGTGGCTGCAACGCAAGCACGGGACTGCCTACGTTCTACTGCCGGCATGTAGCGATGGACCTGCTACCCAAGAATCAATTGACGGCAGCGATGAACCGCTCGTAGATCTGGCGTTGATTGACCCGCGCATACTGCGCGACCTTCGTTACGCAACGAGCGACAACTTCACCCAGCAAGTTCTCTACCCGACGGCGAAGTGTTTGTTGCGCCTCTCGGTGGCTAGACGACTCAAGCGGGTGCAGGATCATCTCGTCAAAGAAGGCCTGGGGCTGAAAATCTACGATGGCTACAGACCGCTCTCGGTGCAGAAAAAGATGTGGGCTTTAGTTCCCGACCCGCGCTATGTAGCTGACCCCGCCAAAGGGTCGCGGCACAATCGGGGTGCGGCCGTCGATGTCACCCTGATTGATATTAAAGGCCTAGAATTGGAAATGCCGACCGAATATGACGATTTCACTGAGGCCGCCCATCGCGACTATGCAGGAGGCACGCCCCTCAGCCGCCGCAATAGGCAGCTCCTCTTCGATGCTTTGGAGCGTGAGGGTTTCTCAGGCCTAGCCACTGAATGGTGGCACTTCGATGCGCCAGACTGGCAGAAGTATCCAGTCCTGGACAAGCCGCTCAATCAGGTCATCGACTGCAATCCATGATATTGAGACTGGCGTCAGGGGTGCCCCTAACGTCGCGGCTAGCCGCTGACGACATGCTACGAATGCTGCATCACCGGATCATCGTCTAGCCTATATCGTTTCATTTTCTTGTAGAGCGTGGTGCGATTGATATCTAGCGCCTGGGATGTGGCTTGGCGGTTCCAACCGTGTGCCTTCAGGGCAGCTTCGATGATTCGTCTCTCCGGATCTTCCAAGGCCTCCTTGAGAGACCTGAGTTGGTAGGATTCGCCTAGGGCCGGCGCTGCCGTTGATTCGGCAACCAGCTTGGGCGGCAAGTCGTCGATTGTGATCGCCCGGTTCTTGGTCAGCACGACGGCCCGTTCGATGATGTTCTCCAGCTCGCGCACATTTCCAGGCCATTGATATCGCTGCAAACAAAGGATCGCCTCTTCGGTGAGAGAAAGCGGTTCTTTGCCCATTTGGCCGCAATACCTATGCAGGAAAGTCTTAGCCAGCAATTCGACATCACTGATGCGCTCTCGAAGGGCCGGCAAGGCGATGTTGACTACGTTGATGCGGTAGTACAAGTCTTGGCGAAAGCGACCAGCGGCTATCTCAGCCTCCAGATCAACATTGGTGGCTAGGATGACCCTTAGGTCTACTGTTTCGGTCTTGTTGCTCCCGACGGGTTCAAATTGTTTTTCTTGGAGGACGCGAAGAAGCTTGACCTGCAGTGCCTGCGAAGCGGTGGCGATCTCGTCCAAGAATATGGTGCCCCCATCAGCCGCTTTGAACTTGCCGATTTTGTCGGCAACCGCGCCGGTGAACGATCCTCGGGCGTGCCCAAACAGCTCGCTCTCAAGAAGGGATTCGGGAAGCGATCCACAGCTCACCTCGACAAATGGCTTGGATTTTCGATCGCTGCGGTGATGGATGCAGCGGGCGATCATCGACTTTCCGGTGCCCGATTCACCCTGAACCAAGACGGTGACCTTCGATGCTGCCACTGCCTCGATCACATCGAACACTTTGAGCATCATGTAGTCGTGGCCAACCACATTATCAAGCCCGAAGCGCATATCCAGTTGCTTGCGAAGCGTATGCACTTCGCGAACTAGTGCTTGCTGGTTCAATGCCCTCTCCACAACCAGCCGGATCTCGTCGTCGATAATCGGCTTGGTCAGGTAGTCATAAGCCCCCAGTTTGATCGCTTCGACTGCACTTTCAATCGTGCCATAACCGGTGATCATGATGACCACGACGTCGGGAAAACGTTTGCGCAGTATCTGCAACATCTCGAAGCCATCTGATTCGGGCATGTTGATGTCGGTGATCAGTACATTGACTTTCTCGCGCTCCAGAATGGAGATGGCTTCGCGGACGCCCGTCGCCCCCTCGACCCGATAGCCTTCCAATCGCAGGAACTCGCTCAGTGAATCGAGAATGATCCGGTCATCATCGACGACCAGGATGCTCCCGGTTTCTTGAGTATTTGATCTAGCTACTGTTGTGGCTTGGCTCGTTGATTCTTGCATAGTGCTCACTTCGATTTCTTGTTGCGTTCGATGCATCGGGCCAAAGGAATCCGCACGGTGAATACCGCCCCTGTGGGCTGGCCTTGCTCTGCGGTGATGCGGCCGCCTAGACGTTCGGCATGATCCTTGCAAATGGCCAACCCAAGCCCCGTGCCTTTGCCGGCAGGCTTTGTGGTGAAGAATGCCTCAAATACCTGGTCAATCGGCTTAGGCAAACCCGAGCCAGTATCCTCGAAACGGATAATCACCTCATCATCGACCAAGCCGGTCGTTAGGGTCAGCCGGCCTCCATCGGGCATGGCATCAATCGCGTTCTTGATGAGATTGCAGCAGATCTGATAAAGCATTCCGCCCCGGAGCGCCGGCATCTTCTGGTCGCGGAAGACCAAGGCGATGGTTACGCCGGCAGCGTCGGCTTTCTGGTGCAAGGTCTGCAAAGATTCTTCGACGGTCTTATTGATGTCCACTTCGTCGAATTGCGTATGGTTGTTTCGTGAAAATACGAGCAGTTCGCTGAGGATCTCAGCCATCCGCATCAATCCCTGGCCGGACTCGCTCAAGTACGAGAGCACCTTGGGATTGTCGTAGCCTTCAGACTTAAGGACGCGGGTGGTCAGGTTGATGTAGCGCAAGATGCCATCCAGCGGGTTGTTCAACTCGTGGGCGATTTTTGCGGCAAGTTTGCCTACCGCAGCCATCCGCTCCGACACCGCTAGCCGCCGTTCCAGTCCTACCCGGGCGGTGACATCCTCGACGATCAGCACCACGCTGCTTGGTCTGTGTTCTGGTCCCGGATCCACCGGGGAGTAAGACAAGTTAAGCAGGCGTTCATCATTTTGCCCCAGGCTATAGACGACCCCGTCGCGATTCAGAGACAAGCCGTTCTCGATGACCTGATTCAAATCTGCAATTGGGTCGAGATTGATACCCTCTCCCCCAGCCAGCTCTGACGCGAAGTCAGCCGCAGTTTCAAATTGGCCAAAGAGGTTGCTGGCAGTGCTGTTTCGATGGATCACCCGCAGGTTCAGGTCAAAGACCAGCACCGCCATGGGCAATTCGCGCAGGATCAGCGAGGCCAAGTCCGCAAGCGGAGCCTCCGGCCCAAGCGAGGCCTGAGTAGAATTCTGATTTAAGGCCATCTATTGCCCCACGGAACTAATCGTTGAGAACGCACCCCGGCCGCACCGCCGCAGGATGTAGACTTGGCGGAACAGACCTTGGTGCCCATTCGCCACAACCGACTCAATCGCTCGGCGAACGGCTCCAGGCCCGACCCAGTTGACTACATCTAATATCGGCATGTCCGGCACGGTCGCCACAAAATAGTTGTTTCTTGGAAACACCATGTTGCCCGAACGGGCCATTCGATCCGCTATCGTTGTTGCTCGGGCACACGATGGGTGATATCAGTGGTGGAAACGGGCTTGAGAAGGCCTCGCCCATCCTTGGCCACCCCATGGCGAAGCACAAGGCTGGGTGGGCCAGGACCACTCTCACACGCGGAGGGGTCATGAGGCCAACTCGGCTAGTTTGTTCTTCAAGCAGTACGGGATAGGGGACGATGAACCGAAGAGTGACAACACTCTGGAAGTCTAGGCGAAGCTTTGTCCGAATCTTAAGGGGTATGAACTATGCCGGCCGAATTGGCTCAGAATGACATGACCATTGTCTCCAAGGCGCTCTCCTCGATCGGCGATATCGCTACACTCCCAGAGGTCACCGTCAAGATCATCGAGATCGTAGAAGATCCCAAGAGTACTGCCCGCGAATTACACACCGTGATCAAGACCGACCCAGCCCTATCAGCCAAGGTGCTCAAAGTGGTCAACTCGGCGTTCTATGGTCTGCCTGGACAGATTGCCAGCGTGGACCGGGCCATCATCTTGCTCGGCATGTCAGCCGTGAAGAACATAGCGGTAGCCGCGTCGATTGCCCGATTGTTCAAGAAAGGGAAAATGTCGGATCACTTCTCAGCCAAGGATCTTTGGCGTCACAGTGTAGCCGTTGGTGTCACCGCCCGCATGATCCACAAAGCCTCCGGGCAGCCGGCGGGGCTGGAAGAAGTCTTCTTGGCAGGGTTGATTCACGATATCGGGATTCTTGTCGAACGACAGGCATTCCCAGACCAACTCGCGGATGCGATCAATCGATGCGTCTCGGGCGAAGGGACTTTCCGTGATCTCGAAGTCAAAATCATCGGCGCTGATCACCAAGCCTTTGGTGATGGGTTGACCACCAAGTGGAAGTTCCCGAGGCACTTGCGGGCGATTGTTGGCTTCCACCATACGCCAGAAGCCCTCAGTCCTGAATTGCAAAAGCTTGGCTACACCATTCACATGGCCGACATCATTTGCTGCCGTGAGAAGCACGGATTCTGTATCACAGAATCTCTATGCGAGATTCCCGAGGAGGTCTTCGTGGGGGCTGGCATCGACCATAGCCGACTCGAAGAAATCCTTGAAGCATTGCCTGAAGAAATCGAAAACGCAGAATCGATGCTCAACGGCTAATCCCATCCGTGACAAGTATGCCGCAGCCACAGCGAGCGAACCTATGCTTCTGGGCTGCGGCATTTTTCATGCGCTTGCCCGGCAGTTGAATCGCGTGTTCAATGCCGGGCATGGTTCGCGTGTTTGCAGGTTTGGCTTCTGGATTGCTCTTGACGCTCTGTGGTGCCGCAGTACTGGGCTTCATGGTGGTTGGTGACCGCTTATTTGTGCAGCACTTTGCCTTGGGGCTTTTCGCTGCCTTGCTCACTGCACTTGTTCATGTGGTCACCTTCACCTACTTCACCGTAACGGGGAAGGCCATTCATCAGGCCGTGGCTTTGGCTCGTTTAGAAGAAGCTGCCATGGAAGAGACACAGCGCATCAAGCGGGGTGCTACCGGCTGCATCGTGATCGCCTTCCTGCCACTGGTTGCCACTGTTGCTCTGGGAGCACACACCTGGGGTCAGCGGGAGCACAGCACCTATCACTTGATTGCAGCCCTTACTTGCATCATAGCCAACGCGCTCGCGCTGATGTACGAGTTCCGCCTCATTCGCCAGAATGATGCCATCATGCAAGTCATCATGTCCGAATATCGCAGCAAGGGGCCAAGTCCAGCCTCAGATGTTGTCCAGAGCTAGGTCACAGCATCCTGATCTGCTACAATCCCCGCTCGATTGAGTATCCAAACTGGTGATCCTGAGATTCCTTGGATCGTTTCTGTGTTGCATGAAATGCTCACGTTGGAGGGGCTATGAAGATCATCGTTCACGCGCCTGAGGGCGGCAGACCCCCGGCGCCGGTGGCAGCCCCGGCCCCGCTGCATCGTCTCGATCAAACACGCATGATAGGCCTGCTCGACATGGACAGTGGTCAGTCCAAGCCCGTCCAGATCGACACCAGGGGCCGGCTCTGCTGGTTGGAGGACTCGTTAGAGGAAGATCAGGTTCGAACTTATAAGATCGACGGATCGGGCAACCTTGCTGAGGCTGATCGGGTTGTTGTCCATGAAGGCGAATCCGAGACGGAGATAAAACAGGCAGGGAAGTTGGTGGCCTCTTTCCATCACGGTCCAGAACTGCCCAAACCCTATCTGGACCCTATCTGCGATCCCTCTGGAGCCGCCGTCACCCATGATGCCAGCAAGGGGAGCGACCAGCATCCACATCAGCGCAGCTGCTGGGTCGGCTGGGGAAACGTAGATGGAGTAGACCATTGGTCCGAGCAGTCGGGCTGCGGCCGTCAGGTTGTCCGGCGATTTACCGTATCGAGCAGCGGCCCGGTCTACGCCAGGCTTGGAATGATGGTCGACTGGCTCGGCAGCGACGGAAAACGCCAACTCGTCGAACATCGTAGCTACACGTTCTTCGCGGCTCACCAAGGCGGTCCACGCATGATCGACTTGGCTGTCCGCTTCAACATGACCGAGAAGAACATCACCATCGGTGATACCAAAGATGGTGGCATCTGCGCGGTTCGGGTCGCTCGAGGTTTGGATGTTCAATCTGGAGGGACGATCCGCAATGCAGAGGGCGAAGAGGGTGAAGAGGCGTGCTGGGGGGCGCGGGCTAGCTGGTGCGACTATTCAGGCGAGGTCGCAGGTCTAAAGAGCGGCATCACCCTGATGGACTACCCCGGGAATCTGCGGCATCCCACACATTGGAACGTTCGTGATTACGGGCTGATGTCCGCCAATCCCTTCGGCTTGGCTGAATTCCTCAACAGCGAGGCCATTACTGCAGAGCGGACCTGGCAGCAGGGCGACACCCACTGCTTCCGCTACCGGATCTTGCTTCATGCCGGATTTCCGGGCCAAGAGCAGATGGACCGCTTCTACCGCACATTCGCCAAGCCGATGAAGATCGACATAGATTGACGACACTGCCATCAAGGGCGGGTTCATGGGGTGCCAGCGACCGGGATGCACCAACCCGATAATGGTTGGGCTGGACAGGAGCTGTGGACCCGATTGGACGAACCGCAGCGGTTTGCTACAATCCCCCACTCATCGGCTCCTTCTGCCGACAATAGACTGGACAGCTATGGCCAAGAAAAAGAAACTACCCAAGCAACTTGCCATTCTGGACGAGGATCTTTGCACAGGCTGCGAAGCCTGCGTCGCGGTCTGCCCGGTGGATTGCATCGATAAGCTATCGGATCCGATTCACTCCAATTATGCCATGGGCATTTGTTCGATTGATCTGCACGTTTGCATCGGTTGTAAGCTTTGTGCTCAGGTCTGCCCGTGGGATGTGATCACGATGGTGCCTACACCGGAAATCGAGAAGGTACCCGCGATGGCTAGCATCCTGCCGTAACCCCTCTCTTGCCCCAAATTCGCAGAATGCAGGTCTAGGCTAGCTTCTACCGGTAAAACGGGAAAAGCGGCCAGCCTCTCCGTCCCAAAACCAACACGGGACGAGGTGACTGACCGCTTGCTTCTTTCCCCACCCGGAAAGCCCGGATGTACCCTGACGATCCCAACGACCCAAAGCCCACGGTTACCGTGCCCCCCACAGGCTCTCTTGCACCCCGGAGCCGGGTTTGAACCGTCGTTGAAACTGGGTAGACGACACAGCATTCACTGAACCGGCTGTCCCAGTAGGTAGAGGTTAGGATACGGGATGTACGGCGTCAAGTGATAATTTGGGGGCTTCAAGGGCGCATCATCTTCGCCTTACTCGCCAGCGAATGGGGCGTTGGATCTCTGTCGGCAGGTCTGGCTTTGAAGAGCGCATTTGCTTCTGAGGTTCTTGGGGTATGTGTTGTAGGTACATTTTGAAGCATAGGTTATGTGTGCATAGTCGCGGCTGGCGCTGGTGCCCGTCTTGAATCCTGCGAGGGCATTCCGGATCGCTTGCTCGCCGCTGGCGCCCTTCTTGCTGGGCTGAGTGAACGTCAGGCCCGTTGTTCGTCGGGCGCAGGGTTATCACTCGGTCTGGAGCCTGGACGCTGGCGTGCTAAGCAGGTGAGTCGGCCCGCGAGGTCTTGGATCGACGAAGCCTGGGCAGTGCTCCTTGATTGTCCGGGTACAAGGGCGTTATATTCCCGGTCCCGCTTCAATGCTGTTCTGCCGTTTTGGGCATCCAGCATTGGATTTGGGAATGTGATTCTTGGTTTATTCACAGCCGTTTTCGGCTCGCCACGCGTGGCATTAGAGAGGCTGGTTGTTGTATTGATGTTGGCCATGACTGAAGACCAGGTCTTGTTGATCGAGGCTGCCCGGGAGTTCGCAGAAAGTGAGCTTCTAGCCTGCGACCGTGCCTGGGATGAAGACGAATCGTCGATGGTGGAAGTGCTCCCTCAGTTGGCGGAGATGGGGTTCTTGAACCTCTGTATCTCCGAGGAGTATGGGGGCTTGGGCTGCACCTATCGCACCTATGCCAGGATCCTCCACGAGATCTCCCGCTATTCGCCCTCGACGGCCGTCAGCCTTTCGGTCCATAACATGGTCGGCATGGTGGTCAGAGATTTTGCGTTAGAGCAGAAGAAGAATGAATGGCTAAGCCAATGGGGCACGCCCGAGTCTTTCGCCGCGTTTGCACTGACCGAAGCCGGGGCGGGAAGCGACCCGGGAGCGAGCAAGACCACCGCCCGAAAAGTTGAAGGCGGCTACCGGGTCAACGGGGAAAAAATGTGGATCACCAACGGCATGCATGCCCGTTGGTTCGTGACCTTGGCCAGGACTGATCAGCCCGGCCAAAAATCAGGCCTGAGCGCTTTGCTGGTAGATGGCAACGAGACTGGCATTGGCCGGGACAAGATCCTGGGGAAGATGGGCATTCGTGGTAGCGAAACAGCGGTGATCCACTATGACGATGTGTTCGTGCCTGATGATCACCTCTTGGGCAATGAAGGCGAGGGAATGAAGGCCTGTCTCTCAGCGCTGGACGGAGGCAGAATCGGTATTGCCTCGCAGGCGTCTGGCATCGCCCAAGCATGTCTCGATGAGATGGCGGCCTACGCCAAGCAGAGGGAGCAGTTTGACCAACCCATCGCCAACTTCCAAGCCATTCAGGAGATGATCGCCGATAGCTTCACCGAGCTATCCGCCGCCCGGGCACTCATCCAATCTGCGGCTGACCTGATGGACAGCGGTGACCTGGAGCCGGCTGCCAGCGCCAAAGCCAAGCTGTTTGCCAGTGAGGCAGCCAACCGAATTGCCTACCGCGCGGTTCAGATTCACGGGGGGAGCGGCTACGTCAAGGAGTGCCGCGTCGAACAGCTTGCCCGTGATGTGCGGGTAACCACCATCTACGAAGGCACGAGCGAAATCCAGCGCGTTATCATAGCCCGAGACTTGCTGCGGGGGCATTGACCAGACCAACGACTGGATATCCAATCGATGTTGCGGCCTGTCTGCCTGGCTATGAGGCCAGAAGTTCACCTAGTTCCGAATCTGCTTGCATGTCTTGAGGTTCCTTCCCTTTCAAGAACACCCTGGCGGCCGATCCCTTGAGTTGCCATTTGTTGTTCTCGTAGCGCAAGACGCCGCCTTCCCAGAGGCCGACGACCGGCATGTCGTTCATCTCGTGGAATTCACGAATGCGGTCGTCGCGGGTTTCGCCGAAATGGGCCTGGAAGGATCCGTCGGCTAGTTCGACGTGCGTTTGGCCGTTGAAGTAGTGCGGGTTGATCTGGAAGGTGGTCAAACCCAGCGTCTCGAACGAGGGCGGCATGACGATGGGCATGTCGTTGGTGGTCATCAGCGTGGGGCAGGCGACATTGCTGCCGGCTGAGACGCCCATGTAAGGCAGGTCGCTCCGCACCCGCTGCCGAATGATGCCCAACATGTCTCGGCCATGTAGTTCGGTCACCAATCGAAACGTGTTGCCGCCGCCGACGTAGATCGCCTCTGCATGGTGGACAGCCTCGATGGGGTCGGCGTGGTTGTGGATGCCGTCTAGCTCATAGCCAGCATGCAACCCGCGGTCGATGAGCATTTTGACGTAGCCGTCATGATCAGCCAACGCATAAGGGACGAATAGAATTCGCTTCACATCGCCAAAAAACGACCGCATCTGCTTTACCAAGAACGTAACCCGCTGTTCGGTGCGAAACCCGCCGCTACCAAGAAGAAGCTTCATGCCTGTATGCCTCCAGAAGATAGCCTGCACCCATGCTGGGAGGGCTGAGGCGATCAAGAGTTTGCCATCGATGGTCCAACCAAACCAAGATTCTATTTCGCCGAGCCGGTCACTGCAATCGAAAGGCCAATGGGTGACACCTTTAATCTCCATGACGCCTATTATCGCTAGGGCAACCGTTTGGTTTTCGCTTTGAATGGGGGTTGGCTCCACCCGTATCTAGCGCAGGTATCCTTCCAGCCTCTTGGCTACCAGCAGTGCGCAAGCGTCGTGCGTCTTGGGATCTATGCTCTGGAAATCGCCGTGATGATCGTTCTGGAAATCGACGATCACCCATTGGCCCTTACGGTCACAGACCACGAAATGCACGGCCCAGGCGCGCTCTTGTTTGGGGTGCATCATGTAGTCCGCTAGTATCGCGTAGTCTGCATCGGGCGGATTTTGTTTAATATGATCTTGAAACGTGCGGGCTAACTGCCACAGACGTTTTTGCTCGTTGTGGCCCGGTCGAACCTTTACGCGGAGCGGCGAGTCTAGGCTCTTGGCTTTGCAGAGCTTCTTGCCGTTCAGCATCTCGGCTAGGTGGGTGGCGTCCTTGGCGCCTGCTTCGTCATCAGAAAACCGGACCGGGAAAACGACCATCGTTGCGCCGCTGCCAGCTTTCTTCATGGCTGACTGGCGCTGCTCCATGGCTGCCCGCTCGGCTTTGCCGGGACCGGGTGAGTTTTCGGCGAACATCCGGGCGATCTTGCCCTGGCCACTGTCGTCTCGGGCTGATGTGGGTATGCCCAGTTGTTTCCGCACGCGCTCAGCTAAGAAGACACAACAGGTCATCGGGCCATCTGGCTTGGCGCGTTTGAAATCTCGATCAGCTGTCGTCTGGCGATCAAGCCAGACGCTTTGGCCTGTCTTGTCGACGATGACGCCTCGGATCTCTGTTGGGCCCTTAGCTGGTGTGCCTATGAACTCTGCATAGAGTGCGTAGTCGGTCTCGATCGGGTTCTCGCTGATGAAATTGCCAAACAGTTTGGCAGCTTGATCGTACGAGGCGTCGTTCGGCGGGGCGAAGGCTGCATCGCTGGTTTCCAGATTGGTCAATCCAGCTTTTTCCAGCAGCAGTGCCAGCACGTTGGCGACGTCTTGGTTCAATGCGGCGTTGTTGCCCATGACTATAGGAAAAACCGTGAGCGAGACTTGCACGCCCTCGGCCTGCATGGACTCGAAGCGCTGCTGCTGCTCGGGCGACATCTGTCCGTTGCTCCCGCTTGCTTGGCACCCTGGTACGAACGCATACATAGCCAGCCCTGCCGTTAGTATCGCCAACGGCATGCGGATGATTCCCTGATCGCTCATGACTGTCTCCTTCAAAAATAGCCCCCACGTTTCCAATTGTAAGTCTCGACTTACATTCGCCACAAAAAAACTGCATCAGCCTCGACCGTCCAGCAGTAGCCGTCCTGCTTGGCTGAACATCTTCTTTCGCCCGCGATCCGTCTGTAGTCCAAGCTCGCGACTAATGTTGGCTACGTTGCCCAGGCCCACGATTGCCCAGGCGGCGACGGTTTCGCCCAGCAAGCCGGTCGTTTCGTGGCCGTCGCGGTGGTCGGCGATTTGTCCACGAATAAATCGGTGGAATCGGCCGTACATGTCCCTTAGGGCTTGGCGGATTTCCGGCTCGTGGGTTTCTGAAAGCCCGGCAAAAATGATGCGGTGCAGGCCCGATTCGCCGTAGTGTTCTGCCTCGTGCCTCAGGAGCCTTTCAGCGCCGCCGGTGTCGTCATCGGTTTCGGCAAGAACCTCGCGCCAGATGCCGACGGCCTGTTCATAGACGTAATCGATGGACGCAATGAACATAGCCTTCTTGTCGGCCCAAAGACGGTAGAGAATGTTGACGCGAACTTCGCAACGCTGGGCCAACACTGCGGTGGTCGCCCGGCGGTAGCCCAGCTCGGCAAATGCCTGGGCGACAAGAGGCAATAGTTGCTCGCGTTTCTCATGGGTCTGGCTTGGCCTGGGCATCTGGATCCTCGCTAGGCTGACTGAGGCGTAAGCAAACACTTACAATATCGCCCAGAGCCACCCTCTTGTCAAACGGTTTGGCCAAAAAATGCGAAAATTCTGGCGGGGATCGAGCGGGACAGGGCCGATGTCGCTGGGGCAGTCGCAGCGGAGCGCTTGCCCAGGGCCTTGAGCGAAACTAAGCTGGTCCACAACAATGGCTGGGCGCCGGCCGACCCTGCGGATAGATGAGAAGTACGACCACCCTCTAATGATCCATACCAAAAGCACGAAACCGCCCAAGTATCCAGCAAGCCATCTAGCGACGGGTCGCACGCTGGTGCTTTCGTTGGCGTGCTGGATTTTGGCTGGCTGTGCACCGGTGTGGCACTATGAATTCGAGGTGGCTGAAAACATCACCCGCGCGCAAGAGAAGGAGATGCTGGTCTTCTTCAAGGACTCGCTGGATATCCATTCCAGCAAGATGGAAAAGGTGCTTGAGAATCCGCTGGTCAAGGCCCAGTTTGCCAATCGCGTGCTTTGCAAACTGGTCAGCGATTTTCCGCCCCATCGGAGGTATGTCGCCCAGTATGAGGTTCTGCAGCCGCCGGCTTTGATATTGATTCATGTTGACGGGACGTTCCATCGGTACAGCGGCCTTCCCGATCCCGAGCAGGTTCAGCAGTTCTTGGCGTCATCCAAAGCGCCAGGGATAGCGCCCACAGCCAATCCGCAGATAGCTCGGAACATCGACTATCGCTGGGAAGGTGTATACAAGAACGCAGTGGCCAAAGCAGAGCGGATGAATCGCAAGCTGTTTGTAGTCTACAAGTGGTGGCTGTCGCCAGAATCGACCGAGCTACTCAGTGTTCTCTTGAACCGCCCTGAAGTAGCCAGGCATTTCGCCGAGACGGTCAACTGTTTGTTGGACATGGACTACTTGCCAAACCGAAGTCATGTGCGTCGGTACGGCATTACGGATGTGCCCGCGGTCATCCTGATAGACCGAGACGGAACCTACCACGCACATAGTGGCCCGATGACTGCCGACCAACTCATTCGCTTTGCCGTTCGTTCCGCCAACACGCCGGGCAAAAAGCCGAGCAGCGCCTTCACCGACCGCATGGAAACGCGGGCCAGCTATCACTGGTACTCTGAATTCACCCGAGCAATCGCTCACGCTCGAAACCGGGGCGTGAACCTGTTTGTATTCTACCATTCGCTCTATTCGGATCAGTCGAGCAAGATGGCCCGCCTGCTGGACCAATCCCGGGTGGCCGATATGTTCCAGGGAACGATTAACTGCCGACTGGATTTTTCAGATGCTTCGAACCGGCAATTGATGTCTCGCTATCGCATTGACCGGGGGCCGGCGTTCCTAGTCGTGCGTCCCGACGGCTCGTACCACAAGCGATCAGGCCTGGTCACGGCTGATGATTTGGCTGACCTGCTCAGGGCGGCAGAAAAGCCCGGTTCAGTTCCACGCCGGGCAGGGGTGGCACCGTAATCCAGCGGAACGCAACTCATCTGGCCTCCCGCCCTTGTATCTGCCTCAAAACGGCCCACCGCATCTTTCTGCTGGTTTGGCTACTGCGAGTTCGTTAGACTACCTAGCGTCGTGATTTGCACCTTGAGAACTGGGTCGCTGATTCTATTCGGCGGCTGTGAGCACCTAGCGGAGTACTTTCACCATGAATTCACCTTTCTCCCCGATCGAGCAAGCGTTTGAAGATCTTCGAGCCGGCAAGATGATCGTCTTGGTGGATGATGAGGATCGGGAGAACGAAGGCGACTTGGTCATGGCTGCTTCCGAGATTGCGCCAGACCGCATCAACTTCATGCTTCACCACGGGCGAGGAATTCTGTGCCTGGCTATGACCACCAAGCGGTGTGAGGAGTTGAACCTTCCGCCACAAGCTGCGGCTAACACGTCTAAGTTTTCGACGGCATTTACGGTCACCATTGATGCCCACCCACGTTTTGGAGTGACCACCGGTGTCTCCGCGGCTGACCGGTGCAAGACCATTGAAGTTTCCTGCGCCCCAGATACCCAGCCCACTGACTTGGCTAGGCCCGGGCACATCAGTCCGCTGATGGCCCGCGACGGCGGTGTATTGGTTCGTGCCGGTCAAACTGAAGGCACTGTTGACCTTTTGCAATTGGCAGGGATGACGCCCGTTGGAGTGCTCATCGAAATCATGAACGCCGATGGCACGATGGCCCGGGTTCCGGATTTGACGCAGTTCGCAAAAGAGCACGACTTGAACATGTATACGGTGGCCTCGATCATTGAATACCGTCAGAAGCACGAGAAGTTCGTCAAGCGGGGAGCAACCGTCAACCTTCCGACTCGATACGGAGACTTCAGGCTCATCGAGTACCACTCCCCGATCGACCCGGAGCCGCACATGGCGGTCTGTTGCGGCGGCATCGGCGAATTAGACGATCATGGGAAGGTGATTCAGCATGAAGAACCGGTCTTGATCCGGGTGGAGTCTGAATGCTTCACCGGTCATGTGTTGGGCTCTGCCCGATGCGACTGCGGTGAGCAGTTGGCCACATCTTTGCAGTTGATTCAAAAGGCTGGCGCAGGTGCCCTGATCTACCTTCGGCAGGAGGGTCGCGGAATCGGGTTACACAACAAGCTCAAAGCCTACGAGCTGCAGGATGGCGGATTGGATACCGTCGAAGCCAACCTGAAACTCGATCTTCCTGTTGATCGCCGGGACTATGGTATCGGGGCCCAAATCTGCCGCGACTTGGGATTGAGCAAACTCAACATCTTGACTAACAATCCCAAGAAGGTGAACCGGCTGGAGGTGTACGGCTTGACCATTGCCGAGCAGCTTCCGTTGCTCATCACACCAAATGAACACAACGTTCACTACCTGCGCACCAAGCAGAAGAAAATGGGGCACCTGCTGGGCGACATGGAATAGGCCGATACGATTGGGGCGGGCCGTCGGCTCCCGGTTCGTCGCTATGGGGTGAGTGAAGCGACATACAGGTCGCCGACCCGGGTCCACGAAATGGCCGAGGCATTGATGCTGGGCTTGTTTCGACTTGCGGGGACCAGGACAATCGGCTGATTGGCGTTGGGCAGCTGAGCCGCTGACACATCTGGTTGCGCCTTGGCTACATAGATCTTTCTGTTGTTCTCTTTGCGGGCCTGGTATTCGAGGGCGTAGCGGGCCATTTCGTCTTCCACGAAGATGGTGCCGCTTGGCTGGGCGAGCTCCATGGCTTTGCGGCTCATGTACTCCGCCGAATTTTCAGCCAGCGACCAGGGGATAAGCACATAGACGTAGTCGTCGCGATAGGGCTTGTCACGGACGACAGCGGCAAGCAGATCAAACCGTCGAGCGGCTGCGGTTGAAATCACGTAGGTGAGCGGCGTAGTTAGCAGCAAGGCGACGGCCGCTGCTATGATGCACTTCCTTCTCCTGGATTGTGGTTGTTGCAAGATCGCGGCAAAGCCAATTCCTCCGAACACCACGATGAACAGATATACAGGCACGAAGAACATGTACTGATCCGGAACGTTGTAGCGCAGCACAAAAACAAAGTGAATCGCCAGGGCAGCCAATAGTGCTTGCTGAGCCAGTTTGGGAAGGTGGATTTTCTTGGCGACCCCCGCCCCGTAGGCAGCCAGAGGTAGTAGCAGGTTGGGGAAATTGAAACCTATGAACCCAATGCTCAGTGCGACAAGTTTGGCCGAGAAGTTGACGCTCAAGACGCGGTTGGCAAAGGAATGCCCAAACAACGCGGACCGCACCGTCTCGACCAGGTTTCCAGAGGTTTGCCAGTCGGCTACGACATAGCCCAGGTAGAGCGATGCCCCGACCAGCCAGAAGGTCAGCGACGTGATCAAGGTTGTTGGCTTTACGTTTTTTCTCCACAACTCAACAAGAATGATGACACCCAGAATCGGCAGGGTCAGCAGGGCAAGGTTGTGGTTGGAGAATCCAACCCCGTTGAGGAGGAAAGCCGAGGCTAGATACCGGCTGCGGTGATTCAGGGTGTAGGCGATCAAGCACCACCATTCAGCAGAGAGCAGGGCGGCTGAGACGGTATAGCACTCGGCCCGGGTGGCCATCTGCCAGTAGGTATTGGCCAACGCCAAGGACGCTGCCGCAAAAACCGCAGGCCAGCGACTGGAGAATCCGGCGGTGATCAGTCGCACGAGTCCGAAAATATTCGCTACTGCAATGGCTGAAGCGAGGGCGCTGACCAGCGTGATGGCGAAGCTCGGCTCAAGACAACCGAGGCTGGCTGCGAATCTGCCCATCCAATGATGTAGGGGATGGCTCAGTGCCAACCCCAGCGGGTTGATTGGCTGATGCTCGACAATGCGCAGAATGTGGAAGCCCGGATCTTGCCACTGAATCCCGCGACAGGCGGTCAGCCCGTGCAACAAGGCACAGGCTAGGAATACGAGCATCCAGTCGCGGGCTATCTCTGCGCGGTTTGGTTGTATGGATATGTCATCCTGAACCAACGGGTTGGCCTCCTGGTCGCCTGCCGACGATGTCTGACGGTTCTACGAACAGCCTATCCCTTGAGTGCGGCTTGAACAAATCGAAATTTCACCGAGATTCGGCAAGGTCTGGGCAATACCGCGCAATTGACACTCACCGCGGGCGCGGTTACATATTTTCAGAAGTTCTCTTAACGACTCGGCATCAGGTGGGCTGGCCATGTCTTTCTTAGCCACAGTTGGCTACAAGTCTATTCACGCTACCGAATCCTTCGGCCGGTTCTGGACGTTCGCATGGACAACGCTCCGTTTCTTAGGCCCGGGTCTTTTTCGATACAAGACCTGGCGCTTGGTTATGCCCAATTTTTATGAAGTAGGCAACCGCACTTTGCCGGTAGTCTTGATCACCGGGATGTTCGTTGGCTTGGTCTTGGCGATTCAGAGTTATGACCAGCTAGCGGCGGCTGGCTTCGAGCAGCGGATGGGCATCTTGGTCAACATGACCTTGGTCCAAGAGTTGGGGCCTGTGCTCGCCGGGGTGATGCTGGCAGGCCGGGTCGGCGGGGCGCTGACTGCAGAGCTGGGCACCATGAACGTAACCGAGCAGTTGGACGCTCTTCGGGCGATGGGGTCCGACCCAATTCGCCACCTGGTGGTACCGCGTTTCTTAGCATGTTTGTTGCTCACGCCGCTATTGACCGTGTTTGCCGATCTGGCCGGTTGCCTCTCGGGCTTTTTTGTAGCCGTTGAGCTGAAGAATGTCCCCTCGGAACCCTACTGGTATTTCACCAAGGATGCGCTAGAGCGTTGGGATCTGATGGTTGGTTTCATCAAGAGTGTTGCTTTTGGCGGCGCAATCGGCATGATCGCTTGCTACAAAGGTTTCCACTGTCGCCATGGGGCATCGGGCGTGGGGCGGGCATGCACCGAATCATTTGTCGCCAGCTTCATTGCGATCCTAGCTATCGATTTCTTCCTGGCGACGTTTCTGCAAGGGGTCTACAAGGCACTGTACGGGTTCAAGTCGTTAGTGATGTAGGGGTGCCCAAAGCGTGGCTGAGGTGGCTGACAAACAGGCTACGGCCAATCCGGAAGCAGCCGATGTCGATGGGCGTCCAATCATCGAGTTGGTGGATGTGTACAAGCGATTCGGCGATCTGCATGTGCTGCGGGGCATCAATGTTCGACTTAACAAAGGCGAGACCACCGTCATCATCGGCGAAAGCGGTGCGGGCAAGAGCGTAGTGCTCAAGCACATCGTCGGCTTGCTAGACCCGGAAAAGGGCGAGGTTCGCTATCGGGGTCAGGTGATCGGCGGAATGAAGCGGCGAGCATTGACCGAGCTTCGCACCCACTTTGGCTATCTGTTCCAGATGTCGGCATTGTTTGATTCGCTGACCGTCGAGGAGAACTTAGCTTTCCCGTTGGTTGAGCATCGTAAGCTAGCCGAGGCAAGGATCAAAGAAATCGTCGCGCAGAAGTTGTCCATGGTGGGTTTGGATGGCATTCAGAGCAAGAAGCCGGCTGATCTTTCAGGGGGCCAGCGAAAGAGGGTTGCTTTGGCCCGGGCCATTGCCTTGGACCCGGAGGTCATCCTGTATGACGAGCCGACGACTGGTCTGGATCCACCGCGGGCGGACGTGATCAATGAGTTGATCATCAAGCTCAAGCAGGAAACCGGAGCCACGAGCATCGTGGTCACACACGATATGGCCTCTGCCAACAAAGTCGCCGACCGGATTCTGATGTTGCTCGAGGGCAGATTCATCTTTGATGGCACTCCGGCTGAGTTGACCGGAACCGATGATGAGCGAGTTCGGGATTTCGTCCAAGGGCGTGCATCCCGAGAGGATATGATGAGTCTTCAAAGGAAAGGCTGACCAGTGCAGGAAACAAAACGAAACATCCTGGTCGGTGGATTTATGATGTCAGGCCTAGCTGCCCTAGGGGCGCTGATGATCATCTTCGGCGAGCAGCCCGGGTGGCTGGGCGGGGCTGAGTACGAACTCCAGATTAGATTTCGAGAAGTGAGCGGCGTGACTGGAGGCATGCCCATCAACTTGAACGGGGTGCAGATCGGTCGGGTTGATCGGATGGAATTTGAAGATCTGGAACGTCCAGGTCTTGGCGTCAGGGTTATCGGCCTAATCAAAGACCAGTACCTTATTCCTTCCCTGGCCAAGGCAGAAGTGACACCCGGATTGTTGGGACTTGGTCGAGGTAACATTACCCTGATTGTTCCCGAGATAGCGACAAATCCGCTGGACAAGAAACACGCGAGGATTGACGGCGTCATGGGCAACCCTTTCGGCGACGTGATTCCCGAAACGCTGGCTGTCTCTATCGAGGAGACAGCGATTCACATCGGCAACCTGGCTGAGGCAGCCACCCCGTTGGCCACCGACCTGCACCATTTGTTCGAGATTCGGTCCATCAATCAGGTGGATGCTCCAGGGGCAGCGGCTGCGGGGATCACCGCCAACCTCTACACGCTCATCCAGCGGTTCGATCTGACCGTTGGCGAATTGAACGGCATCCTTGCGGATCCGGAATTCAAACCGTCAGTCCTGAACGCCGTGTCGAATTTCGAGCGGATGACCGTCGAGGGGCGTGAGGCGATGATCACCATGCGGCGGATGATGGATCAGCTCGAAACCGACACCAGCTCCATCGCCCAAAAGCTTGATTCTGGGTTGTCTGATGCCAACAAAGGCATTAATGAGATCTTGGCCCGCATGATCCCCGCCCTGGATCAACTTTCCGAGTTGATGGTCAACTTGAACAGTGTCTCGCGAGACTTGGCCCAGGGAGGTGGGACAGCTGGCTTGCTGCTGCGAGATGACCGGATGTACGAGTCGTTCGTCTTGAGCATCCAAAGGCTGACCGATGCCCTAGATGTGATTCGTCGAATCGCCGAACGCTTTGAAAATCAGGGATTCATCGAATTCAAATCCCATGATGTGGCTGGGCCAATTGACTACCAAGGCAAGTACCCGATTCCACCAAATACAGAGTAGTGCGGGCCGTGCGCCTGGGTGGAGATCACGCTACCGTTTTCTCAAGCCTCGTGCGGCTCTTGAGCAGCCAGATGGTCTCGACCAGCCAAAGCACAACAAACGGACTGTAAGTTGCCCACCATACCCATGTTGGTAGCGTCCAGGTTCCGGTCTCAGCGCGGGTCTTCTCGGCTTCGAAGTAGAACACCATGGTGCCAGTCAGCAGCAACCAGCTCCAACGGGGGCGATCACACGCAAACATGAGGAACCAAGTTAGGTACCAGAAATGTACAATCGGCGAGACCAGAACGAGGCAGGCCATGGTGGTTGCGCCATAACCTTCGAGTGAATCGCGCCGCCGGATCGACCAAGCTGCGGCGAACGCGATAAGAGCGACCCCTGTCCACCTTGCCGCCGACTCATTCGCCAACCTGGTGATGAGCGGGTGCCCCAAACCAAAGAAGGCCGTACTGCCTGCAAAGCGAAAGAGGCTCTCGGTCAAACCCCAACCAGCCGACGCATACGGCAGATACATCGCGGCGACGCAGGCTAAACAGAGAAGGGCAGCTCGCCAACTCCGCATAACAAGCCAACCAAGCAGCAAGATAGCGATGATCTTGGCCCCGATCGCCCCAGCCAAGGCAATCGCGGCCAACTTGTATTTCTTTCGTTGGGCAGCCAAACCCATCCCAGCCAAACAGGCCAACATCAAGCTGTCTAGATGCCCGTCAATCGCAAAGGCAGTCAGAGTGAGGGGGCATAGACCATAGATCAAAGCAAGGTGCGGATTCCTCCCTGAAGCCTTCAGCCAGGCGGCTAGCAAAGCCACGGTTAGCATATCCCAGAAGATGTGCGCCGCCTTGATCGCCAAGATCGACGGACTGATTGTGCTGACGAGCAGGAACTCGAGCTGGGCCAACGGCTGATAGATGGTGCGGTAGTCGGGATGGTTGATCCGAGACCAGTCTTCATCTCGGAGATGCATCAGGGCAGGCGCGTCGGGTGGGAGAGCGTAGGGGTTCAAGCCGTGTTGTTGGATCTTGCCTTCCCAAACGTAGCGATAGGTGTCATCGCTTGGAGTAACCCCCCAGGGGATGATCCTGAGAACCACGCAGGCAAAAAACCACCAGCGCCACTTGCTAAGTCCACAGTGGGTGCCATAACGAGACACCCTAAATGCGATGATCAGGAAGCCAACAAAGGCTAGGCCGTAGAGAAGCTGAAACTCGAGAACTTGACTGCTGACTTCGCCCCAGACCGCCGGTAAGACAACCATAGGGCAGATGAGCAGCAGCCCGACGATGGCTATGATGCCTGGGGGATTCGCGCTGGGGAGTGCTTCTCCCGCGCCTGGGTCAACCTGCGGCGGGCACAGCTTCGGCATGTTCGCTTCGGAGTTCATCCGGCGCCTCTGGGGATGGACCAGCCTTGGGCGTTGTTGTGGGCTTGGACTTCCACCCGATGATCAAAAATCCTACGGCATACAAGAATAGGAATATGCTGAAGAAGATCTTGAAATGGGTTATGTAGAATACGAAGCTAAGTCCGCAGTATACCCCCAAGGCAAGCTCGACAAGCCACAGGTTGTCTTGCAGTGGACGGTAACTACTGGATTGCCGGGCGCTCTTCAGGCTGCCAGACTTCGGCGTACGGACGAACTCGCCGCCCTTGAGTACCATGCCTCGAAGCACAGCCGCAGCATTGCTGACACATAGTCCCATACCCACAACCAGCATGGATGGAATGGTTCTGATTCCCGAAAATCCACCGCCCAAGCTGTGTCGGGCATAGGCGTAAGTCAAGGAAGGAGCGACGGCTGAGACGCAAACTGCAATCCAGATCGCCCACAGCCATTGGCCTAGCATCGGACTCTCCACCGAGGCCAATAGCAGCATGGGTCTGGCGATGACCGCCAACATTAGCATCCACAGGGCCACCGAGTAATGCGTCAGGTGGAGCGTGGCTTCTAGTTTCTGTCCAAAGGACAGTTTGCCATGGCGCCATATCCTGGGAAGGAGTTTGCAGGAAACCTGAATCGAGCCGGTCGCCCAACGGCGCTGCTGGCTCTTAAGTGCAGGGACCGTGCCGGGCAACTCAGCAGGGCAGGGCAAATCCAAACAGTAGTCGATACGCCAGCCCGCCAATTGAGCGCGGTAGGAAAGATCCAAGTCTTCTGTCAGGGTATCTCCACTCCATCCGCCCACATCAGGATCGTCGATGGCTGCTTTGCGCCAGATGCCTGCTGTGCCGTTGAAGTTCATCATCAGCCCATTCCAGGCCCGGGCGCCCTGCTCGATGGCGAAGTGGCCGTCGATGCCCAGCGCCTGTGCTTTAGTCAGCCACGACTCGCCCTCGTTTAGATGTGCCCACCGTCCTTGCAGACAGGCTAAGTCCGGCGCGTCTACGAGCAAGGGGACCGCTCTCCTAAGGAAGTTGGTCGGTGGAACAAAATCAGCATCGAAAACAGATACGAATTCGCCACGACACTGCTCCAATCCAATGGCCAACGCCCCAGCCTTATAGCCTCGACGATCTGCACGTCGGACCACAGTCACGTCATATCCACGTTGGCGCAGGTCAGCCGCCGCTTGATCGACAATTTCTCGGGTCTCGTCATTGCTGTCGTCGAGCACTTGGATTTCATGTTGGCCTGCTGGGTAGTCCATCAATGCCACGGCCTCCATCACCCTTCGGGCGACCTGCAGCTCGTTGAACAGAGGAATCTGGCTGGTGATCACCGGCCAATCCGAGTCAGGGCGGGAGGCAAACGACTCGATGATGTCGTGTTGGCTGGCTCTCTGTTCCTTGCTGCGACGCCGAAACAGGAAGAGCAAGACATAGAGGTGCAACCCGTAAACCGCAAGACATCCGGTGGCCATGCCAAATGTCAGAACAACCAACCAAATGAGGAATGGATTCACGTGTTTGTCTCGCGCTGTTTCAACGTATGTCCGCCGGATTCACTGGCGAACGACTGGGGGGATGGGCCTTGGGCACCATCCAATGAAGCCAACTATCCAGGGGCGAAGAATATTCCTGATTGATCAGGACTTCAGACACCATACAATCGGTGGTCACCTGCGAAGCCCTGGGCTGCTTTTGACCGCGTATTGGCGAACACTGTAGGGGCGGGCGCAGGCAGTGTCAACGCTGAGCTGGGGCTGTGCAGGGCCTTCCAAGTTGTGCCCTTGAGCTTGGCATGTGGACGTCTTGATCAATCTTGAGAAAACGTAACTATCAATAAATGGAAGAATGAGACGTGGAAACAATCCCCCGTACATTCCTGGGCCTTGAAGACAAATTCAGCGGCTACGATGCCGCCCGGTTCGTTGTGTTGCCCGTTCCGTACGACTCCACGACAAGCTATCGGACCGGAACGCGGGAAGGCCCTGCCGCGATCATCACCGCTTCACAACAAGTTGAATTGTTCGACGATGAATTGGAACGCGAATTCCACAAGCAGGGTATCGCCACTCTGGATCCACTGATGCCCAACATGAGCGGGCCTGAGCAGATGAACGAAGACATCTTCAAGGCCGCTCGTAAGATTGAGCGCGACGGAAAGTTTCTGCTCGCACTCGGGGGCGAGCACAGCGTGACTGGCGGTTTGGTCAGGGCGGTTTGTGCCAAATACAAAAAACTGTCCATACTGCAAATCGACGCCCACCTCGATCTTCGGGATACCTACCAGCAGTCACCGTTTTCTCATGCTTCGGTGATGCGGCGTTGCCTTGGCTATGTTGAGTCAATCGTTCCGGTGGGCATCCGCAACGTGTGCAAGGAGGAGCACCTCTATTGCCGAAAAAACGGAATCGAGCCCATCACCGCCCGTGATTGTTGCTTTTCGGATGAGTGGGTGGATCGCGCCTTGGATGGGCTGACCGACAACGTCTACGTCACGGTTGATATTGATGGGTTCGACCCAGCCTACGCACCAGGCACGGGCACTCCCGAGCCAGGCGGCCTTGATTGGTACCAGGTGACCGCGCTCCTGCGGGTGGTGGCGGCGGAGAAGAATATCGTCGCTGCGGACATCGTAGAAGTAGCCCCGATTCCAGGTCAAAATGTAACCGAGTTCCTCGCCGCGAGGTTGGCCTACAAGCTGATCTGCTATACCCAGGCTAAGAACATGCCGTAGGGCGTCGAACAGCCATTCCTCCAACGGCCGCTGGCAGTATTGCCCCATACGTAGGCAACAACGTCTCCCCAATTCCATGAGTAGCGCAAGCACGAACCCACCGAGGCTCAGTTGCCCCCCGGCGGGTTCGCTCTAGTTCTGAAGCTATACTGGATGGTATCGCTAGTCGACCTTCGACCTTTTCTTCACGCTATAGTTAGCCATCGAGGTCGCGTCGGAATCCTCGGGCTGGGCGTTCTCCTTGATCTTGTCAGCCTCGGCCGGAGCTGCGTCAGCTGTGCCTTTGACGGTGACGACGGTCGGCTTGGGCGTAGGTTGAGGCTTGGCTACCGGGGTAGGTCCTGAAGAGACAAGACTCTTGCCGGCCAGGAGCTTTTCGATCTGTCCAGCCAGAATTTGAGGTAGGTCTGCCTTTGCACCAAAGTGAACCGCTTCGACCTTACCGTCCTTATTCAACAGCATCAACGTTGGATAGCTAGATACCTTGAAGAGTTTCTTGGTGTTTCCGTTTGGATCGAGGGCCAACTCAAAAGCACCGCTGGACGCTTTTGCCCAGACGCCATCCACCTGCTCAAGAGTGCGGGCACGGGGATTGGTCACGCCTTCGGTCTTGAGGATGTCAGCACTGACCCCGATGAACTGCACATTTGGGTTGTCTTTGAACTTCTCGGTATACATGGTTGAGACCTGCGGGATCTGCTTCTTGCAGTAACCGCACCAGCTGGCGAAGAAATCAAGAACGGTGATCTTGCCCAGCTTGCTTCCCGTGTTGATGGTCACGCCGGCCCGCGTAGTAAATTCAGCCGTCGGAGAGATGGTGCCGAGCAAGCTTTCGGCAGGACGCTTCTTGACCGGTCGACCCTTGATGGGGATGTTGATTTCCTTCTTTTCGCTGTCATCAGTTACCAGTGTGATGATCTTGGCGTCTTTGGGCGTCTTGTAGCCAGCCGGGATGGTGACCTTGATGTCATAGGCTTTGCCGGCGGAGCGTTCAATCACCTCGACCGCAATGGTGTCGTCGCTCACGCTAGCTGAGAGCACCTTGACCGGCTTTTCGCCATTATTGGTGAATTTGATCAAACGTTTCTGCTCGTTGCGATTGGACGAAGGGAGAACCAACGTCTCGGGACGCAAATCGAGCCGTGCAGGAACGTAGGCCGTCACCGGGACCTCGATCCGGGGCTGCTTGGGGACGTTCGTGGTGATGATGAACTTGCCGTTGTTGAGTTTCGGCTTGAAAGGTGGGGCTGCGGTTACTTTGAGCTGAAACTCTTTGCCGGGCACGCGTTCGACCAACTCAGCCGTGAACGGGCCTGACTTGGCCTGTTCAAGTTTCAACTCGATCATGCCGTCCGTGTTGTTGAGCAGCTTGCAGGACTTGGTCGCTTGATCGCCCTCCTTGATGTGGCCCAGAGCGATGGTTCGCGGGGCGACGTCAACGTATGACTTGACGATGCCGGTGATCTGAAGCCGCAACGAGGCCGTGGCAGGGTCGTTGCTATTGACCGTGATGTTCTTGGTGAACTTGTTGCGAACTTTCTTGGTGTTTAGCGAAACAGGAATCTTGCCGGTGCCGCCAGGAGGGATTTCTTTGTCGTAGCCCTTAGCGACGGTGCATCCGCAAGAAGGTTTGACCGAGAGGAGCTTGAGAACCTGGTCGCCCTCATTCTTGATCTGGAATACATGATCGAGCGTGCCGCCCGTCCAGCTCTCGCCAAAATCATGAACGGTCTCTGCGATGCGGATGGCGGGGGCGCCGGTGACCGGCCCGGTCGGTGTAGTCGTCACGGCCGGCTTGGCTTTGGACCGCTGCTTGGCGGCTTTGAGCACGTTGGCTGGGGGTGCCTTGATCGGGACCAATTCTACCGAGTTTTTTGACTTGTCTGCCGAAGCAGGATCTTGGCTCTTGGCAGGTGCGGCTGCCTTGTCGCTTGCCGCAGGTTTGGCATCTTGCGCCCAGGTTGTGTTGACACCCGTCCCAACCCCAAACAGCACGATCAGGGCGGTAACGGTGCGCGCCTCTGCCACACGCGTGAGTTTGCTCCAAACTGTTGTCTTTCGATCCATGACAGTCTCCAATGCTCCTGCTCTCGTAGTTCTGTGAAAATCCTTGCGGTTTGTTTCAATCAAGAACGTATTTCTAGTGATGCACTCATGTGCGTGCCCACCACCATCGCTCCATCTAAGCGTCCCGGACCATTCCAGACAAGTCCAAAGTCAGACCGACGCTGCAGTGCGTACGGCCAAAACCCAGGCCAAGTGGCCTGATTGGGCTGATTCATCCGCACGACAGAACATCGTCCGTAATGCTGCCAAACTTGTCCAAAACCGCCTCGACCGCGGCTTAGCGGGCGTTTTGCTCGAGGGCACCAAGCTGGAAGGACAGCCCTTCCCAGCCGTGGCATCAGGCACAGCACGGTGGCGGTGGGCTGATCCTAGTTCGGTTTGAGTTACACAAGTGTTACCCCCTATGACCCCAATTGCCAGCCGCCCATCCGCGATTTGGGGCTGACTCCATCCGGCAATTTCACGCCGTTGAATCTCCCCCCTGGGCTGCGTACACTTGCGGTTCGGCAAGCCTACCACGAACCGCCGGATGGAGTTTTTGCAGCAATGGGGAAGTACAGGGAACGCATCGTCGGGATTGATCTGGGTACCACCAACTCAGCGATCGCGTACGTAGACGCCAAAGGCCACGCGGTCAACATCCCCAATAAGCTAGGCGACGTGCTCACTCCCTCGGTTGTTCAGATTGGCTCGGATCGCAGGATCTTCGTCGGGCGGGAGGCTTGCGAAAACGCCTCCAAGAATCCAGATCGAACAGCCACCAACATTAAGCGAGACATCGGCGAGAAACTCTACCGCGATCCGCTGGGCGGACGAGAATTCTCCCCCGAAGCGCTGTCAGCCCTGATCCTCAAGCAGCTCGTGCTCGATGCCCGGAAAGAGATCGGGCCTGTTCGCGAAGCTGTCATCACCGTGCCTGCCTACTTCGGTGACACAAAACGCAAAGCCACCGAAGACGCGGGTCGCATCGCCGGCTTGAGCGTGGTGGACGTGCTCAACGAACCCACCGCCGCGGCTTTGGCTCATGCCTTTGGTGAATACATCGGGCGGGGCGGTAGCTCTGAACAATTTGACGTTGCTACTGTGGCAGCCACCGTTCCCAACACAACCTTGGTTTTTGATCTTGGCGGCGGCACATTCGATGTCACCGTTATTCGAATCGACAGCAATAATTTCGAGGTGCTGGCTACGGGCGGCGAAGTGCGCTTGGGGGGCATCGATTTCGATGAGCGGCTACTAGGGGCGTTCTGTGATGAGTTCACCCGACGGTTCGGCGTGGACCCTCGAGACGACCCTGGATCAACCATCCGCATCCGCAGCACCTGTGAGTTGGCCAAGCGAGCACTCACCGAGCGAATGCAGACAGTGATCATGGCTGAGCACTTGGGCCGAAAACTCAGCATCCCCATTTCTCGAGGGCAGTTCGAGGAACTGACCAGCGATTTGGTCACCCGAATGCAGATGTCCACCGAGATGCTGCTGGAGGACGCCATGCTCACCTGGGATCGAATCGACACTGCCCTGCTGGTCGGCGGCTCAACGCGCATGCCCTGCATCGCCCAGATGCTCGAACTCATCTCTGGGAAAGAGCCGGTGATGGCCGCTGCGCCAGAGGAAATCGTCTCGCATGGGGCTGCCATTCACGCTGCTATCATTCAGCTAAATCGCGGGCAACCGATTACCGCCTTGAACGAGCGCGAGGCCGAGGAGTTGGAGATAGCCAAGCCGCTCGATCCAGATGACTCTGACAGTGACATGGACCCCATCTTCGATGAGTCGGTGGCTGAGGCGGTCAAGAGTGTCCAACTCGGGAATGTCAACGCCCACAGCCTCGGTGTAGTGGTGCGGTCGCCGCGTGAAAACCGCATCGTGCATGCGCGAATCATCCATCGTAACACGCCGCTGCCCTCTGTTCGGACGAAAATCTTCGGCACCGAAGCAGCCAATCAAACTACGGTCCGCCTGCCGGTCATGGAAGGCGAGAGTCGAGACCCAGCTGCATGCACCTATGTGGGTGAATGCGTGATCGACAAACTTCCTGACCATCTTCCGCAGGGATCACCCGTCGAAGTGACCTTTACGTTCGACCCAAGTGGTCGGTTGCGCGTACGGGCGATGGAACTGAGCAATAACGTGGCAGCCGAGGTGGAGATCGTGCGGAATTCCGGGTTCGAGAAGAAAGAGATCAGCTCCATGGCTGAAAACTTGACGAAGTTGATGGAGGCAGACGAGTGACGGATTCCCCCGCCAACACCTCAGGCTCTAAGGCCGGGGAAGATCTCTACGCCGAGTTTCTCGACCTTCCCTCTGGAGATCGCCCACCACATTATTACCAGTTGCTTCTCCTGGAATTATTTTGCAGTCACCCCGAACGCATCCAGCACGCCAGCCGAAAGCAATTCCGCCGGATCAAGCCGTTCGAGGATCATCCTGACCATCAGATTCGCCAAAGCGTCCAAGACATCATGACCCAAATCGCCACGGCCCGTGTCGTGCTGTGCAATCACGCTAAGAAGCAGGACTACGACCAAGCCCTGGCCGAGCAGTTGGGTATCAATCTGAACGAATATCTGCAGAACCGCTTAGCCGCTCCGGTACCCGATTGTTTCCTGCGAATTACCGCGGGTCCAGAAATGGTGGGCCATCGCATCGACTTGGTCGAAGGGCGGCGCGTGACCATCGGAAGTGATCCGCAGTGCATGATCGCCTTGCCATCGATCCGGGTATCCAAAGCTCACTGCCAGCTCGACTTTCGGGACCGCGACTGGCTGCTCAAGCCGATCAGCAAAGAGCGGGCGACCTTGGTGAACGATACCCGCATTAAAGAATTCGTTCTGGACGAGGGCGACGTGATTGACTTGGGCGGCTACCGACTGCGGTTTGGCCGCTTACCTGAAAACGTGCCCACAGATCCAACGCCGCCGCCGATCTCGCTGATTGTTCGCAAGGGGCCGAGCATTGGTTACCCCACGCTGAACGTCCTGCCGCCTGAGACCATCCTCATCGGCACCTGCGACACAGCCACCTGGCAATTGGTCCACCCACTGATATCCCGCCACCATTGCAGGTTGGAGCCGAAGGGCAAGGACTGGCAAATCAAAGACCTTCAAAGCAAGAACGGCATCACCATCAATGGCAAACAGGTAGACCAAGGCACCTTGAACGATCACGACGAGTTGGTCATCGGCCCGTTTGAGATTCTGGTTAGCTTGCGCAAATAGTGCCGCCTTTCAAGAACGATATGCGGGAATCGATTATTCCGTGGTTTCGGGCGTCTTTCATTCAAGAATTAACTTCTGGTCGGCGTATTCATGTTGCCAAAGCATGCTGGCTCGGTTAGTAGGTTCCTGTCGGGGTTGCTTTTTGGGTGAACTTATTCTGAAGATGAGCCATGGATCCGCATCGGCCTGATCACCAGCCAGAACTCTTCGAGGCCACCGCTGCCGGCGCGAGCGGCGATTTAGAAACGCGTACGGCCGCCCCTGCCCAGTTAAGCACGCCGACGGCCTCTTCACTTCAAATCGCGGGCTACGAGATGATTGAGGAGCTGCATCGCGGCGGCCAGGGCGTTGTGTTTCGGGCGTATCAAAAATCGACCAAACGCGAGGTCGCCATCAAAGTCTTGCACGGCGGGGCCCTCGCTTCAGAAACGAGCAGGCGTCGGTTTCAACGAGAAATCGAATTGGTAGCTCGCCTGAAACATCCCAACATCGTAGCTGTTTTCGATTCCGGAGAGATTGACGGTGGCCTGCAATACTGCGTGATGGACTATGTGCAGGGGGTGCCCCTCCAGCAATTCGTCCGCAACCATGACCTCGCTCTTCGTGAAGTGCTGCATCTGTTCACCGTGGTTTGTGAAGCCGTTGATTTTGCCCACACTTCCGGCGTGATCCATCGCGATTTGAAACCGTCGAACATCCTGGTTGAGGCTGGTGGCATGCCCAAGGTGCTCGACTTCGGCTTGGCCAAGGTGATCGAGGGGCCTGCCGACAGCATGGTTTCACTCTCTGGCGATATCATGGGCACCTTGCCCTACATGGCCCCGGAGCAGGCCCTGGGGCGAATTGAGGCCATGGATGCCCGCACGGATGTCTATTCGCTGGGTATCGTTCTTTATCAGATTCTGACCGGTCACTTTCCCTACCCAGTGACCGGCTCGATTACGGAGGTCGTAGGTCATATCACTGAAACACCGCCGGCTTCTCCAAGAGCAGAATGGTCGAGCGGCGAGGGTGTCCAAGAGTCTTCAGGGCATGCTTCCCGCTCCCGAAATTGCCCGATAGATAACGACTTGGAAACCATCACCCTACGGTGCCTGGCTAAGGGTATGCAGCGGCGGTACCAATCTGCGTCTGCACTGGCTGGCGACGTCCGCCGTTATCTCGCCAACGAACCCATAGAAGCCAAGCGCGACAGCACCTTCTATGTGCTGAAGATGCGCTCGCGGGAGGTCACCCGACGACATCGGGCGATGGCGTACGTAATGGCGTTGATCGCTTCGGTCACGTTTTCGCACTATGTAGGTGGCGTCGTCTTCGATGACTGGACGCCGGTTCGCCGCACCTTTGAGCAATGGGCGATGACCGCTGCCCGCCAAAATTCCCCAGGCCCCGTCTTGAACTATGTGCGCATCATCGCCCTAACCGACCAAACGGACATTGCGGGGCTGGCGCGAAGTGAAGGGCTGACGGATGTTGATCCGGCCAAGCTAAAGAGCCTCCGCCGCCTGCACGGTCGCTTGCTGGAGAAATTGGCCCTGGCGAATCCGCGGGTCGTTGCCCTTGGTCTGTCGTTTTCGTCTTTGACGCCGTACGACGAGGATTTCCGCAAGGGCGTCGAAGCGTTGACTGACCGCGGTATTCCTGTCCACGTTGGCGTGAGCAACTGGGAGCCCAACGAGCAAGGCTTCCCCCGCGTCAGTCCGGCGATCGCACCCGCGGTGCGCTGGGGTGGTACATCGTCTATTCTGCGGGCAGACAAACCGTGGCAATACCACCTCGCTGTGCAGCGGCCCCCTTTTGATCCGACGATGTCCTTGGTGCTCGGAGCGGCTGCTTCCTATCGAAGGCCTGGAACGATGGCGAATATTGATATCGATCCGGATGCCCAGCGAGTCACCTTGGCCTACTGGAGGCCACACCCGGACTTGCCCAACACGAAACAGTGGATAGGCACGCCCGAGTCATTCGCTCCATCGGCGATCTGGAAGTGCGATGAAGATTCACCGCAATCGGGGGTCCGAAAGAATGACTTGGTTCCCCTCCTGATGATCGAGGTTCCTTCAGATGAGGTCTTGTCGGGAGCTACCTTGGAATACGGCGAGGCCTTGAAGGCAAACGCGAGCCAATTGACCGAATGGCTCGGCGGTCATGCCGTCGTGATCGGCGACATGCGATCAGCCACTAGTCGGTTCCCATATAGCGACGGTCGAGAGTTGCCCAGCCTGTACGGCGTTGCCGCCGCCATCGAGCGGTTGTTGAACTTGCTAGTGCTGACCAGTTCTGGCGCCGTGATCTCCATCATCATCCCGACAGCCGGATTGGCCCTCTTGGGCCTGGGCATTGGGATTGCTACGGACGGCGCTGGGCGAGTCAGGGCGACGGCGTTGTTGGTGCTCGCCGGACTGGTAGTCTTGGCCAGCTTCCTGGTGGTGCGATCATATCATCTGTTGTTGAATCCAGCCGTTCCAATTTTGGCCCTTTTGTTGGCCGCGGAATTGGCTGCGTGGATCAGACGGGTTTGTGCACGCTATGTGCGGGTTTATTGAGGGAGGCTTCTTGAATGATGCGATTATTGATGATCTTGGCAGTAGTGCTTGGTGCAATGCAGGCTGGTTGTGCAGATTGCAAACCCACGGCGGACATGCAGACTGCGCAGGTGTCGCAAAACTGGACTTTCCACCGACCCGTCTATGTGGACGTCGCTGGCAATGCTAAGTCGCGCCGGAATGGACCTAAACCCAACGGGCTGGATTGGCCAGTCGGCCAAGTCCTCTCGGGCGACATCCATGAGCTTATTGAGGTGCTTGATCCGGATGACAAGAGCAAGGTGTTGTGGGCAATTCTGGGATTCAGGCCTGGCCACACCGCCAGCTGCACACCAAAAATTGGTACATACCCCATCGTCCAAGCGGCGCCGGCACTCGATCTAAGTGGCGGTTGGATCCTGGCCCAAGATCAGTCGCCCATGGTGGAAACAGACCAGATTGTAGCATCCATCGAAGAGGGGATTGGGGCAGCTGGATCGGACGATGAGCTGGCCGGATCGCCGACGTTCATTGTTCGTGTGGGCAATAATGGCACTCGTTTCTTCTATCGCCTGCGGGGAAGTAATGCCGGAGTCGTAGCCCTCAAGGATCGATCCCAGGGTTGCAGCCAATCCTATATCTTAGAGAGGTCAGCCGATGATGCTTATGTCGAGGCCACCAAAACTGATGGATGCTATGCGTTCTCCATGCGCAAGGTCGTGCCCATAGACGCCAACGATTCGCACCGGAAGTTTCTAAATCATGTTGCCAAGATGCGGGCTGTGCTAAAGCCATAGAACGCCACGCCCTTGCCGAGGCTCAGAAGGCTAGTTGTAAGTGCCTTAGCCTGGCACTACGGCTGGCTTGGGCGGTGCATGGCCGGCATCTGCTTGGGCGGTTGCGGGCGCCGCTGGCGCGGTTACTTGAATGTGGTCCCCTCTGCGAACCAGGCGAGCGCTGTTCATGATCACGACCGCAGTGGAAATTGTGTGCAGGAAGGCTCCCATGATTGGGGTCAGCGGACCCCAGACTGCCAGGATTTCGGTGCCCACGATGAAGGCTACGCCGAAGATCAGGTTCTGGGAGATCACCCGTGTGGTGTCTCTTGACAGGCGAATGAGGAACGGCAGGCGGGAGAGGTCGTTGTTCATCAGGGCGATGGATGCGGATTCGATGGCTACGTCGCTACCAGCCGCTCCCATGGCGATGCCCAGATCCCCAGCCGCTAGTGCGGGGGCATCGTTGACGCCGTCACCGACGACGGCTACCCGGTGCCCGCGCTGCTTGAGGTCATTGACCAGATCGAGTTTCTCGGCCGGCAGAACCTCAGCGAGCACTTCGGTGCAGCCCATTTCTTGACCGACGCGACGCGCTACCGACCATTTGTCGCCGGTAACCATGGTCAAGTTCTTGATGCCCAATTCGCGCAATTCGTCGATGGCTGCCCTGGCTTCGGAGCGGGTCTTGTCTTCCAAGCCGATCCAACCAATGCACTTGCCGTTGCGGGCAACGTAGAGCAGGCTCAGACCTTCAGGCTCTTCGAACCCCTTGGTCTTGGTGATGCCCATATCCACGCCGTTCTCGCCGAGCCAATTGGCCCGACCCACGCGGACGTCTTCGCCATCAATTCGGGCGACGACACCTCGACCGGAGATTTCTTCAAATTGCTCGGCGCTACCCAGTTCGATTCTTGCTTCGCGGGCAACCCTTACGAGTGCCTTGGCCGCTGGGTGCTTGCTCAAATGTTCCGCTGAGGCCGCACAGGCGAGCATCTCTGCTCCGTCGATGCCTGGAGCTGGGTTCAATTGCGACACGGACAACTCGCCGGTGGTCAGCGTTCCGGTCTTGTCAAAGACGATGGCCGTCAGCGTCCGGGCGTATTCGAGGGTTACCACGTTCTTGATCAGGATTCCCAGGCGGGCGGCACAACTCAAGGCAGCCACCATCGCTGTCGGCGTGGCTAAGACCAGCGCACAGGGGCAGGCTACGATCAACATGGTGATTGCCCGGGTCATGCCTTCAGCCTTGTCTTCGGAGAAGAAGAGCACCACGCCGGCCAACATCAAGATGGTCGGCGTGTACCAGCCGGCATAATTGTCGATCAGCCGGGCCAGGGGAATGCGGGTTCGCTCTGCCCGCAAGATCAGCTGTTGTACATTGGCCAGGGTGGTGTCGCTGCCAGCCTTGGTGACTCTGATTTCCAAAGCACCGGTCAGGTTGGTGGTTCCGCCGAATACTTCGATGCCTTCGGTTTTCTCGACCGGCAGGGATTCGCCGGTGACGTTGGCTTCGTTGACTTCGGACTGTCCCTTGGCGACTTCGCCGTCGGCTGCGATGTTTTCGCCCGGGCGGACGCGGATGATGTCGCCTGGTCTGAGCACTTTGGCTTCGACTTCCACTTCGCCGCCATCGGCTTCTAGCCGAGATGCTTTGTCGGGCGTGAGGCGTAGCAGCGATTCGATGGCAACCCGGGCGCCCAGGGCGGTGCGGGTTTCGATCAGGTTCGAGATGATCATGAAGAAGGCGATGATGCCAGCCTCTTGGTATTCACCCAGGGCGATGGCAGCCACCACAGCCAGGGTCACCAATTCGTCCATGTGGATTTCGCCCTCGACGATGTGCTGCAAGGCGTGCCACACCAGCGGGAGCGCCAGCACCAGGGCGGCGATCAGGGCGATGAAGTCGGAGTAGGGGTTCCGCAACTCACCGTGGCCCGACTGAATCAGCGAGTTTGGAAAAAGGAAATCCAGGTCAGCCAGGAAGGAGCTGATGACCAGCATGCCGCCCATCATGGTCAGGATGAGCAGTCGGCTAGCCCGTCCGGTCTGGGCTTCGGCGCCTCGGGCGATCTCCTGCAGGCCGAAGTGGTCGTGCAGGTGCAAGCCGCCGGCACCGTGGTCACAGTCATGATCATGAGCCATGAAGGATCTCCAAACAACAAGGCGAGGCGCAACACCCCGCCAAAAACAAGGTTACAGCAAAATCGAGGGCCGCATAGATAGCACGATCCAGGCGCATAAGTCAACCGCCGAGGGTGCAACACTCCATATCTGTACGAAGAGCCAAGCCCAAGGGTTCGCCAGAGCCAATTGGGCAATTATTCCCGGGCCAAGGCAGCCAGGACCAGCCTCCGCAATGGCAACGGCCCTCACCAACCGTAGCAACCGTAGGGCGGGCATCGCCCGCCACAGCAAAGGCCAAGGCCCAGAGGTGTAAGCCACAGACTACTCAGAGGCCACAGGGGAAGGCGGGAAGAGGCGGAATCGTAATTGATGGGGCTGACCGATGAGGCTGACGCGCCGCGGTTTACGTGCCTGAGGAAACATGACCCCCTAAGTCCCCAGCGCCGCCAATTATGCGAATTCATCCTGATCAATGGGCTTCCACGAGAGCGGGACGAGGCGGTGCCGAGGGATGTCAAAGTGGGCTGCGTCGTTTGTATAGACGTGGTAGTCGCCCGATACCCACTTCACCATTTTCCTATCAGCAAGGTAGCCGACAAGCCAGTAGAAGCCACCCTTGGTCAAGTAGCCAAGCTCATCATGCGAAGCTTGGGCGAGCAGGTACCCGCAGGTGTCTTGCTTGGAAAGGTAGTGGTAAAGTCGTTTGCAGTAATAGGCTTCGAACTCTTGCCGAGGAGGATTCTCCCTTTTGAAATGTCGCTCCAAATCATCCCGCGACAGCGCGAGTGCAGGTGGATAGGCCATGCCGGAATAGAGTAGTGCCTCCAATTCAGCTCCAGGGCAGATATGGTTATCGACTGTTGCGTCGTCCGTGAGGGACACAGAGAACAACGCCCAGCCAGAATCCCTCCCAGGTGATCCATACAATCCATACCCGTCGTTTGCAGGCAGGTCGGGTTCGAATCCTCCCTCAGGTGAAGGTATCCAGTCTGCATAGAGGAATGTCATTCTACGGTCTCCTCAGGCGGCAAGGCTCATAAGGAGCCTAGCACGTCCCGCCCTCTCTTGTCGGTGTTGGCCAATGCCTCTTGATCGGGGTCAGGCTTATTTCGTCTCGCCATGCTGGCTTCGATCGGCGGCATCAAGAATGAGCTCAAGAGCAGTCGTAGGGCAGGCATTACCCGCCGGTGGATCCAAGCGTCGGGAAATGCCCGACCTACTGGGCTTGAGGATTAGTGTCGTCGGCCATTTCATAGCACGGATGCAAGAGGAACGCCGTTGCATCATAAAGAGCATCCTTGCCAGCCTCCTCGTCAAGGAGAAGCCAGATACTCGAACCACCACTCGGTGACAAAGGCTTGGTGTATCCCGTCGATATGTTGTCAAGATGCTTCCGCGTGATTGCTCGCATTACCGGCATGACCCCATCGAGCGATTTGAGATCCCACTTGGCGAGCAGGTCGTTTCGGTCGAGTGGTGCGTCATAGTCAAAGAAAGTCAGGACGTGGCCGCTCAGAGTCCAACTTTGGTAACCACCATGAATACCATGCACATGGCGCGGTATCGGGTCGGCGATGTATTCGCGGAAGCATCTGCGGCCAGCCACCTTCGCCATTCCCGGCAACTGATCCAGAATCTTGATCAAATTCTTAGTCATCATCGATTCGCACAACAGGCTGCCGCTGGGCACGATGGGCGGTCCAGGATTCAGCCTCTATAAACACCCGGTGTACGTCGGGGACGGCTTGTTTGATTTGGGCGTTTAGTTTGGCCACCGTTGCTTCCAATGTTTCGCTGGGTAGGCCGTCGTTGAAGTCTAGGCTTATGTTTACCAGGATGTTTTGGGGGCCCATGTGCATGGTGATTAGTTCGTTGACTTGCTTTACCTCTGGATGGGCTGCGATGATCTCGCGGATGCGTTTTTGCTCTCCTTCGTCGGCGGCTTCGCCGATTAGTAGCCCCTTGGTCTCCCAGGCTAATAGGCATGCTACCGCGCCGAGGATTAGTCCGATGATGACTGAGGCTCCGCCGTCGAAGTAGGGGATACCGGTAAGTTGGCCTAGCCCTATCCCGATGAAGGCTACGAATAGCCCCAACAGAGCGGCTGAGTCTTCCAGCAGGACTACGAACAGGGTCGGATCCTTCCCAGCCCGGACAGCCTCGAGATAGCCCCGCTCGCCCTTGGCATCCTGGAAGCTCCGCAGGGCGAACCACCAAGCCGCACCCTCGAACACGACGGCAAGGGCCAATACTGCGTAGCTGATCCCTGCGTTCTCGACGGGGTTCGGATGCAGCAGGTGTTTGATCCCCTCGTACAAGGAGACGCCAGCTCCGACCGCAAAGATGAGGATAGCCACCACGAACGACCAGAAGTAGACCTCTTTGCCATAACCCAGCGGGAAGCGGTCGTCGGCGGGTTTGCTCGCCCGCTTGAGGCCCCAGAGTAGGAGGAATTGGTTGCCGGTATCGACGAGGGAGTGGATGGCTTCGGAGAGCATGGCGCTCGATCCGGTCATGCCTGCCGCAACGAACTTGGTCACCGCGATGGCTGCGTTCCCCGCGAGGGCAGCATAGATAACTTTCTTGGATCCCTTGGCCATGCGGCGGATTATAGCAGCTGTTTCTAGTCAGGTGAGCTTTTGGCCGGCGCAAAAGCTAAGGAGCGTTGGCGTTGCTGCGGGTCAAGCGGAGGCGTCGTTGGCCGTTGTCTGCCACATAGGCATTTGGCACAAATAGGGCAAATCGGTTGATTCGGGCAGCCCGTCTGGCTACTGTAGAGAGTCGTAATCCGATCACACGGATTCGGCGTGGGCCAACACATAATGGGGGGAAAAATTATGCATTCTGTTCTACGCAGGTTACTACTGGTGTTCATCGCTGCTCTGGCGGGTCAGGCAACGTATGTTGAGGCTGTTCCGCTTGTGATTATGAATCCCGGGTTTGAGGCAGACTCGGTCAGCCCGGGCTGCTTCGAGGTATTGCTACCCACGGCTTGGCCTGTCTATGACCCCAACGGCATATTGAATGGGGGCGGCAACGTGGTCGGGGGCTTGAACCTGCCACCAGGTTCGGTCTTCTTTCCAGCCGGTGCTCCCGAAGGCGAACACGCTGCCCTGGTTTTCTTATCAGATTCGATCGGCGCTGGACCCGCTGGCCTGACGCAGGTGTTGGGTGATACGCTTCAAGCGGACACGACCTATACGCTCTCGGTACAAGTAGGCAACATCGCATCGGGCACGGGGCCTCCACCCTGCGATGTATTCGGCTTCTTCAACCTGGACGGTTTTCCAGGCTATCAGGTTCAACTGTTAGCTGGCGGCGTTGTGATTGCACAGGACGACAATTCCCTGGCTGGCACCATACCGGAGGGTGAGTTTCGGCTAAGCTCGTTCCAGTTGGTCGTAGGAGCAGCCCATCCTCAACTCGGCGATACGCTGGAAATCCGCCTGATCAATCTGAACATGGCTGACTCTCCGGCCGATCCTGGAATCGAAGTCGATTTTGACGACGTGAGACTGCTGGCTCAACCAACAGGCGCAGCTATCGGGGGCGATTTCGACGCCGACTGCGACGTAGATCTTGATGACCTTGTTCAGTTCGACTTGTGCATCGGTGGTCCCGATCAACTACCCTCGATGGGCTGTTCGCTCGAAGTGGATGCGGATCTTGATGAAGACCTGGACGTGGATCTGAGCGACTACTCTCTCTTTTCAGCCAGCTTCACCGGGGCAGGAGCTTAGGTTCAAAGCGGGGACACTCCGTTGTTGGCCCTCTGCCGGCGTAATCCGGTTGATCAAGCCTTGCACTTTTCGTACAGGTTCACCCAGCCGTCGAGATGATTGGACCAGTCTGCGCCGCTAGCGGCGGTCTTACTCGGTTGTCCGTCGCCTGGGGCGAGGAGTTGGGCCAAGGCCTGTTGCAGGCCGGCGGGGTTGGGCGGACAGACGTGCACCTGGCCAGCGTCGCCGTCGAACGCAACAGCTGGCGAAGCCAACACAGGAACGTCAAGGGCGACGGCCATGTTGATCGCAACCGGGCAGCGCACCTCGAGGCTCGGGGCGACCAGTAAGTCGGCGCGGCGAAGCAACCCGACCTGCGTCTGCATGTCAGGGCCGCGCAAGAAGGTCACGCGATCAGCGGCGCCTTTTCGATTCACGGCTGCTTCCATTTGAGAGCCCCACCCGTCGTTGTCAGGCCCAGCCAATAGCAAGTGCCATCCATCGAAGGCTGAACCCAGCGCAGCCAAGACGCGCAAGAGCGGGACGAGACCTTCCTTGGGATCAATCTTGCCCAGGAACAAGAGGCATTTCCTGTCGCCGATATCGGGCAAGCTAGCCTCCGTTGTCGCGAATGAGCGCAGTTGTTCGGCGTCTATCCCATAGCTGAGGGTTTCGGTTGCACCCAAGGCTCGGCGCTCCACTTTGTTAAGGGCAGTCACGGTGGTCTTCTCGAGGAGCTTCTTTACTCGTGCCCGTTGCTTTCGGCGAGCGAACCAGCCGCCAGAGCCTTTGGCGTCCTTGGACAACTCCCCCAAGGGCGAAAAGATGATGGGTTGACTGGCTCGTTCGACAACCACATCAGTCAATCCGGGCGTCACCCCATGCAGGTGAATGAGATCGGCTTTGCCCAACAGATCTGCCAGACTGCCTGCGTCGAATTTGTGGACGGTGGCGGCTTGGCATTCGATGGGCTTTGCATCACAGGTGAGCACGATTGATTCGAACCCGCGGGCCTTGAGCAGGGGGAACAGGTGACTTAGAGAGATGGCGGCTGACCCTGCATGAGGTTCCAGTGACGCGGTGACGTGCAAGACGGTCATGCTCATAGCCCAGGTTCTCCTGTGTACCCATCGAGTTTGCCGCGCTTTCGCTTGCCGGCGCGGCTATTGTAGTCTCTTACTCGTTGGGCAAAGTTCCGCCAATATCGTTTCCAAAGTTTCGTGTCTAGCTCATGGCACTCAAGCCAGCGAATTAGGAATCGCAAGCGATCAGTGGGCGAGACCGCCCGGTGGTTCTCAAGGCTGGCGGCCAAACGGACGACCGCAAACGCGTGCGGAACCTTGCGCCTCAATAATCGTTGGCTGATGCCGTCAAGATCGACCAGCCACAGCCTCGGCTCACTGTTCCACTGGGTGACCAGGATGTTTGAAGCCTTAAAATCGCGGTGGGCTAAGCCGGCCCTAAAAAGGATGCCCGTGAGATTTGCGATTTCGCCAATGAGGCGGCGCTTGACTTGAATGGGAGCTTCACCGATCAACCCCGCCGCGACGTGCTCAATGTCGAGAACATCGGCAAGCTGCTCGCTGACGATCCACGCCTGTGGCTGCGGCTGGCTGCATTCGATGATCGCTAACGGCATCGCCGTCGGCACCCCACGGCGGATCAGATTGAGCGCACGGTTCCAATGGCGGCGCTCTCGCGAGCCGCGAAGGCGGGACGCACAGCGCTGCCGAAATGACGCAGCCACCGATTGCTTGCAGACCACGTTGATTGGTCGGTTTCCAACCATCAGCGTAGCGCTAAGCACCTGGACAGTCTTGGATGACTTGAGGACGACCCGATTCGGCAAGGAACCTGGCTCCGCGACTAACTTCAGCAGGCCCTTGCCCCAATCATCCTCGGAAAAATCCAAAGGGGCGACATGGCCAATCCAACCGCCCGGCAGGGTGATCGGGCGAGCATGGGAGCCCATCTTCAATGGAATCTCCCCCCCCCCGGCGTCCTGGGGGTTTTTGGAACTCCGCGTCGTCGGTTTCGTGTCAATTGTTGGCATATACCCTCAGCCGAAGTATCCCGGGCTACGGCAGGATTGTACAGATTTGAGAATTGATCGTAAGGGGGGATCGACATTTTGGTTGGGCAACGTGTACTCGTCCTGTTTGGGAACTCGCAGAATTCCGCCAAAGACGGCCTAGTTCCGCTTGCTCGGAGATGTGCTTGCCTTGGCCTCGAAAGGCATCTGCGCGTGTCTTCGATGGCCGCAGGTCCTCCGCCTTGAACTGCTTGCGAACCGTTCTTTGGCGCAAACAAGCACCCCAGGAGAATGATACTCCCGGGGTGCTTGTCTGCGCCTTGGAGAGAGTCAGTGCTCTCTCGCAGGTGGCTCAGCCCATTCAGTTATCAATTTGGTTACTCTTCTTTGTTGGACTCGTCTTTCGTGTCGGCCTTGGGCTTGGATTCAGCTTTTAGCAGTTCCTGGATTTGTTCGGGCAGGTCGAAGCGGTCTTTGGCAATATCGACGTTGTGCTCGATGCTTTCGGTGACGAAGATCATGGTTTGCATGCCGTTGGCGATCACTTGCTCCAGTTTGTATGGGATGAGGAGGCCGTCGATTTCGCGATAGTCGCTGACCGTCGCTGCGAGGGCGATTTCGCCCATCTGGTTGTCGATGGTTAGTGCCTTCTTGACCAGCAGGTGGGTTTTCTTGTCGTAGTAGCGTGTTTCCGGTTTTCCCTCGTTCGGGGTCATGACCACCTTGTAGCAGGAGGCTTCGCCGACTTCTTCGATGCCGACACACTCAGCGCTCTTGTACGAGTCACGCCACTTGACATCGCCGTCGAAAATGGCGTCGCGGAGCATTAGAGCCTTCTCCGCCCCCTTCTTGATTTGCGGTCCGGTCATCGCGTTGGCTTCCCACGCGACTTCGCCGTCCGTACCAGCTTCTATTTTTCCCATTCCTTCCGATTCAAACAGGAAGTATTGCTTGTTTGGGCGGGCGGCATAGACCGTAGTTGGCCCCTTGACGCCCATGCCTGCAAACTCGAGCGTTCCCTTGGCGATGCGGTTCTTGAGCTTGGCGATCGCTGCCTTGCCGCCACTAGATTCTACGCCTTGATCAACCACGTCGGCCCCCTTGGGGAGGGCTTCATCCTCAGCTAAGACGGTTGGGCTGAGGATGGCCAAGGCTGCTACCATGCTTGCGGCTGACACGATTCGGGTCAGCCGATGCGTGCTGATGACCATGAGGGTATGTGCTTCTTGCGATGCTTTGCGATTCATCAATTCTGCTCCTAATTGAAAGGTTTGGGTGTGTCTTCTGTTGAATGAGTATGTAGGCCTACTCCGATTCTCTGATCCAGGCAATTGCGGCTTCGAGGGCAAGGTCTCGTCCTGCAAGAAGGGCTTCACGCGAATGATTGACCTCGACATCTGGGGCAACCCCGATTCCCTCCAGTTCATCACCCCCGTCAGAAACATAATTCGCGAAGGCATACTGGAAGCCGTCGCCATTGGGCAGTTGTTCAATTTTGGAGGGTAAGGCTGCTCCGGCAGTGCGGCTGCCTATGATGCAGGCCCGTTTGAGATCCTTGAGGCCTCCTGCGAAGATTTCCGAAGTTGAGGCGGATAGGCCGTCGACCAAGATGACCAGCGGTCCGGCATAGACCTGTGCGCGTCGGTTGACCACGAATTTGAGCTGCATGTCGCGCATGTAGGTGGTGCCTAGTTTCTGGTTGGAGTCGGCGACAAACCAGCCGGCCATTCCCATGGACATCGCCCCGATGCCACCGCCGTTGCCTCGTACATCGATGATCATGCCCTCGGCATCCATCAACGATCCCATCGCCTTGGCGAACTCGCCCATGACATGGGCGGGATCGAAGAAACCGTTGAAAGAGAAGTAGCCAAGGTCGCGATCAAGCCGCCGTGTGGTGGTGCGGACATAGAAAGCGGGTAGATGTCCGAACTTGGTCCGCCGACCTGATTCTTTCCGCATGGTTAGTGCCAGCTCGATCGGCTCATCATCACCATTCAGGAAGTTTACGGTCAACTCCTCGCCGAGATCACCTTCCAAGTGGCCTGTGACCACCCGCGATAGAACAAGGTCTTTGAGTGTCTTGTCCTCATAGGCTGCCGAGACGATCTCAAGTTTTTCGGCTACTTCGACACCTTCGATTTGTTCGATGATCCAGCCGGTTTTCACGCCCAGCTCAGCCGCAGCAGATGCGTCATCCACGGCAGTGACCAGGGCAACGCCGTCGATAACACGAACGTCGATCCCTGATGTCCCATGAGTGGCCATGCCATCCTCGTCCTCGTCCTCCTCCTGGTCGTTGTCGGTCGCAGCCTCCTCCGGGCCGGCCATGCTTTCGTAAGCTGATGCAGGAATGATTCCAAAATGGGTCTGTTCAAGTCGAGCGAGCATCCCGTTGATAACTGATCGCGCCTTGTTCATTGTCTCAGCTTGGCTAATTTGAGGAAGCAGTTCTTGGTGAATTGCATCCCAGTCGAGGCCACCCAGCTCTGGATCGAAGTGGGTGTCGCGAACCGTCGTCCAAACGTATTCAAACGACTCCACATTGAGGTTGCGCTGCTGTTCTGTGAGCGACTGCTCGCGGGGAGCCGTCGCGCAGCCGCAGAGGGCACCAGCTGTACAGATAGTGAAGGCCACTGTAGCGACGCAGCGCGGCTGTGATGCAATGTTCCAGAGCGTTTTCACTTGTAGACGTCCTCCAATGAGGTTCATTTCAGTTTGCGCGCTATGATGCCGCATCGAACTAGTTTTGTCGAGGCTGCGCACAAGATGATACAGGAGGTGTCCTGGGTGGGCCTAGCGTGCTTCCTAGCGGCTTGCGGCAGCGGTGCGTTTGGGTGGCGGCGACTTGCGCGTTCCCTGGGCCATGCGCACACCGTTCTTGCCGTTTCGCTTTGCCTCGTATAGCGCCGCATCAGCGGTCTTGAGCAAGCTGCTCCCGGAGGTGGCATTAGACCAGCGCATCGAGGCTATGCCAGCACTCAAGGATGGTTTGGGGTTTGAGCTGAGCACGGAGGCCTGCTGGGCAAACATCCGGACGATTCGGTTGGTCAGCTGCATGGCTTCTTCTGGCTTGCTTCCTGGAAGCAGTATGACGAACTCATCCCCCGCATAGCGCACAGCCAAATCGCCCGTGCGCACGCTGCCTTTTAGGAGTTGGCCGGCGAACTGCAGCAGGCCATCGCCGGCGGCGTGCCCCAGCGTGTCATTGAGCGTCTTGAAATTGTCTATGTCGAACATAACGATGGTCAATTCATCGTTTCTGCGCTGTTGAGTCTCGAAGAGATCCTCAACCTGTTCGTCCAAGAATCTTCGATTGTAGAGTCCCGTAAGGGCATCGATGAAGGCGCGGTGTTCGGCCTGTTTTAGCTGAGTGCTGATCTTTCGCGTTCGATGGTGGATACGGGTTTCCACAGCTCCTCTGACTCGGTTCAGTTCGGTGAGCAAGTCACCCCGCTCATCAATCAAGTCGGCGAACTGTTTGGCGATCACGCCCACTTCACTGTGTTGGGTGAGGGGCAGCTTCTTCCTCCACTCCTCGACGTCTTGGTCGAGTCCGCGACACAGATCGTTGAGCGGCGGTCGAAAACGTCGCTCCAGCCACCAGAAGGCTAGCACAGATGACAGTAGGGCGGTGCCAGCCAATGGGACTCCAAAAGCGAGAGCTCCTCGGGCTAGGTAAGCAGATCGAGTGGGTTGGCCAACTACGACGGCGACCGAACCGCGAAATTGCGGATTTGATAGATCGCCCAGCGGGCACGAAGCAAGCCAAACCGGCTCGGGATCGGAACTGAAGGCTGCAGTGCTGCGTGATTCACAGAAAACTGACTTGGTCGGCATCCAAGAAACCAATCGCCGAATTTTCTTCCCCAGCGGAGCAGTGAGGATTGCCTGGCCTGATCCATCTCGCAAAGACACAGCCAAAACGTCCGATGAACCGATGATGGACTGGCTCCAGATGTGGAATTGCTTGACCAGCTCTTCAGGCATCTCACCGTCAGATGAGATTGGCGCGGACACCGCGGCGATTTGTTGTGCCCCGGCCGACGCTAGGGCGAGCGTAGATTGCTTCTGCTGACTGGTGGAGGCCTGCAGCATATGCCAGCAATGCAAGCCCAGAGCAGTGACGGTGACCAGGCCGAGCATGGTCATCGAGCCTGCCGCGAGAACGCCGCACAGGGATTTGTGTTGTCGCCGCATGTCGTGTGTTGTCCCCCGAAGCCCATTCACAACGAGACGCTGCAAGTGTTCAGGCGGCGTGTTGCCGCTGACAGGTCACGATCCTGTCTACCGAGCGCCTCGTTCCCCGTAATGGAGCTGCCCTTGAATGTGGCATACAGGTTTGGGGGAGGCAAGTAAGTTTGTGCGATTCCTCCGATAAGGGGTGGCTGAGCGTGCTGTTTCTGGAAATCGGGTCGCGCTGCGTCCGCATAAGTCGTCTTGTATCTAATTGTTGTGCAAAGCAGGCAAAAATCTTGTGGGTTGAAGAATTGTTTTTTAAGCTTGGCATGGTGCCTGACGTTCGGGCGCTCCGCGCCGGAAGCCGCGGTAGATCAGCACATGCGCAGACAAGCGGGAAAGGCGTCCCATGAAAGCGCTCATCAAGAAGCTAAAGTTGTTCGTCCACGACGAAGCGGGCCCCACTGCAACGGAATATGCGATTCTCTTGAGTCTCATCGCCATGATGGCCGTTGTGGCCATGTCGCAGTTCGGAGCCCACGTTTCTGGCATCTATAGCTACATCGATGGGGCAGTGCCCCTGTCGTAGCTGGAGGATGCTAGTTGGGGCGCCGTTATTGCCCGGTCTCAAAGGCAGTGGTTGAGGTCTAACCGCCGCCTCTGCCGGAGGCAACGCGTAGCCTGCATTTCCATATGGCATGCAGCGAGCGGTTGGGGTGTCCCCTTCGTGGGGGGGTGGTTTGACCCGCAGCAGCAACCTGCTATCGGGCCTGGTTTGCCTGCATCACCATGGGCATCCTAGGTTGAATCTTCATCGATGCATTTCGATGATCAATTCAGCCATGGTGACAATATCCAAGAAGTTATGATGAACGATATCACGAACCTGGCGGGCATCGCTTGTGCGCACGAAATCGTGATAGGCGGCTGGTATCTCGCTCCCCGGGATGTCGCCGGTGCGGCGCCGGTTGCAGATGTAGAGCTCAAGTGTTTGTAGCTTGCAGTCGGGCACCACCTTCCCATAACGCCGGCGTGAGACGTGTAAGAGATCGCAATGGGAAGCGGGGTCTGCCAGGTCGATCTGCCATATCGCGGCTCGATCCCGCACAAAAGGCCAATCGAAGGTCTTGCCATTGAAGGTTATTAGCGCTGTTCGATGGGCTGCTAAGCGGGCAAACCGTTTCAGAATGGCAGGCTCTTCTTCGTAGTTGCGGGCCAAGAGTTGTTCGACGCAGAGTTCACCGTCAGCCCAGTACATACACCCTATCAAGAAGACCGGTGTTCCGTTGAAACCGCAGGTCTCCAGGTCCAGAAACAACTGGCTGTCCAAGCCAGCCTGGGTGCATGTGGACAGCGGCGAGTCGTCTTGGGCGATCTTGTTGCTAGCATCCGCCAAAGCCCCGGAAAACCTAGGACCGATGCGCGGGTCGGTGGGCCAATGCGCAGATAGTGGTCGCAGGATGCGATAGTAAGTCGCGCCGCCGGCTGAAACTTCTTCGCCTTGGATTAGCTGGTCGAGGGCACGGGGGATCGTTCGGCTGGATTCTGATGATCGCGATGAGTCCTGCCGCGCGGCGGGCGTTGCCTTTCCGGTTGGCAGGGGGCCTCGGTTCAGGGCTTCGAGTCGCTTTCGAAAATCTTCTTTGGCCATCACGCTCTTGATTCTATTCGATTTCGATACAAATGCTCTCGCCGATTCTGGAGGGCCAATCGCACGTTTGCCTTGCTTTTGAACCGACATACATCTAGCATGCCTCAACCCTACTGGCTGCGCAGGAGTATCCATGAATTCTCCTACTTTCAAACTAGGCCTCTCTTAACTTGCTTTCAGGGAACAAGTTGCGCTGAGCCGATTTCTTGACACACCCAAGTGTGTCAAGAAGTGTGTCAAACATTTTGGCTCTCAGCGTTGCCACGACAACAAGTCGCGGTGTGGCCTGGCTAGCGGAGTCGGCGATGACCATCTTCTGCTCACGAATTCCTGCGGTAATTCTTCCCGCCGGTGGGTGCCTCCAAACCGGCGACTGATTGCTCGCCCGCAACGCTGAGGGCGGAACCAATCGCAAAATCAATTTTCTGAATCTGACGCTGAGCGTCGTCGTCGTGCATGCGATAGTAGATCTGAATCATGGCGCTGTCTTTGTGGCCGAGCCACTTCATGACCATTCTTTCCGGCACGTCCTGGTTGGCGCATTGGGAGCAGAAGTAATGTCGGAAGGAGTGTAGCCTGCCATGTTCAAAGCCGCGCTCGTCTGCCGCTGTTGGAAATAGCTGCTTCAACGGGTTGATCACTTCGCGGATGAAGATCAAGCGGACGGAGTCTGCGTTCAGGACTTCTCCCTGGGGGCCATGATCAACCCGGCCCTTCCACGATTGGCACCCTTGAAGTAGGGCCTGCCTCAAGTCATCCGGCATGGGGGACCACCGGTCTTTCTTGTTCTTGGTCCGCCGCTTGGGCGTCTGACTACCTACGCTGCCGCGCCTGTCATTGACAACGTGAATGATGTTGCGATCGAAATCTATGTCCTGCCAACGCAACGCAATGGCCTCGCTTATGCGTAGCTCTGTCCGGGAAAGCACCAGAATGAGCAAGCCTAGCCATGCGAGATTGGAAGTCTTCCGGCAATGACCCAGCATGGTTTCAACTTCAGTGGGAGACCAGCAATAGGTGGTCGTGCCGATTGGCCTGGACAGCGGCAGCGAAATCTTGCATTCGGCCGGAAGGTGTTTTTCTGCGATCGCCCACCGCATGAGCTGGTTAATCACAACAGCCTCCGTGCGGATCGTGCGTTCCGCGTAATCTGAACCTTCCAGATGTGTGAGGTAGGCCATGAGCACCGCCCTAGTGACTTCTTGCCACTCGGTGATGCCTCGATTGATCGCATAGGCTACGAATTTGTTAAGAATAGACTTGTACCGCTGGCGGGAGCTGAGGGTTGTTCCCCCAGCAATCGCAGGTCGGACCAGATGCGATTGGTAGGCATCGACACCGGCCTTTAACGCGAGCGGGGTGGCAGACGAATCTTGCGGTTCGGCTTCCTCGATCAGGCCGAATTCGATCGCCTTGACTTTGTCAAGTTCTTCGAGAAAGGCCCTGGCTTCAAGGCGATCCCGCGTGTCGAGCGAGTGCCTACCGACATTCAACCGGTTGGATCGACCATCCGCCTGGTAGACGCCGTTTCGAGTCCCCATGGTCCACTTGAAATAGCGGCATTGGATGGTTTCACGTTTCGGCTTTCGGGGCATCTTAGACCTCCCGTTGTTTGTTTGGATTCTGTGGTTGTTGTTTCCGCCAACGCGGCGCCGGTCCGGAAATCCGTGCAGGGTCGGCGCTGCTCGGCGCGTCGCGCGAATCGCTGTCCGGTGATCGCCTTGTTGGTTCGAGGGCCTCAGCCAGGATCAGGACGCGTGTGCGTGGGCCTCCAGGTTGAAACACCGGTAGGGAACCATCGCTAATGCGTCGACGGACCGTAGCCGGTGAGAGTCCCGTCACGGTGCAGAACTCATGTACGGATGGGTAGCGGACGCGCTCTTCCGGATGAGGCTTCGAGGGCGAAGCGTTTTCGCCATCCGGTGAGGGGGGCCCGTCGTGCTGCGGTTTGTTCTTCTGTCGATCCAAGAGACAACTCCAACATCAATTGTCATGGCAGCTTTGTTAAAACTGGCAGTGCCATTCCGAATGCATGTTAGAGTCTAGAAACGAACGCTTGTCGCATCTACGGATTTTGGTTGGCTGCAACATACGGAATTGAAGATGTAGAAATGAGGACGCTACTTGACCTTGAGGCAGCGACGGATTCGTTGCCGGTACTTGTCCACGGTAGCCGAATCGACACCGAGGAACTCGCCGAAGGCCTCTTGGGCTCGGCCGACATTGCGTTCGAGTGCCGTGGGGTGCCGCTGCTCGAGGATTGACCAGTAGTGATGCAGTCTGAATTCTTGGCCGACGGCCTGCATCGAGTGATCGCTGGATCGGTCGCGCCGGCTCAGCTTGAGCCACCCGGCGAGGTGATCGTTGGCTTGCAGATGGCGAACATCGGTCAGAACATCGATGAGGCGGTCTCGCCCTGGAATGGGCATGGTATCTGGTTGGTACAGGGTGACACCGCCGGTCTTCATGTGAGTCAGCGGTGCGAGAGGCGTGAGCAGGGGAATTTGAGGGGCGAGCGGTTGGGGCAGTTCACGGGTGACGAGGTGCTGCAGTCTCCAGCGGGCGTAGAAGTTCTCGAAGGCTTTGAGGAATCCGACAACGCCAGAATTGGTGACCTTTCGAGCCAGCGTGGTATGTTCGAGGTTTCCGAACGTTGTCGGACCACTTCTCGGAACCCCCTCTTTCTTGACAAATGTTTTCCAAGTGGTGAATAGCTGGTCGCGCTCGGCCAGGAATTCAGGATTGGTAACCAGCCAACCAGCGTATCCGCTAAGCGCCGTCAAGTACGGAGCCTGCCTGGCTTGGCCCTCCTGGCAGATCATCTTGAACTTCGCCGGCGTGAGACCTAGCAGCTTCAAATGCTTGTCGCTGGGGTCCCAGTTCGCAAGACTGCCAGGCGCGAGCAGGGAATAGCTAATGTAGCTTCCGGCCGAATCATGACCCACCCAGTGGGGATTCTTGGCCAGCTTACTTGCCTGTTGTTGTTCGAGTACCAGAGCCTGTCGATCTAAGGGACCGATCTTGAGGGTGAGCAGCAGTTCCTTCAACAACCGCTGAGGAAAGGTATAGACGACACCGTCGGGCGTCTGATTTGGAGCATGGCTGCTACTATGCGCTTTCTTGGACATGCTCCTAACCTCGCAGGACCGCAACTCGCTCGTCTCTGCGCTGAGCGATCATGTTTGATGATCTTGCCGGCATCGCCGCACCATGGCAAGCCAGGCAAAGACCACCGCTACGAAATCATAACCCCCGGAACTGCTTGCGTCGCCGGGCGAACCAAATCCCCCGGGCTGGAGCAGAGTTCGCATTGGTCGGGAAGACGAAGCTCAGCGCCTCTTGCCCCTTGGGGCGGGGTTGTGGAATCATCCTACTGACGCGCTCGTCCATCAGTCACTGGCGAAATCAGCTCCGCAGCGGGGTCATGCTGGAATAGCCTCAGGGGACTTCGTCCACGTCATTCTCGAGAGGCGGGTCGTTGGCCTGGGACCGCTGCTCGCCCGCCCAGTCGGCCGCAATGCGCCGGGCAAGAAGCCGCAGGAAACTCTGTTGGGCATCGAGCAAGCTGCGCCGGTCAACGTGTTGCTTTGCCTCGGCGCCGGAGATGATGTCCTCGTTTTCATCCGGATGAGCGGCGTGGTGGTTGTCACTGACTTCCATCATGCCCCTCCTCTCATACTGGAGTCGAGGTAGCTCCGGAACGCACCGTTGATCGATCTCCACGACGGATCCTCGGAAGAGATCCGCACTTTCTTAGTCTCAGTAGCAGCCGCATGACTTCTTTTGTCGTCATGCCAGGTTTACTTGCTCCTCTCCGGAGACGGTTTGCAAAATCCTGCCCTAATTCTGGTTCAGTAACCAGAACATCGAGAGGGACATCGAAGGCCTTGTAGAACTGCTGGAGGTGCTCTTGTAGTTTGGCATCCATGGTCTGATCTCCGTTTCCTTCTTGCTGGTGGGTTGAGCTTCTCTGAGGTGAGATCCCAGGGGTAGGCACTGACGTGAAGGCTTCTGAGGTCGTCAATTTCGAGAGATGATCCGTACCGACCTGCGTGCGTGAGTCTCGCCTGCAGAACAGAGCGCTGTCTAATCATTCCGCCACCACAGGGCCGGCGGCGACCGGGATGTTCACCTCCTGATGTACGGGCAGGCCGTGTCGCAAAAACATGCTATCTCTTGGAGATTCTATTGCTCGCCGTTTGGGGGCCCGCTACGCCGTCCGAATCAATGCCCTCGATCTCTCCTTGAAACACTTCCCATTCTCGAAGGGCTTTCTTTCGCCGTCGGCAAATAGAAGGCGGGGTCACCCCGAGATGATCGGCAACCTCTACTTGCTTGCGACCTGCGGCCAGCATGGCGATGAGTGTTCGGCTGCGATCGGACTGACCAGCCATGAAGTCGCTCCAGTCGATCCTGAACGCGGCCTGGTCCGAGGGAAGTGTTCGACAGTCATGCAACAGCCGGTCCTTCCAGACAGGTTGATCGGGGGCCCGCAAACAATCGAAAGACGAGTCTTCGAACGCGGGGAGCGGCACTGTCTGGAATCCACCAGCCCGTTGCGCCCAGGGGCTGAGCGCATCCTTCCTGGACTCTCGACCGCCCCCGCAGCGCCGGCCGTCCTTGACGCCAAGAACGGCAAATGTGGCGACGGTGGAAGGCCGAAGACGATGGTTTTTCCCCCGTCGCTCGGCCGATTTGTAGTTGATGAAGGCGCCAGCATCGGCTTCAGCCATGGCCTCCTCGCGATCCAGCTTTGACAAGTGACGAAACTGGATGCCGGCGTGTGTTCGCACGGCCGGAAGAAACTTGAGGAAGCCCTCATCCGATTGCTGCTTGGCGTCGCTGGAATCTTGTTGAGATGATGTGATGGATGATAAGGTGGACATGGGAAGATCTCCTCGGATAGAGAGACCGTCCCCGCGGCGGGGACGGCCGCAGTCATGGCGACGGTCCCCGCAACGCTTGCGAGGTATGCGTGGGAGTTACGTTCAAAACTTCATGTCACTCGGATGGCGTATCCGTTGGCTGTGACGGAAGCGCTTCTTTGGGGCTGCTGGCCAATGGCTGTCCTGCTTGGCTACCCGGATCGGGCAACCGGAGGCTCTCAACCAGGTCGATGACCTCTGCCGGATCGATTTCTCCTTCGGAAGATGCTCGCCAGATCCAGAAAGCGATGAGCAGGGGAACGGCCACACCGCCGGCCACCGCCAGTAGGCGGAACCGGCCAGTCCATAGAACTGCCGATTCGCTTCTCGACCCCGCGTCGCGGGCCAGCTGAACGGCTTCACGGGTGGCCAGAGCAAGTTCGGTATTGGGATCTGCGGGGCGGCACACCAGGAAAAGCAGCACTGCGGCACCGGCCAAGAACGCGCCGAGGCGGAGGGCACTGGATTCGCTGTTGGGCATGATGGGACTCCCTTCGATCAGGCAGTCGCCGAGGCGTAGGCGCTCGGGATTCCCGCAGGCCATCGCCGGGCAGGGTCCATTAGCGTTCCCTGAACCGATCGAGGACAAGCTGGAGAACTCGCCCGACTACACGACGGGCACGGCGTTCTTTGGCCAGCAAAATGATCAGCAGAAATGCCGCCGCCGCCGTGCCCGCCCAACTTATATAGGCACCTCGGTAATCAGCCTCGGCTTCGGCGAGTCGGGTGTTCAGCCTGTTGTTGTCTCGCTGATGACGAAGGCGCTCATCTTCGAGTTGTTGGGCGAGATCATCGGCGAGCTGTAGGCCTTGATCGGAAGTGGCGGAATCTTCACAACCGACCCAGGCGGGCACATTGGCAAGAAGCCCTACGGCCAGAGCCAAGGCCATCCGGCGACGGCGCCTTCTCTGCCACGGAACAATCGGCCAATTGCATGTGTTGCCCACAGCTCAACCCCTCTCTGGATTCCCGGCTTCTGCAAACGGGGAGGCCGAACGTGCGGTCTGCAAAGGCAAGAGGCGAAGGCTGCAGTGCTGGCTTAGTGTCGGGCTTTCTTCAATTCGATGGCCAAGCGAACTCTTGCGCGTTGTGCCCGGATCGACATCGGCATGGTCCACAAAGCCGCCGTCGTTGTTGATGAACATGATCTTCATTTGCAATCTCCGTTGAGAGGTACATGGCGCACGTCGTGCGCCGGAGGCGAGAAAACGCAAGAAGCCCGGTGCCGGGAACAAAGCCTTGATAGGTCTGTGCTCTTCAGCCTAGTGAGCAGGTGACATCAGGTGAGGGAAGGAACTCGTGCTCAGCCGCAAGGCTGGTTCATTTACCGAGTGCCGCTGGGAACTGCAATATGGGCATCGCTTACCCGAAGAGGCCGGCCAAGCACATGCACGAAAATGCAAGTCAACGATCCCAATTCGTAGGCCCGGCGAACGAATCTACCGCCAACATCGCCGCAACGGTTTGTCATACGCGGAGAGAGTTGAATAGATAAATTCCTTCACTATATTATAACGCGAAATGCTCGCAAATTAACCTTGGTTCCACGCTGGATGGGGCTGTTACCCGCCGGCTATGCAGGCAGCTCAAGTTCATTCCCCATCAGTGTGCTCGGGCATCTGGAAGCCATCTTGCAATACGGAAAGGGCGAGTCAGGGAAGGGGGTATCCCGGACTCGCCCCAGGCGGAGAGGAGTTGTGATTTCGGAGGGAGGTCAGTTTCGTTGAAGCTCAAGGGGGCGCCCACGGTAGGAAGTCCAGCCCAACAGGCTGGCAATAGTCAGGCCAAGTGCCGGCAAGCTGGCAACGCCGCAAGGCGATGCAGCATTGCTTCCCCCTCCGCCGAAACCGCCTAGCGGCGACCCAGCGGATCCGCCGCAGTCGGGGTCTGGTAGCGGGCAGAAAGTATCACATTCAAAGTCCCCGTACCATCCATTCTCGGCACAAACATCGCCTCCCGGTGGATCATACGTCGGTGTGTCGCCGTCAGCCCGAATAAAGGTTCGACTAAACGTAGTCTCGTCACGTGCGATGTAAGAACCGTTGCTGTATTCACCTACAACCAGTTTGATGTTATAGGTGCCGTTTGGCACATTCGTATTCACGTTGATGGCTGTCCCACTGTATGACCTACAGATGTTTCCATACAAGACGTCAGGATCATTGGTAGATCCCAGCGAGTAGTAAGTCCCCGACCCGGTACTGAGCCTCAGCTCCAGGAGAAGCGACCCTGAGTTACCGCCGCCTTCATCATTGCAAATCTCGCTTGAGACGTACCAGGTGTTGGCGTTGGGATCCATCGACAAGGAGGCCGTTTCAATTCGCAACTCTGTACCGAAGCTCGCGGCCGGCAGCGCCAAGGCTGATGCCAAGCTGATCAATGTCAAAACCCTTTTCGATAGAGTTAGTGAATTATTGGTTTCCATGTTCCTGCTCCTTCAGTATTCCAGAGTGCAAGTAACCGCGCCCACGGTCGTCGTCTCGTGGTAGGCTCGAAATCACAGACCTTCAGGATGATCGAAGTTGCGCAGTTTCATTCGACCATATCTACGCAAGACCGTGGGAGCCACGAGTCGACGGAAGTTCTCTGGCTTGTCTCCTGAGTAGGCGTTTCCATTCTCTCCAGCAGACAGACCATCGAGCGTGCAGGGATTGAGCGCTCGCAGACGTAAGAAGATCATCCAGCATAGCCTGAAATGCCGTCGCGCCCCTGTACGGTTGTGCAGGCCAGGACTGCGGACAAGTTCAAAGACCTCACCATGATGGACTTACCCATTCCCCCAGACCGCTGATCGCGGTTCGCCGCAACACCTGCGGCTCTCAGAGATAGGTACGGGCTAGGCCGGTGTGTCTTATGCCGAATGCAATTTTTTGGTGAAGGAACCGCCGCCCGACAAGATTGAAGGCAAGCCCCCAGCGGTGTTGCTGCCTCAAACCTCCGACCGATGGAGGCTTGCGAGGAGGATTCAATCACGCGCCTGCTGATCGTTTCCGCCAGGATCTGCTGGCTAGCCGCGCCTTCTCGGAGATCAGCAAGATTCGCTCAGTTCTGATTTCCTGTGAGAGTGAATGCGGCCCAGTAGTAGGGATGAGCTGTTCCGCTTTCATTGCGGAATTTGGTGATCATCGCTAGCTGGGCGTTGCGCAATGCATCGGCCTTGCCTTGCCGCTGCGCGAGGTTTTCAAAGAAGGCTGTCATTAGTTCGGTCGTTTCGCGGTCAGGAATTTTCCACAGGGTCGAAATCACTGCCTTGGCACCTGCTAGCTGAAATGCTCGACGAAGCCCTGCATTACCCTCGCCGTTCAAGATCTCACCGACGCCGGTTTCACACGCGCTGAGGACCACCAATTCGGTGCCACGCAGATCCGCGGCTACAATCTCCACGCCAGTTAAGATGCCGTCATCTGTGCCCGGAAGTGAACGGTTCCGATTGTTGGCACCCGCAAGGACGAGACCGCATCGAAGCAGCGGGTTCTCAATCGCTACGCTCGATGAAGCCGCATTGTGTGTCCTTCGGTGGGCGCATGGCCGCCCCACCTGGCTCTGCGGAGCTAGGTGATTGGCCTCCGCCCGAATTGGGACGGTTCTAGCCGTAGATGCCAGTCATTCAAATGTAGGTACGCAGCCGCACGGCACTTCTTACTCAGCCATCTTGGGAATTGTGGGAATGCCCGCTGCAGTTGCTCTGTAGTCGGTGGTGGCCGGATGGTTGCTTACAGTGACCCCAAGAAATCAATCGATTAGTCTTGAGAATACCTCACTGTTTGTGTGATGCTTGCATGATCGCCTAGCTAGCGGTGGTCTATTTTCAGAGTCTTGTATACCAGACCTAGACCCTCAAGCGATGCCTGGAACCGAGACGCGTCTGGAGTTGCATTCTGCGATGGCGCGTCTTCATTGCGGCTCAAGCCCCCAATCCCTTTTGTTCCCGGGCGGGCGACATAGTGGTTCTTAGTTCTTGACTTGTCGAGCTTCCCCAGCACGCGACGGCCCGCATCGCCCAACCGGGCACCGCCGCGTAGTTTCTCAGCAAGTTGTTCTATGTCCTCAAGCGGCTCATCGCTGGCAATAAGATACACTGTTTCTTGGCCCGCGGGCGGATCCAGCCAATAGCCTTTGGTCTTGTCGTCTGGGATACGGTACTCCCGATTTCCCTTGATGCGGTTCGACAGGTTCACACCCTCGTAGGGAAAGAATGTCTGCCCCATCCCGTCGGCTGAGTGCAAGATACCGTAAACGTAGCAGTCGCGATTTGTGCGGAATGAAACCGCGAAGCAATCGCCATCGTGCATCACGCCGTTGTCAGAGAGCGCGACATAGTTGTCGTGACATACCTCGTCGCGCTTGTATTTTGCCGCCTCGACCCGGAAGGTCAGCTGCAACGGCTCTGCTTCGATGCGAAACGAGTTCGCATCTTCCCGCACGGAATCCGGAACTCTTCCAGCCTGCATGTCCTCCAAGGACACGAGTTGAGTTTGGGACATCCTCACTAAATCGTCGTCCCGCTGCAGCTCAACGCGGCTGCTGAGCATATTCGTTCCGTCTTGGAGGTTTATGGCACTTAAGGCCAGTTCCAGGTGCGTGGACTTCCATGTAGTTTTCCCATTGATGAGGCACTGTGCGCCGCGCTTATGGCCGTACTCGATGCGATCCTGGACAGCCACCGTGCCCGCATGCGTCTCCCGGATGGCTCCCAAGGCTAGGTCTTGGTCATCCGTGCGAGGGAGCATGAGTAGCTCCATGGTTTGCATCGCCTCGATCAGCCTTATTTCCAGGTAACTATCCATTTCTGTGCGGCGATTGTTGGTCCCTCTGAACGTGTCGAGCATGAGCGGAAAGTCGGCGGCTGGGCCATCGAAGGAACCACGCAATTGCTTTGCCAGTTCGTTCATCGCCTCTTCAATGGTACTTCCTCGAACAACGACCGGATCAGCAAGGCTTGGATCATCCGGCGTATTCCTGACGGCTTCCTGCCCATCGGGCGGGGCCATGGTCTGTCGCCGCTCGGGAACGCAACCAGCAATCACCAAGCCCACGCTGAACGCCAGAAGATGATGCTCGATCTTGGACATGCACATTGAGTAACTCCCCAATCCGTGGTTAGGGCATCTAGTCAGGGTAGGGCAATACCCAGATCGGAGAGGTAATCGCGCACCTTGCGGTGATCGATGGCCGTTTCTAGTGAGGCGGCCAACGCATCGGGCAGCCGGTCGCGATCCTCGTAATGGATTTCGGACTCGATGGAGTGGAGCACTTCGCCGGTGTCCGTCCGGACAATGCGGGCATGAACCCTCAGCGTCTGCTTCTGACCGCTTATCTGCCCCATCATGAGCACTTGGGCGGGTAGCAGCTTTCCAAGGCGCATGGCATCTGCCCCCTCCAACATCCCGGCGTCGCGGAAATCCGCCTCCTGCAGAACCACATCGAGGTGCGAACGATCGATCACTCGGAACCGCTTCGAAGAGACGCACACCGATTCAGCCCGGCGCCAGCAAGCGTCAGCCGTGCTGTCCAGGGCTGCGTAGGCAGTTGTATTCTTGAATGGGATCACGCCCAGGAATGGAGGCTCGGCCCGGGGAGTCGCTGCGTCACTGGCTCCTGAAGAACCACCGAGCGAAAACACCAGTTGGTTGCCACGCTGGAGCGGTAAATCGAGGGACTCGAACTTGGGATCGGTTGCCGTTTGATCAAAGATACCCTCCATGAGCAGCTCGCCCGCACCACCCTCAAACAGCACGCGCAAGCGGAGGAGCTTGTTGGTGCTGCTTTCGCGCTTGACTTGCCGAACACCTTGCACCTTTCTGATGGCCTTGGTGAATGCAAGCCCGGTGCGTGCGGTTCCGGGGTTCTGCAGCTCTATAATATATTCACCGCCGCTACCAGACCCTGTCTGCCGCACCCACCAGAGAACGAGCTGATTGATGGCGTAGGTGCTAGACTCGGAAGCCACACGGCGGGCTGCGGCCCGCGATGCCTCGGAGTAGGTGTCGCCCGAGCCGGTCAATTCGGACTCATCACCAACGAAGATTTGCCCCGTGGTTGGGTTGATGGTCTTAAGTCGAAGGATGGCCTGGCTCTCGGCAAATCCACTGCGGCTGCCTCTATCCTCCGTATTGAGCGTGCATACCACTACCAAGTCAGCTGCATGCTCGTTGGCAAGCCGGGTGGCAAAATCGTTGTCATCCAACCGGGCCAATTGGCCGCGATCCTCCTGTAGTTTTCGCGATATGCTTTCGTCAATCAGGCGGAAGCGGCGCTCGGTGAACTTCTTTTCCAGAATCGTCCGGCCACTCCGCTGGGCATCATCGTAGTTTCCCTCTGCATCGCGCAGAAGCACCATGATCACCGGCATGTCCATCTGTTGGTCGAGCACAAGCAGATCAGCCAGGTCGTTGATGACCTTGGCCTTGCTGACCATGGCCATGATACGCACATGGTACGCACCGTCTCGCTTGGACTCGCTCAGCATTTCGTAGTGCTCGACCAGACCCTCAGCCTGGGCGCTAATGTGGTCAGAAATGAGTTGGCCGCCCCGGCTGCTGCTCTCACTGATCACGCCAACACCGGCACCGGATTCGACAGCCCGGCGGAGGGCATCGTGGATGGCTCGCTCTTTGGCTTGAGTCACCTGCCCGTTCTCGATCGGCGACACCCCGTCAGCCTCAACCCGGACCGGCGGCGGGTTGATCTCAGCCACGGCTACCAAGGGATGAACCACGACCACCAGCGTCATAACAGCCGCACTTCGCAAGGTTCTGCACCTGATCATCTCATGTTCCTTTCCTGAGTGACACACCATCAGTGCCCTCAACATCATCCAGACTGATGGGGGAGGCATTGTTGCGCCGAAACCTTCATTTATTCTGCGAAGCCCATCGTACCGCGGTTTGGCCAACGAAAGCAGCCGTGGCCCATAACGATGCGACCGCGGGAACTTTTCGAGGCGCCCGAGGAACCATTTGAGCAACTCGTAGCAGCGATCAATGACGGTCAATTCGTTCTTTGCCAAATTTTTTCGCGTCCAGGGGGCTTTGCCCCCTGGATCCCCAAAAAAAGGGTAAAAGAAACAAAGGGAAAAGGGTTAAGTCCCCACCGCGACACGGAAACCAATGTTGCTGCCGCGGTAGTCGGGCGTGTTCCAATAGCGAATCGCCGAGCGGCAGTGCTGCGGATTGCTGCTCCAAGAGCCGCCCCGAAGAACACGGCTCTCGCTATTGCCAGCCGTCCAGGCGCTTCCGTCCGTCGGGGCACCGTTGTAGCTGTCATGCCATTTGTCCTCGCACCACTCCCAGACGTTTCCGTGCATGTCGTACAAACCAAA
>JAJDDP010000079.1 GCA_029260235.1 Phycisphaerae bacterium | reverse complement strand
GAGCGCGGAGTGCCCTGGAAAGACGTCAGCAGGCTGCTTGGCTGCGGGTACAGCACGGCCATGTCAGCGTTGCGCCGGTGGAAAGCGTAGAATTGCTTCGGCAGGCATTGCCAGCGATTGCCCTGGGCAAGGACACAATTGCGGGCGGCTATGAGCCGCCCGCGATGGAAATCGGCTGAGCCCCATCCCTGCCGGTGTCGAGAGCCAAGTAGGTCACCTTGCTCCTCGACCATCAAAGACGAGCGAATAGACGCCAATTGGCTGGAAGTGGGCCACTCGGCTCAACTCGCCGCCGCGTAGCACACAATAGCGTCGAGCATGGCATGGATGGGAAGCACTTGATCGCCAGGTTCGAGGCGTGGCGCAAGATGGTGGCCGATGATGGCAAAATCGTCTGCTATGCGCCACTGGCGACGGCGGCCACAGCAACTGCGTTCTCGACGCCTGCCAGCGGGATGTTACACCTACGGAATTGTGACGCGGGTCGCAATGCCACTGGAACCGGCCGGGACAACAGCGCAAATGGCGATACTGGCGAACACGACATCATCGCCGGCCCCTATTCGGCAAACCGGACTCAGGGCTCGATGACTTCCCGCTCCTGCCCCCCCCTTTCCAGCCCAACAGCCGGCTAGTTTTCTGTTCCCTCCGCCTGACATTTTCTTGCGCTTGAGTGGCCGCCTTATCGCACGTCCCTACCCAAAGATGAAGCAGTCGAACAGTCAGTTCGATTTGTTATGGATGGCCATGACTTTGAGGAATCAACCCTACCATCCATTGTTTCGGCTTGTCGGGGCATGACGGAGCAGCAGGTTGAAGATCGCACCGCCCTGGCTCCGAGGAAGTTCAAGACTCTGAATGCTGGCGCAGCCAAGCTGATCCTGAATGAGAAGGCCGACCTACTGCGCCGCAGCGGATTGTTGAAGTATCTGGAGCCACCCCCAGGCGGTATGAGCCTCATCGGGGGCTGTGAAGGCGTCAAGGACCACATCCGACGAGACAAGACCTGCTTCAGCGAAGACGACGGCCATCCCTGAAGTGCTGCCCCTACCGTTGGAAGAGTTTGCTGGAGTGGAGTAGCCAAGCGCCGCAGTTGTGGATCGCCCGCAAGTGCTAGCGGGCGACATGCGTTGGTGAAGAACTACCCACGCCGGCAACGTAGTTTCGACGACAAACGCGCAAGACCCCGGATGAGCAGGATTTGATGCAGCCACTTGTTCGTGAGCGACTATGTCGGGGAACCGAACATCGCACGGAAGATTGCCTGGCAAGGTGCCGATCTCCTGCAGCGGATTGTTGCAGTATACATTTGGTTGGCGCTGACGCCCGGTTCGGGCGCGCAAGAGCAAAGCCGAGGCTTGATAACCTCGGCTTCGTTCTATGGCTCAGGGCCTTGAGATTCCACAAGGCGGAGTCGGGCACCTGTGAGGGTCATTTGACCAACGGCCTACTTGGCCGCCGGCGACAAAACTGAGAAGCACTAGCCAACAGCGTCGGCAATAGCCTGGTGGTTATCTGCGACGTCGCCATCCGGCTCGACTCGAGTTCGGTCGCCCCCAGTTTCGAAGTTGAACCGATCATCGTACTCGGTGCTCGTGCCAAAATCGTCCTGGAAGAGATCGAACACGGCGTCATTATCCGTTACGAATTCCCATGCGGTGTTCAGGGCAGCATCTCTGAGCACGAAGCCCAAGAAGCCGTCGCCCATACATCCACCGAAGCCGAGCATCATGCCGCCGGCCGCCAACATGGCGCCGCTCTTCAACATTTTCCTGTCCATTCTGTATCTCCTTCAAGTAGGTTGCGGTCTGGTTGGTTCAGGCGCTTCCACCGGCCTGAACAATCTTTCAAAACGAAACACACCAAATCGTTGAGAAAGCAGCAGGATCCACCCGAGTGGGTACGGCACCTTCACGGAAGTACTTCGCGGAGATCGCCCTGATGTGACACGAAAAATGGGTGCGGCTCTCTCTGTTCCTGGGTCTAGACTTTCAAGGAAGCCGACAAGCTGATCTTCCATTGTTCGACACACTATCCATCAGAGGCTCGTTCGATCCGTGTAGCGCGTTATGGCGGGAGACCGGTGATCAGACCACCGCTGAGGGAAAGCGAAACGTGAGTCGAATGAGATGGTTCATTTGATTCAAGTGAACTTGATGTGCCCGCGTTTCCTAAGACTGCCATAGCTACGCCGGCCTTAGCAATGCAGGCCAGTTCACTCTGGGCAGCTAAAGAGCATGGTGATCTCGCTAACCAATGTGGCTGCACCGAGGCACTGTGCTCGGGTGCGCTGACCACCAGAATCGACTGTCTCGCATAAACCTACAGCGCAGTCAGGATCGTGGAGTGTCAGAAGATCCTCACAAGCGGCCCGTTGTTCCGCGGGCATGTCCGAACAAGTATCGTCGCCTCCGGCGCTTGATGGCTCTTGGCAACTATCGATCAAGTCGGCGCACATGAACTCAAGATTTTCCTCGCATTTCTCGGGCGACGGCGTAGGCTCAACCAGGCAATCTGCCCACTGATCCTGAACGTGACAGAACCGCGTGAATTCGTCTTCAATATTGCCTTCGACACAGGATCCAGAATCATCGCAGCTCAGCCCGCAACAGCAATCACCGTCTGATGAGCAGGATTGCTCCTCCTGCGAGCACTCCTTACCTCCGCTACGACCTCCCGCTGGAGCGGAGGAGCAACTCGCGAGAGCCAAAGTGAGCGTCAATAGAGTAAGTCGATGGGGGCGCAGCGAGCGCCTATCTGATATCCGCAATCTCATGGTCTTTGTCCTCCTTCGCTTCCTGGCCGCTGGCATTGATCGTGTCTTCGTCCGATGGGCTCTCATCTAACTTCAAGCCGTGCGGTGCATGGCTAGCGTCCGCCGGTCAAACTGAGCTCTGACTCGAACAACAGGGGAAAGCCGGTGGAGCTCCACCAGCGCTAAAGTCGGGAGGCCGGCTGGGTTCTCTTCGCTACCCGCGTCGAGACCTGACACCGAAACCACAGAGCAAGCCCAGCGATCCGTACTTGGCTAGTCAATCTTGAGCTTGGCGACGGCTGTCTTAGAGAGAGCCGGCAAGATGACGACCACAACGAGTGCACACGCTCCAATGTGCTCGCCAACGGCAGCCAGCGTTCCATCCTGCATTTGGTGAACTCACCAAGTAGTGTCTGAAGAATTGTCAAATGTCCAAACAAATCTGAATCAGGTCGCCGTGAGCGCGAGGATGACGGATCGAGCCATCCTGGGAGAGGACTCCAAAGGCCGGCTCCTTTACGAATACCTCAAGATATTCCATGGCTATGCCATGAAAGTTGGACCCATAGGCCAGTCCGAACAAGTCGGGGGCAACGTGAACGAAACAAGCCTGGTCGACTGGACTTCATTGACACGCCCGGGCATCCATCAAGACCTTCTTGTGCAGGGGTTACGAAGCGGACTCCGTCCAGGCGAAGCTGTCGCAAAGTGGTAATCACCCCATCGGTGCGCGGCTAGCCGGAGAGCGGTGCTTGTCAGATGATCTCCAGTTATCGGGGTTGCTGATTGCTTTGGACAGCCCGCGAGCCTATCGGCAACGAGTTAGTGCATTCGACCCCAAAACGCAGCGGCGACGGGCCGTTCACTCTCCCGTTCGTGCAACGCCGCAACTCTCGCAGATCAAATCGCTTACGGCACATCAGCAGGCGATGATCGAATTGCCAAAACGGTAGATACCGTTTTGCGCGTCATTCTTGAGCATGGAAGGGACGAAGGGAAGAGTGGTAAGTTCTTCTGAGGAGGCGACTTATGAACTCCCCGGATGCAACCATTTCGAACTTTGGCTAAGCCATGCGAACCTTGCCGCGCCGGGCCAAGACCTCAACCACGCCCCCGAGTTTTCTCGAATGCTGGCCAGTCGTCCGGCGATGCTGGTCGAGATTACGGCCCATGATCGGGTGGAAGGTCACGAACACAGCAGAATCGGAACTCTGGTGCGAGGCCCGCCCCGGTGCTAGGATGTTTAGCCCATATGGGGAATGCACATCTCGATCCGCCGCCCTCAGCGCGGGTGGCCTGGGAGCTGTACATCATGATCACCACGACCATGCTGGTGACTTTCCTTGGCACCGCCGCTGCGGGGCAATTCACCAATGAGATCGATGCAGTCTCCGCCGGCGTCCGCTTTGAGCTGCTCGCCGGCAGCACGCTCACCGACCTCTACGACCTAAGCCCGGGTGATCCGGTGCATCCCATCCGAGGCTCGTTTGTGCTGCGACTGCTGCCCACAATAGCACCGTTCCCAACCTACAGCCTAACCCAGATCCGTTTTGAAACCCTTGAGATCCCCTCGGCGTTCATCGTCCGCGGTTCAGGGTTCTACCACCTGTTCGGCTCGTTTCCCAACGGATCGCAGCAGATGCAGCTGGAGGTCGCCATCAATCAGAACGCAGCCGGCATCGCCATGACCAGCGGGCTGGTCCCGCAGGAATCGCCCTTCCCGGCCATTGAGATCGAGGTGAGCGAGGTACCAACCGGCGACGATCACCACTACATCCTCAAGCTCATCGCCGAACCCCTGCGGCAGCTTAGCTTCTCCACGGAGGTAGGCCTTACCTCCGGACACATCGGCCCGCTATCCGCGGGTGACATGCTCTGCAGCAGTGGGCGTATTCTACGCACGCAATTCGAGCTCACTTGGTTGTTGGGCATCATGCCGCCCGCGCTCGACATCGGCTTGAATGCCTTGGGCCAGACACCGGCCACCAACAGCGTGCTGTTCTCCGGCGAGGTGGACATATTCAGCGAGACGGTGGGACCCATTCAAAACGGGGACATGCTCAACGAACACGGGTTCATCGCCCTAACCAACCAGCAACTCACGGCCGGGTTCGGTCCTCAGCCCGTCGTACCGGATGCCGGTCTCGACGCCTTCCATGTGAACCTGATGACAGGTGAATTGTGGTTCAGCCTGGAGGCTCCGCTGTTCAGCGAGGCGCTGGGTATCACGCTGCAGCCGGGCGACGTGCTCTGCGACGCCGGCTATGTTCTCAAGACCAACGCCCAGCTGCTGGAGCGTTTCGAGATCGTCGATCCTGCGCCGAACGGTTACGGCCTAGATGCCGTCACCCGCCTGCCGAATGGAACCATTCTGTTCTCGGTCGAGGAGGGGTTCATCGACAGCCGCTTCGGCCCTGTTGAAGACGGCGACCTGCTCAGTGACAACGGGCACTTGGTCCGCCGCAACCTGACCTTGGTTTGGCCGTTTGAACCGCTCGAGGATCTCAACGACTTCGGTTTGGATGCCCTGCAAGCCGGCCCGGTCATCTCTGCGCTGGACGGCAATGCCGATGGCGCGGTGAACCTGCTTGACTATGCTGCTTTCGAGGCATGCTTGACCGGCCCGACGGGCTCTGTGAACGCTGGCTGTGTGTGGGCTGACTTCGACTCCGACGAAACGATCACCTTCAACGACTTCGCGGCGTTTCAGCAGGGCTACTCCGCCAATGAAGGATGATAAAACGACGATCGGTAGATTCCAGAACCGGCCCAACTGGCTGCAGGAACCATCTACCCAAGAACCACCGCAGTCCGCGATTGCGGGTAGCTTCAGTTTCAGACTGCGACCTATAAGCCCCTCATAATGCGGCCTGCTGAATAAATCGTATGATTGTGCTGAAGGCGCATTGATCCGCGGTAGACGATTCCAACTCCAGATGCCTAGAATGGCCGACGAAAGCTCTGGGTATTGGGCCGAACTCTGCGTTCTTAAATATGCGGCGCACAAGACCAACGAGGGCTTGTTGCCCATATGAGGTGTGTGTGGATGAGTAGATTGGCTAAACTTGCCTGCAAAGTCTTCCGCGCCTGGCGCGCGCACCTGACGATGATCCTCTTGTTTGCAGTTTGCAGCAGCTATGCGTTCGGCCAGAGCATCATTTACGACTCGGATGGATTTGAATCGCCGCCGTACTCAGTCGGTCTGCTGGTGCCGTTCAACGGTTGGTCGACGACCGAGTTTCTTCTCGGAATCGGAACCAATGACGCGGGGATTGTGCAGAGCGCCGTTACCTGCACAGGTACGCAAGCCCTGCAGATCATCGGGCCGAACGTCAACGATAACCAGGCGTTTGGTTTCATCGGTGAGACCTTCTGGACGCAGACGGGCTTTGGCTTCGACGCATCCGGATCAACCGTGACCATTGAGTGGTCCATGCGCGTCGATGCGCCTCCTGCTCTTGCGGCACCGGCCACGTTGTACTCGTTGGAGTTCGAGGGATTGATCGGTGGTCTTGCGTTGGATCGAATCAATCTGGTCGGACTTTCGCCCAATGGATCGGGCGCCAACGATGTTGTGGTGCAATTCCCAGCGGTGGGCCTCGTGCCGATATTGCCGGGGTTTGCTTTCGGGATGTGGCACAATTTCGTGGTGGATTTGGATTTCGGTGCGGAGCAAATGTTCATTACGGTTGACGGCGTCGCGGCGCCAGCGCCGGTTGCGTTCCTGAACTCTGGGTTCACCGTGTTTGAGGAAGTCAACGTCCACACAGTTTTTCCAGATCCATTTCTTCCGCCGGCGAATGATGGGTTTTACGACGACATCATTGTCAGTGCCGGGTTGGCTACATGCACTGCCCAAGACCACGCCGCCTACGTCGATTGCATGTCAGCGCCGGGCAGGACGCCCATGCCGACACCACCCACTACGCCGCTGAATTGCGTTGAGTCCTTCGATGACGACAACGACCTGGATGTAGACCTTGTTGATTTTGCACAATTCGCGGCCGGTTGCAATTTCTAGCGGCTTACAGACTCAGCGTCACAATCAGGGAGTGTTCTCAGCGCCGTTCGGGCTAGTCAGACACTGGTCCAGCGCGTAGAGTAGCATGTGCTTCGAGGCTGCGTTATTGCTCATCCGCCGTGGACGGCAGGCCACAGGATATGCCATACGACGTCGGTCCAGAAGTGGATTCCGACAGCCGCGATCAGGCCTTCCTTCACGTACCGCTGCCCCGCTACGATTCCGACGATTCCGTTCAGCAGAAACACCTCGGCAATCACGATCGATGGTAGTTCGGCCGGCGTGGAGACGCCCACGGCGATCATCGTGGCCGGCAAATGCGCGGCGCCGAACGCCAGAGACGCAATCACGTTGCTTGCCCAAAGTGCGAAACGTCTGGCTTTCCACCGTCTCAATGCCAGATTCAGAAGGAACGCCCACAATCCCATGACAAACAACCGAAAGATAATCTCCTCTCCGATGCCCGCGGTTGCGGACGCGATAATCGAGAGAGGGAACTCAGGATGCGGGAATCCGGCCCAGTCTTCCGATGCCCGGGCGAACAGGCCGTCACCGACGATCAGCACAACGCCAAGCGCCACCCCGATCGCCATCGGCACGACGACCCAATGACGCCAGCCGGCGCCTTCGCGGTAGATGCCCGGGAGCGATAGTGTTCGCGCGAACCAAACACCGGCAAGGCCGAGCAGTCCGTACAGCACAAGCACGATTCCGGCGTTGGCCAGACCGAGAAGCCAGCCGGACATACTCGCGAACGGCTCGGGAATCTCCTGGCCCGCCATGAACTGCTGCGGCAGCCCGAGCGCGAACGCAGCGAACACCAACAGCGCGTTCGTCGCAAGGAGACCGCCGAATAAGGTCAGTTGCCGTCGTCGATGAAACATTGTTCCACCTTACACCGGGTTCAGATTGTGCCAAGGCCGACCGGTAGCTCAAGGGGCCGGAGTAGCTCACGGCCTCAAATCCAGCAGGGTTCAGACTGCGGCTAATACGATAGCATGTGCGTCGGGGATGAAAATGCCGTCCGCGATCGGTTTCGAAAGTGCGTCAGACGATGTGCCGTTTTGACCTGGCCGCTCGCCGCCCCTACCCTACCGCGTAGCGGTTTAGTTCAATCCAGTTTATCCCGTAGTGGAGATACCACGAGTGCGGAGGGGTTGACAATCGGAACCTGCGGCAAGCGCCAGGCTTTTCCAACGTCAGGCCGGGAAATCGAGGCAAGGTTGCTGATTGCTCCATTCGAACGTAACCGGGTGCGGCAAGGCTCGAGACGTCACCGCCTAGTCAGCGTTCGACGAATGACACTTGTCCGTCCCACAGCCGCTGATCACTTGAGCGAACTGCCGCCTACTCCGCGCCCAACGCGCTGAAAAACTCTCTCTTGGCCTGCTCTACATTGTCAGCGCTTATCGGTCCGGGCTTTTGGGCCTTAAGCCAATAAGCAAAGAAGACCTTCAACAACTCCTGGGCGTCGTCGCCCTTAACCACTAACGGTGCGATTCTCGGGTTGCGTAGCCGCCGTTCGAAGAAGATCGCTTGCTGCACATATGCGTTTTGGAGGAAGAGCGTCATGTGCTGGTTGTGCAACCACCAGTGCAGTCTTTGAATCTGCGGTTTCGCCGTGGCCAATTTGCTCTTAATCGTAAGCGCCCACGGGCACCATGGTGCTCGCGGTGGGGCGGCCGGGCCGGGCCGGGTCGCGGGGTGCGTTCAGTGCGTGGACTTGGGGGTGTGACGCCGACGTGCGGCGCGGCGATACTGTTTGCGATCGGCGCGGTCGCGA
>JAJDDP010000078.1 GCA_029260235.1 Phycisphaerae bacterium | reverse complement strand
GATAAGAGCATCAACTTCACGCGCTGGCACCGTGCCCTGCTGCATACGGCATGGTATACCAGAGCATAATCCAGGGCGCAAATCTACCTATCTTAACATGCTGCGGGAGAGACGCTGCACATGGCTGAAGAGTTACGAAATGATATTGCTGCCGCCACCAACGCAGTTAAAGCATAACCCTTGAAACGCTCTAAATCAAACAATTATTGGCAATTCGCCGAGAAGACGGGTGGCCAAGAACCATCCGGGAATTATTCCCATACTCGTAGGTGAGCAACCACAGCAAAGAGGCCCATCCAGTTTCGGCGAGAGCTAGCGTTTCGGTCAGCCTCGAGAGGGCGGCGGAGTCTCCGCACGCTGGCGGCTGGAATTCGATGCGTGGGGTGCAGTCGCGCGTGCTTAGTGTCGGGGGTTTCAACCAACCCGTGCGAGCTGATCCCGCGCACCTGTCAGCCGACGTCGAGGTCGAACTCGTCCGTGGAACAGTTGACTGTGCCAACACCCAGCTAGCAACAGGCATGCTACCTCACCGTCACCCTCGGATCAGGCCAGGAGTCACGGCGGTTTGTGGCGTATCCTCGGAATTGGCGGGGCTGAGCACCGGCCTTTCGCACCGAAGGGCCAGGGATTGCCGGTACGATCTCTACTTGCTGACTGCGGTGCCGTTGCGTCAATGCGCCGCGATTGTTATACCTCGTCAGGCTGGATTTCAACGAGTTCATCAACTGGAGTCGCAAAACGTGGCCAATGCAACCGACAAGCTCAATCTGATCAACAATTCCCGACTGGCTGAGGGGGTAAAGTCGCCCAAAGGTTGGAAGTGGCTGGGTGATGACCAAGCAGTCACCTGGAGTCGCGAGCCCTCGGCGGGGAGCAAGGATGAGGCCATGACCCTCCGCTCCAGCAGTACGGCCAACGTCGGCGGGTGGGCACGGCGGGTCCGCTGCAAGCCCGACGAGTATTATCGCGTCGAGTGCTTGGTGTCTTGCGCGTGCGATGCATCGGGAGACGCCGACGGGCTAGTGCTCAGCATGCAACCCGTCGTCGAGGGCGAACCGGCTGACGACCCGGTCGAGCTGATCGCTCCGTTGACGTTGGAACAGCCGACGCGCTTAAGAGCCTACTATCACAGTCCCGAAAATGTACGTTCCGTAGAGGTTCAAATCGGCTTGGCCCGCGCAAAGGGTGTTGCCCGCATTCACTCCTTGACCATGCAGTCCATCATCGAGCCGGAGACCGAGTCACACATGCTCTCCTGTCCGCCACCGCCCTACGCCTACCCAGCCACGAAGAAGGTTAAAAAGGTTACGGTTTGTTCATCGAAGCGAGATGCTCGACCCATATCTGCAATCTTGAAAAAACGATTCGGCGCAGCCTCAGTGACCGCCATCAGCGCCGATGCTTTCGAAGCAGATGGTACCAAGGCCGACGCTATTCTTTTTCCGGACGATCTGCCCCGAGGCGTCAAGAAGCTTGAAGCACTGCACAAGTTGGCCCAGACGCGGATCGTGGTCATCAATCTCAAGGCATTTGAGGAACTATCCAACGAAGCATGCATGATGCGGATCACAAAGCAGGCAGATGATTCGATGCAGGCTAAGGTCTCCTATGCAAACTTCATGACCCGCGGATTCGCCATAGGTGATCTGTTTCCCTTTGACTGGCTGGGTCCAGACGGCCTGAGTTTCATTCAACGTCAGTACCGCACCAGCAACGCGTTCAAGGACTTTTGCAAGAAGCATGAATACGAGGTGATCCTCGCATCGATGGCCAACACTGATGCCCGTTCCGATTGCCCGATCTGCTTGTTCAAGCCAACTCCCGGCGGGGGAGTGGTGGTACTGGATGTAGAGGCAGCCGAGCAAACGCCGACGAATCTTCACGAGCCGGATCTCGCCTTCTACTTCCTACTGAACATTCTTGGGGCAGAGCAGAACACGCTGGGACAGTATGTGGCACCCTTGGAAACCGAGAAGGAGTTTCGCGACCAAATTGTTGAGCTGGGGCAGCGCTACAGTGCCTTGGTCATTAAAGGAGAACGCAATCCGGACAAGCCGAGGCGAGATCAAATCGTCGAGCTTGGCGGCGGCGACGAGGGGTTTGGATTGCCCATCAATACACGTCCATTGATTGTTCTGCGCACAGGCCTGTCAGGAAACGACCATGACGGGGTCTATGGAGCCATGGCATGGCTCAAGAATCTGGTGCGACATGAACCTTTCGCTTGCCCCTATGCGCTCGAATTGCTATCCCGGTTCCGTTTCGCCTGGATTCCTTTCAACTCTACATACCTGGGCGACATGGGATGGCATAGACCCGACACCGTGGAAGTCATTGAGCCGGCGATGGACCTGAAAAAGCAGGAGGTGGCAGCTGTCATCGACTTGACTGCAGCGGAGGACCGTGCCTATCGGCTCAAGTGTAGCGATCCCGCATTGGCGAACCGTTGCCGCGAGTCGCTGGGCCAGCTCACCGACCGATTCGTGAACAACCGCTTTTTCTACCGGGCAATGGATGAAGGCGAATGCCGGGCGAACCCTGAATCGATGAAGTGGCGGATTCAGAAATTGGCGCCGCACATCGAATCTGTCGGGACTTCTTGTTTCGATGCAGCTATTCACCGCCAGGCGCTGGCCAGCGGCGCATCCCTAATTCGAATCGAGTTCCCGGCCTGCGAAGGCTATTTCACAGGCCAATCCGTTTGGCGGACCGACTTGGTCGCCCAGACTCTGGAGCACGTCGTTGGCTTGCTGTTTGGATGGATTGCGATGAACCGGCAGGGGAAAGCAATCAAAGTCCATGCCCCCGACCAACTGAACGGAGAATCGGCACAGATCATTCGCATGGAGGGGTCAGAGCCATTCCGCAAGGACCAGCGCATGTCCGATGGAAAGCCGGTCACCCTGCCTACTGCCTCAGCCCTCTGCATCGCCAATCGATGAGGTCTCGCGGTGGGATTTTAATGGGTCTGCAAGAAGATTTGGTCACCTTTCTTACGGTGATAAGCGCCGAGTCCAGAGAAACAGATGCCGATCAAGCCATAACCAAGTGCGATCCGAGTCGCACGGAACCCCAGTGCGCCGTCGGCTAGATTGCCGAACACCGAATAGAATCCCACGACATTGCCCTGAATACTGTACGCATGCATGAGTCCCAGGAAGGTCAGCCCGGCACCCACGAAGGCCCAGACTCCGGCGCGGACGAAGCGCCGATCAATCAAGCAAGCGCTCATGGCAGCTAGCACCATACAGGTAAAGATATAGCCGGACTGAAGCAGGTTCATGCCGTGCAGTAAGAAGCCATTCACTTCGGCGCCGAGGTTTCCCTCCAACACCTGCTGCATGGTGATTTTCCCGGAGGTCATAAACGATCCGGACGCCACAGTTTGACCCCACGCAGCTATGGCTGGGAAAAGGCCCAAGGCGACAGCGGGTGCATGGGCGGAGGGTGTCGCCTGGTAGGCCTGAGCGGTGATAACCACGCCGATCCAGACTACGATGGCAATGCCTGCTTCGATAGGAATGATCGTACTCATCAATGAAACCGTGCCGCTCAAGGCCAGCAGGGTAATCACGATTCCGTTCAGTGAAGAATACCCGGCTCGGGCGCCCAGTCCCTTCCAGCCGGGATGCCCGATGTAGATTGTCGTGGGGAAGCAACTCCCGAAAGCAGCGGCAACGATGGTGCCCAGGCCGTTCATAGCCAACGAAGGGCCTGTGGCGTAGCGGTCGCCGCCGGCTGAGGCAGACTCGATGTTTTGAAGCGATCCAACCAGATTGAATAACCCCATCGGCACAATGAAGGAGAGATACCCGAGCACCTCGAAAGGCTGGCTCCTTAGCACATTGATGATTTCGCCACCGCACCAAACCGGCCAATGCCATCCCCGCTGCGACCACGCGTGGGATACATCAGCCGCTGACATCGAGTGGCCCACCCATTCGCTTGGCAACATCCAAGCGGCGAGCGAACCGAGCAGAATCGCCACCAACCCGCCTGGCAGACCCAAGGGGAAGCGAACGCCCGAAAAGTAGGTGGCTAGGACAATGCCAAAAGGCAGCATGGCTACAATCGGATTCTGCCAAATCTGGAGGGCGAAGGCCATCGAGATGAAACCCAAGGCAATGCCAGCCAATGTGGATAAAAGTGCAGCCCTCGGCGTATGTCGGCGAACTCGCTCAGCCACAAACGCACCGAGGAATTCGATGAGGCCACTGCCCATGCAGGCAACCAAACCCATCTGCCAAGCCAGCTCAGCCGAGCCGGTCTGCCGGTAGACGGGGGCGATGACGAAGAAGACATAGACCAACAGCGAAGGCGTATTGATCCCGTAAGGGAGAGCGCAGACATCCTCCCGGCCTTCCTTCGCAGCGAGGCGGTGGGCCTGCCATGCGTAGAATAAGTTTCCAATCAAAAGAGAAACGGCAGCGCCGGGTAGGATTCGGCCAAAAATCAAGTAGGAGGCCTCGCCCGACATGCCGCAAAGTCCGCCACAGAGGGCGACGATGAGCAGCAACTGCACCAGGTTATCGATGAACAGCCCGAAGAAGCCATCCAAATCACGCTTCACAAAGAGGGGATACTTCGTAGACATCATCAACTCGCCTAATTTGGAGACAAACCGTCCATCGCTACTTCCAAACCCCTTGGCCGGTCCAAGCACAGTCGGGGATCATGGGCTGTTTCGCCGATCAACGCCACTGCACGTCTTCAAATCGGGATCTTGGTCCCGCTTGCCCCAAAGCATCTGGTTTGGCAGCGTGTACACCCGTATCCGCCGCTCGCAGGGCGAGCATCGCACTTTGGGTGGCCTGAAAGGGCCTCGGGTGAGTCAAATTAGAGGGTTTGGACGATTCTTGACCCTTACCGAGCTGGTACGCGCAGTTTTTGCCTTGACACACGAGCCATTCGTGTGAAAATTGCGGGCAGTATGTTGGGCTCCGTAGCATTCGCTCCTGGCTTTTTGTTGATGAAGCAGTTGTTTGTTTCAAACAGGAGCGGACGGTGGCACAGCTGAGCAGTAAAGGTAGTTAAGCATGGCAGAAGGAAAAGTGAAGTGGTTCAATGACACCAAAGGTTTTGGATTCATCGAGTCTGATGATGGCCAAGATGTCTTTGTCCACCAGAGCGAAATTGAAACTGAGGGATACCGCAGCCTGTCAGAGGGTGCCCGCGTCAGCTTTGAGTTGACCCAAGGCGACAAAGGCCCGAAGGCAATGCACGTCAAGCCGCTCGACTAAACGTCGGGCAGGTCATTGACGAGCCTAAGAATTAGGGGCGTCGAAGCTTGGCTTCGGCGCCCCTGTCTTATGCACATCTTGCTCAGAGTTCCGCGGTATAGTCGCCCAAGACCCTCGCCGGTGCCAGCGAGAAATGCCAGAATGGCCTGACTTGGCCCTTATTGTTGACTCTGCGCTGCTGGCTTCCTATCGTCGGGGGAGGTCGCGTCATTGGACGTTCGGGGGTCGTAGGGGGGATCAATCCAGATGTCTATCTCAAGACACCATTTTGCCTACTTCGGACTTCTTTTGTGGGCGGGTGCCTTGGCGGTGCCGGCCAGGATTTGTCGGGCACAGACTTGCCCAAGCAACACTCTGTATGTGAGCAGTGACTTCGCGCACGAGGTGCTCCGGTACGATGCTACCACGGGCCAATTTCTCGACACCTTCATTCCCTCGTCTGCAGGGACTGGGCTTAATCAGCCGCATGGAATCCTCGATAGAGGGAGCGACGTTTTGGTGGCGAGTTTTGGCACCGACAGCGTCTTGCGATTTGATCGGGATACCGGGGCGCTGCAGGGCCCATTCATTGATTCAACGAGCGGGCTGAACGACCCTCAGTATTGGATTCCCGCTTGGAGTCGAACCCGGGCCAGCCGGCAGTATTTTCGTGGCCCATGCCAACAATCTTTCCGTCGTAGACACGGGTGATGGTTCAGTTCTTAGTTCGTTCTCAAGCGGCGGAGACATCAATGTGCTCAACTTCTTCCATTTCTCGGCGGTGCAGATTCCAGGCGCGTTCGGAGACGCTGACTGCGACGAGGATATTGACCTAGGCGATCACACCAGCCTGACCGAATGCTTGGCGGGCGCGGCAGTGACGCCGCCGATGATGATCCCTGATTGCCTCAATGCCTTCGATTCGGATTCAGATGGCGACGTTGATCTACAAGACGCCGCCGCTTTCTGGAGCGTCTTTGGTAACCCCTAATCCAGGCGGCTGGTCATCCAACGCTCGGAACTGCCTTAGTGGAAGGGCCAAAAAACCGGCGCCAATAGAACAGTGATCACCCCGACTAGGACGGTCAGGGGCACGCCGATTCGAAGGTAGTCGCTAAAGCGGTAGCCACCAGGTCCATAGACCATTAGATTGGTTTGGTAGCCCATCGGCGTGGCAAAACAGGCGGAAGCAGCCATCATCACCGTAATGGCAAATGGTGTGAAGCTAACGTCCAAGTCTTGGGAGGCTGCAAAGGCGATGGGGAAGACCAGCACCGCGGCGGCATTGTTCGTGAGAGTGGCGGTGAAAAGCGCCGTTACCGCATAAACAGCCGCCAGGGCTGCCCACGGCTCGCCGCTGGCCAAGCCGATCAGCTGATGTGCGATCACCCCGGCCGCGCCGCTTACCTCCATGGCTCTGCCGATACCGAAGGCAGCAGCAATGACGATCAACAACTGCCAATCAACCGCGCTGCGGGCATCGGATCCGCGGCAACATCTGGTGATCAGCATCAAGCCGGCTGCGAGCATCGCCGCCTGGAGAATGGGCAGCACTTCGGTGGCAACACAAAAGACCATAGCCCCTAGGATCGCCAGGGCTACATAGGCCCGTTCGTGGCGTACGGGTTTCGAATCCTCGATCTGGCTAACCAGCAGAAAATCGCGAGAATTGCGCTGCTGTTCGGCGAACGATGGTCTAGCCTCCAAGAGCAGAGTATCCCCAGTCCGCAGGATGATGTCACCGATCTTCTTGTGAATGCGTTGTCCGTTGCGGGCTACCGCGATGATGGCTGCGTTGTAAACCGAGCGGAACCGACCGTCCCGAATGGTCTTGCCGACCAATTCGCAAGTGTCCGATACGACGGCTTCGATCAGGCACCTCTCCGACCGGGGTGAATCTAGTTTGAACACTTGATCGGTGGCCGGGGTCAGGCCTCGAATCTTCTGCAAATCAACGACCGTCTCTACAACGCCGACGAAGACCAGCCGGTCGTTGGCATGGAGGTGTTCCTCGGAAGAGACCGCGGCTAGCACCTCGCCTTGGCGATCAATCTCAGCCACATAAGCGCCGGGCAAACTCCGCAGCCCCGCATCTTCGAGAGTCTTGCCTACCAAGGGGCTATTCGGTTCGACGATCATCTCAACGGTATAGTTTCGCGGATCGTCAAACTGGGAAATGGGCGGTTTTCGATTAGGCAACAACCAGCGCCCCATGACAATGATGAGTGCCATGCCTGCCGCAACACAGGGCAATCCAACCAGGCTGATTTCAAACAACGAAAGAGGCTCTACACCCGGCTGCTTCTTCATCAAGCTATCGACAACCAAGTTCGTGCTGGTCCCGATCAACGTGCAGGTGCCGCCAAGGATCGACGCATAGCTGAGGGGAATCATCAGCTTGGAGACCGAGAGTTTGTACCGCTTGGACCACTCATGCACAGCCGGGATCATCATGGCTACCACGGGTGTGTTGTTCAGAAAGGCGCTGAGTACGGTCACCGGAGTCATCAGGCGCATTTGAGCACCAGAGACAGTCTTGGGCTTGCCTAGCAGCCACTGGCCTATCATTGAGATTGCCCCGGTTTGGCGAAGCCCAGCCACCACGACGAAGAGCACGCCCACCGTGACCATGCCCTTGTCCGAAAGTCCGAGCAGGGCCTCCTCTGGGGTGACGATACCGAAGACGATAAGCAGCGTCAGGCAGCCGACCATGACGATGTCAGCCGGCAAGGTCGAGAAGATCAGCACGCCCATCAGGAAGGCGACGACCCCCAGAGTTGTCCAGGCTTCCCAGGTCATGGTTAGAGTCCCACAGTCAATTCTGATCAAGCGCACCGCACGCGCCGATCATCATATCGGCTGACATGGCTCTGCGCATTGACTTCGAAAGAGCAGAGGATCAGCTTGGCTTTTGGGTCATACGGTTATCTCGAATCATAGTGCGAAATGAGCGCAGCAAAAACGCCGCACTTGCCACGGCCTAACTGCGAGAAAATGTCGCTTTGACATCGTCATCGGACAGCCAAACCAGTCGGCGCCACGGCGGAATGTCCGGGGATGATCGATCACCCCAGGGCACTGAAATATGTCGTGCAGCAGCTGCTACTGAGCGATGGCAACGCCTGCTACAGTCTGAGTATTGGATGGCGGGTTCTGGAGGCTAGCACAAGGCCCTACCTGACAGAGAAACAACCCAACCATGGCAGCCAGTGAGCCACGCTTCCCCCATCGAGATCGCATTAGCTTGAACATGCTTACACCCCTATATCGCTTTCTTGGACCGTTCCATGAAACCCACGTTTCCCCATACGATAGCCTACGAGCCGAACAGAATCAATTGCCACGTTTGGAAGGGCGTTGATTTTGTAACCGTCAGCCGATAATTGGGTGCATAGGTTGGCCACAGGGCACAACTCGCCCTCCACCAAAAATATGCCCAAGGCCCGGGCCAGCCTATACCCCAATCGGCTTTCTGGACGATCCTGATTGGTTCGATCTGGCGACTGCCTCTCTCACGGCAAGTTGGGCGAACCGGCGAATTCGGGTTAACATCGCCGATGAGGAACAGTATCTTGCTCTATGGGGTTATAAAGGCGTGGAATCAGCAATCTCGGAACAAAACTCGGGCCTTGATCGTCGAGTCCAACGGCTAGCCCAGTATCAACGCGCGCTGGGCCAGCGTCATGCGCAGATCAAGGCCATCGAAACTCGATGGTCATGGGCTAGGCTGCTCGCCTTTCTATTGACCGCGACTATCTGGATTCCCTTTGAACAGACGCCAACTCTGGCCGGCCTGAGCGTGCTGCCTGCCCTTGCTCTCTTTGTCTGGACGGTTCAGCGCCACCTGCATGCTAAGCACGCCCGGGTGATGGCTGACCAAAGCTTGACCATGGCCTCCGAGGCATATCAACGACTGGGTGGAACGGTGGTTGCGATCCGCGAGGTCACACCTCCAGAGGACAGGCTCACAGCTTGCGTGTTGCCCGATATTGCGGATGACGGACCCACTTGGTGTCTGACCGGGCAAGAGCACGACGACCTCGATCTATTCCACGGGCCTGTTGGCGTTTTCGGACTTCTCAACCGAACATCGACCGATTTGGGCGCTCGCCGGCTAGGGTACATGCTAGGCCATCCGCTGCTGTCTGCCGAACATATTCGAAGGCGACAAGAGTCCGTGCGCTGGCTTGAGGAACACCTTGAGCAGCGATGCCAAACCATGGCAGCCGCGGCTGTGTTGCGAAAACATGATCGCTGGCTAGCCCGCTTGGTCATTGCCATCGGCGGTGCAACAGCGCTGCCTCACAAAGCCATCTCCAGACTGATGCGAATCTGGTCGGGGATCTCTTTGTTGCTAACCGTGTGGATCGTAGGCCTGATTGGGCTTGGCCGATTTCCATTTGTTTATGCGCTCATGGGCTTGGCAGCAATCAATGGGTTGTGCTATCTCGCGTGGCGCCGAAAGCTCGGCATGGCCTTGGATCCCTGGAAGGACGTCGTCCAGGTCGCCCGCGGCTATCTCTTGGCGGCCCGCGAAGCTGCGGACTGCTTGCCGGACAACGCCGCGCTGGCTTCGCTGCAAGATCGGTTCAAAGCGGTCATCAAGCCCGAGGTATTGCCGGCCCTCTGCGGTCGTTTGGGTTGGGCGGATAGCGGTGGAGCATTCCGGTTGCTGTTCAACGTTATGTATTTCTACGATCTTCATGTAGCTGAGGCGATCCTGGGCCGAGCGGTGCCCAACCAGGATAATCTCATCCAGGGCTTTGCTGCGTTGGCCGAACTCGAATCCCTGAATAGCCTAGCCTGCTTCGCTTACGAACAACCGACCCGCTGCTACGCCGAAATGATCGCCGAGCCAAGGATCGACATTAAGTCCGGCTACCATCCACTGATTCAGCCAGAAGAAGCCGTGGCCAACAGGGTTCGACTCGATGAGCAGACCCGCATTTGGATCATCACTGGATCCAATATGGCTGGCAAGAGCACCTTTCTCCGCATGGTTGGAGTCAATCTTCTGCTGGCTCAGATCGGTACTGTCTCAACTACTGATCAGATGATTCTGGGGCCGGTGCGGTTGATGACAGACCTTCAGGTGCGCGACAACCTGTCAGATCACGAGAGTTATTTCCTGGCTGAGGTGCGGCATCTCCGCCGCATGCTTGATCCGCCCAAGAGCGATGTCAGGCTTCTCGGGCTAATGGATGAGCCGTTCCGTGGGACCAATTCGGATGAACAGGTCGCAGCCTCCTTAGCCGTGGTCGAGCATCTCCGAAAATCGGACAACTTCTATGTAGTCGCCACGCATGAGAAGCGGGTGACCGACCTAGCCAATGACCCGCCGGCTGCGAACCACCATTTTCAAGAAGACCTCAATGCCGACGGCATGGTCTTCGACTACCAGCTACGCCCCGGTCCAGCCCTGACCCGCAACGCCCTCCGCGTGCTGGAACGAGAGGGCTATCCCGCCGAAATCCTGAAGCGGGCCAATCGCTGGGTCGAGGTCATAAGCGCGCAACACAAAGTCGCACCGATCGATCAAGCCTAGTGCTTGGCTGGCGGTCTTGCTGCTTTGTGAAGGCCGCAAGGGGAATGACCGCTTGAGCACGGCACCCACGGGGAAACATGAGCACTCGCCTCGTGAGCGTGATGACCTGTCCCTGCGGATCAAATCTGTCACACAGCAGCGCCCCGAGTGAAACACACTGGGGCTCTACGTTGTCGTTACGGCCAAAGGTGAATGAAGACCCAAAGGACTACGGCAACTCCTATACCTATCAACACATACTGCCATGCCACAGCCACTAGCCCCAATGATAGCGCCGCACCTGCTATTCGAATATTCTCTTTGCGAGTCCAGGATATGACTCCCAGTATGATTGCCGAGAGACCCAACCCCATGTACGCCAAATCAACCTGATCGACAGCCACCCTCTTGCTTGGAGGAGACTCTTGCTCGTCTTTGAGAATCCTGTCTTTCAGCCAATTTTTTCCGGCTTCTTTGGCCAGCTCTCTCAAAGTCGGTTCAGGTTCTGGAGGAGTTTCTGTTGCTTCGCGGAACTTGTTTTGGAAGATGGCACCTGCCAGTGCCACGAACCCAACAGCCAACCCTGCGATTCCAATCCGATTCTTCATTTCCTTCATCCCGTATCAAACCCAGGCCTCACTCGATGCATCTGGTGTGATCAAGAGACTCTTGGATGTCTGGCCGCAACCTACCCACCTGAATCGACTCTGCAGAGCCCTGAGCTTCGGTTAATCTGTGGGTAGCGCTCTGAGTCGCCCTGTGATTCGCGATTTTGTGGGCAGATCGGCTGCGTCGGAGCGGTCTGCGAGGATATGCCGCTGTCTTCGAACCATCCTCGCCTATGCTCGGCGATCTCATCGACTTAGGATGACCTACGGACTGGTAACAGTTGGCGGATTCAGGAGAAGACCATGAGACTCGAGCAGCAGATTGAACTGTTCGCCGCAATCAACTTCGCCATCTGTGGAATCTCGCACATGATGGCCCCAAGGGCTTGGGCAGAGTTCTTCATTGGGCTGCGGTCCAAAGGTGAAGCGGGGGTGCTTGTTGTGGCATTCATCCCCCTGGGGTTTGGGTCGATCGTCGTGGCCTTTCACCAGAACTGGTCGGGGATACCGGCGATTCTTACGTTCATCGCGTATGGCCAACTGCTGAAGGCACTCATCTATCTGACTTTTCCGCGGTTCGGCCTTGGGAAGCTGGAGTTAGTCACACTGGATCGAGCGCGGCTCTTCATCATCGCCGGAGCCATCATGGTGGCACTGGCTGGTCTGCTTTCTTACAATCTCCTGACGAGCGGGTCGGCGGCGATTTGAAAGCCTCCGCCTCCTAGCCCGGCGGGCAGAATTTTCGGCGAGTCCCAAGGACTCGCCAAAACCCGGCTGCCTCGGTTATATTGCGCAATCCGGCAAGATCGTCGGGGAGGTGCAACCGTGGAACTCGAACAACTCATCGCCGTCGCCGCCGGCCGACATCCTGCCGAACTCTTGCTGCGCAACGGCAAGATCGTCAACGTCCTGACCAACGAGATTTATGAGGCTGACCTAGCCATCGCAGGAGGTCGCATCGCTGGAATTGGCGACTACCAAGCCGATGAAGTGCTCGACCTGAAGGGCAAATACATTTGCCCGGGGTTCATCGACGCTCACGTTCATATTGAATCATCGATGCTCTCGGTGGCTGAGTTCGCCAAAGTCGTGGTCGCCCGCGGCACGACAACCGTCATCACCGATCCCCACGAATTAGCCAATGTGCTGGGGACCGAGGGCATCAGGTTTGTGCTCTCGTCCAGCAAGTACTGCCCGATTCATGTGTACGTCATGCTCAGTTCTTGCGTGCCAGCCAGCCATCTAGAAGGCGGGGGGGCTGAGCTGAACGCGGTGGATCTGCTGCCCTTCCTGTCGGATGAGTGGGTGCTCGGGTTGGCTGAAGTGATGAACTACCCTGGTGTTGTGGCAGGAGCCGAGGATGTAATTGACAAGCTCCGCATCGCCCAGAATCATTGTATCGATGGACACGCACCCGGCATGACCGGCCAAGACTTGATGGCCTATGTCGCCGCGGGGATTCAGACGGATCACGAATGCACCACGCTTGAAGAAGCCCGAGAGAAACTCCGACTGGGCCTAAAAATCCTAGTCCGTGAGGGGTCGCCCGCCCGAAATCTCGATGCCCTGCTGCCCTTGATCAACAACGAGAACGCGGGTCGGTTCTTGTTCTGCGTTGACGATAAAGATGTCGATGACTTGCTCGAAGAGGGCCACATCGACTGCATGGTTCGGCGGGCTATCGCAGCCGGCATCGATCCGCCGGTGGCCATTCGGATCGCCAGCCACAACGCTGCCCAGCACTATGGGCTTCGACAAGTGGGCGCAGTTTGCCCAGGATATCACGCGGCATTGACTGTGCTGGAAGATCTCAAGGATTGTCGGGTTACCCACGTCTTTCAGAACGGCGAATTGGTAGCCGAAAACGGCACCTGCGTTTCAGAATTCCCCCTAGGCCACCGTGAACCCATCCTGCGCAGCACCATCAACGTTTCCTGGTTGGAAGAGAGTATCTTTCAAGTGCCAGCTGGCGGCACCGGTCATCCACGGGTCAACATCATCGAGATGATCGAAGATCAAATCCGCACCGACCGGAGCATCGAAACCATGCCGGTTTGGGAGGGCAGCATCGCAGCTGATCCGAATCGCGACCTAGCCAAGATCGCGGTCATCGAACGGCACCAAGCCTTGGGTGACGTTGGGCTCGGGTTTGTGCGCGGGTTCGGTCTGGAGCACGGCGCGATCGCCTCGTCAGTTGCCCACGATGCCCACAACCTCATCATCGCGGGTACCAACGACAAGGATATGTTCGAGGCAGCCGTTCAATTGGTTCGCATTCGGGGCGGGCTCTGCGTAGTCGCCGATGGGAAGGTGCTTGCAGATTGCCCACTGCCCATAGCTGGGTTGATGAGCGATAGACCTGCGGCTGAGCTTCGCAGCCAACTTCGGGCAGTCCGCGCCGCTGCCGCTCAAATTGGCTGCAAAGTGCGCAGGCCGTTCATGGCCCTGTCGTTCCTCAGCCTCTCGGTGATCGGGTCGCTCAAAGTCACCGACAAGGGCTTGGTCGATGTCGACCTGTTCAAACCCATCAGCGTGCTGGCCGACGGCTGATCAATCTACCTCAGCTGCCCGCATTGCCGCTCAGTGAGGCTGGGTCATTGAGAAGGGATCGAGGGCGTCGTTGAGCCCCTTTTCATCCATGGCCTTCAGCTCCAGGGCAACCTGCCGAACAGTTTTTCCACCCGCAAAGGCCTGCTTGGCAATGGCGGCTGCTTTGTCATAGCCGATGATCGGCGCCAAGCTCGTACACATGGCCAGCGACTGCTCGATCAACTCTTTACAGCGATCTTCGTTGGCTTCGATACCCTTCACGCAGCGGTCGGCAAAGGTACGTGCCGCAGCCGACAACAGACGAATCGATTCGAGCAGGTTGTGGGCCATCATGGGCATCATGACGTTCAATTCAAAATGACTGTCGCGGCAGCCCATGGCGATGGCCGCGTCGTTTCCGTGAACCTGGGCTGCTACTTGGATCACCATTTCGCTCATCACTGGGTTGACTTTGCCAGGCATGATGGATGAGCCGGGCTGCGTCGAGGGCAGTTGCAGTTCCCCGATACCGCATCGCGGCCCCGATCCCAGCAGTCGGATGTCGCTCGCAATCTTGGTCATAGCTACCGCCACAGTACGCAGCTGGCCAGAAGCCTCGCAAACCGCGTCCTTGGATGCCTGGGCCTCGAAGTGGTTGTCAGCTTCTACAAATGCGATGCCGGTTTCGCTAGCCAACTCCGCAGCTACGCGCTGGCCGAACTCTGGATGCGTGTTGATGCCGGTGCCAACTGCTGTCCCGCCAATAGCCAAGGGCGTCAATGCCTTGACAGCCTTGTTGATGCGTTTGATGGAACTACTGATCTGTGCGGCATAACCACCGAATTCCTGCCCCAATCTGATGGGTGTTGCGTCTTGCAAATGGGTTCGCCCAATCTTGACGATTTTGTCGAATGCTCTGGCCTTGGCATCCAAGGCATCGTGCAATTGCTTCAAGGCTGGGATCAGATCGGCCTGCATCGACTCAGCCGCAGAAACATGGATGGCTGTGGGGATGACGTCGTTCGACGACTGGCCGGCGTTGACGTGGTCATTGGGGTGGATGGGATCCTTCGATCCAATCTTGCCGCCTGCAAGTTCGATGGCCCGGTTGGCGATGACCTCGTTGGTGTTCATGTTGGTGCTGGTGCCCGAGCCTGTCTGGAAGATGTCCAACACGAAGTGGTCGTCGAGTTTGCCATCCACAACTTCACCAGCAGCCTTTACGATCAACTCGCATTGGTCGCTTCCAAGCCGATCAAGTGCATTGTTGACCTTGGCAGAGGCCATCTTGATCATACCCATAGCCCGGATGAAGCGCCGGCCCA
>JAJDDP010000077.1 GCA_029260235.1 Phycisphaerae bacterium | reverse complement strand
TCAGCCGGATAGAGCATCGGATTTCTAATCCGAGGGTCGCAGGTTCGAGTCCTGCCCGGCGCAGTCAAGAATGCTGTTTCTCTCCCCGAACCTCCCCATAGTGACGCTCGGTCGCGGGATGGTCGCAGGAGCGTCGCAAAGATAAGCCTCACCCAACCAGCGCCGCGAGTTTACTCACACTTTCTCGGAGATCGTCAATTGGCAAGCAGGCCAGGCTGACCAATGCCAACGGCACTACAGAGTTTAGCGCCGCTGGGACTTATTCGAGGACGACGGATGGGTAAGCGTGCTTATCGCCGTCGAATTCTCAACGCTTGTGTAGCGGCATTCTTCATCCCATTGATGGCTATCACGCCGGAGACCGTGCAGGCCACCCACATCGAAGCCATGACGGCGCGGGCTATAACCGCGGCTGCTGTCGGTCAAACCTGTGGGGGCACGCGATGTGTCATCTACGGCTACGACGACAACGGCAACATGGAAACGCGAGAGGTCGATACCGGCACGCCGGTGACCGACACGTTTGGCTACGACTTTGAAAACCGGTTGATCTCAGCCGATATACACACAGCCGGTGTTCCTGCTGTCGAATCCTATGCCTATGACGCCGACGGCATTCGCGTCAGCAAGATAGTCGATGGAAACGCGGCTACCTTCGTGGTGGATAAGAACCGGCCCTATGCTCAGGTGATCGAGGAATGGGATGCGTCAGCCCTCACGGTTCGGTACGTCCACGGCGACGACTTGATTAGCCAAACGAGGGGCCTCGATACGTCGTACTACCATTACGACGGGCAGGTGTCCGTCCGGCAGCTGACCGACGATGCAGCCGCCGTAGACGTTATTGTAACCGACACCTGCACCTACGACGCCTTCGGCAACGAGATCGATGCCTGTGGCGTGGGGTACAACGACTACCGCTACACCGGCGAACAGCGAGACGCCAACACCGGCTTCTACTACCTACGAGCCAGGTACATGGACCCGGGTATTGCAAGGTTCGTGACGCGGGATCCGTTCGGGGGATTCGACCATGAGCCGCTGTCGCTGCATAAGTACTTGTACGCCAATGCGGACCCGGTTGATAGGATCGACCCGAGTGGACATTTCAGCCTCGTGGAAGTCGGGTTAACGATGCTGTTCACTGGCATTCTCATTGGCATCTACGAGGGATACCGAGCTTACGCAGCAAACGGCACTCGCGGACAGATCGCAAGGGCAGCTGGCCTAGGATTCTTGATAGGGGCTGGGATAGGCGCCACGCTCTTGGGCGCTATTTGGGGCGGAGTTGCATTATGGGTCGGAGCTGTAACCGGCGGTGTTACGTTTTCGCCTGCTATCTATGCCGCCTTCAAAAGAGGGGAATGCTATGTTGTACGGCTCACGCGCGACCAGACTGTGTACAGATATTTTGACGGCAAGGCGGATACCGCGCCAGGTAGGCTCGGCCACTGGTGGACCAACAACCTCTATCCTACGTTTTCTGAGGCTAAAGCCGCCCTGTCCCTGCCGCCGGTGAATGAAGGTCTCCGCATCGTTACGGGCGTGATCCCGGAAGGAACGAAACTCCTGGTGGGCACCGCAGCCGCAAATTTTGGTCAACCCGGCGGTGGCTTACAAGTATACATAAAGTTCTTCGATCTTACTTGGGTGACTTCAATTCCGCTGGCCGGCCTCTAGGGCGGCGCGCGCACATGGATTTGCGAAAGGACGAGCTCGTGACTTTAACCAACAACATGAGCGCATTATCAGGACAACATTGGTCATGAGTTACATCGACCTGAACGAGGCCATCGATGTGGAGTACGCCATGCGTGCGTACGATTACCATCTTGCTGCATACACGATGCGTGAGGGTACGTTCGATGAAATCTACTATGCACCTGATATGAAGGCGGCACTTGTGCTGCGTGATCGCGGCGGGATACCTTGGGGATGCATGGTTTATTCGGCGGAGGTACGCGCCTTGCAGGACGGTAGGGTGCTAGGCCCGTGCGCGCACCGCTTCTGGCTGCGTCGTTTCTTCTCGCCTGGCGGATTCGGCTCTATGTGCGCTTATTGGTCGGGTTCGCCGTGGTCACCTAACTCCAAGTACATTGTCTTAGGCCAGGTGTTTGGCAAAATGGACGAGGGCTGCAAGATTCGCATTATCGAGCATGCTTCCGGACGGTCGCGTGTTCTCTTGAAATCAAGGAGTGGTGCTCGGCACCATGAGTGGTCACCCAACAGCGCCTATTCTCTAATCGCTAGCACTGGCAAGTGGCTCTTGCATACTCAAAAGACGGGGCAGCTTCGCGTTATCTACGAGGGGCGACCGCCGCAGCGACATTGCCACTTCGATAACTCCGGCGAAGTTGTCGTCCTACTCGATGACGACTGCGTAGTTCGGGCGATGGAGTGCAATTCCCTTTCAGAGGTTTGCAGATTATGCATAAGGCAGCACTTGAAAGAAGGCGAGAGCGTGAACTACTCAATGGTCGATCCATGGGAGGACCGAGTGTTGTTGGGCGTAAATGCCAGCCTCGACAATCGTCTCAGTGGTGGGAAGTGGCTGGCAGTTGGGCTGAAGCCGTAAGGTGTTCGCGTGTCGGACACTTCGAGATAAGAACAGGGTTTGGATCGATTTTCAACGGACCCAGGCAGTCGAGAGTACATACCACGCTGACGGCCTTCGGGTGAGCAAACCAGTCGATGGGGCCACGCGTGCTCATGTCAAGCAAACGGCTTGGCCTGAGGTTAGAGAAGCTGAATTGCCCATCCATGCGACGAGCATGTGGAGAAGAAAGATGAAAACCAGAAAGTGCATCGTAGCAGCCTTGGCCCTCTGGGTCGGATACTCAGCGCCGGCGTCGGCTCAGCCAGTCAACAGCGACTTCGAGGACGGGCTCACCGGATGGATCCCGGAGCTACCTGATACGCCAATCGGTGATGTGTCTCCGATTAACGTGTTGGGCAACGGGTTGGCTGCCCTGCAGGAGGGAACGCCCTCACCCGGTACGCCAACTTCGGCTTCGCGCAGCAGCATCTCCCAAGTGTTCGATCTGCCGGCGTCGGCTGAGCGGCTTTCCTTCCGCTACCGGCTCTCAGCCGCCCCGATCATTCGGAACAGCCCCGTGCCGCCGGATAGTCTAAGCGTGTTCCTCTCCGCTCCCGGCGCACCAACCCCAATTCTGCCGGTCTTCTACGTCGATAGCGACGGCACGATGCAATTCGATCCAGCCAACACCGAAGTCAGCCAGTATGAGGATCCCGACGGCCTGCGCTCGGTGATCTTCGACGTCAGCGCTACGGGGCTCGGGCTGGCTGCCACAGGCAACGCCGTGACCTCCTTCGCCGTCATCGACAGTTTTGCCCTGGGTTGTTCAGGGGGTTCTGCTGCGACCCAAGCGGCGCGTATCTTTCTTGCCCTGGCTGACTAGGTCGCTTGGGATTTCGCCGCTCGCCGTCTAGCGCGGTGCCAAGCTGAAATCCTTTTGCTTGGCGTCGGCTGACTGAAGCAGGACGCCGCAAACGGTGGGAACGAGCATGACGAATGGAATGAAGATGGCGCTTTCAAAGGCCATCTGATTGAAGAACCCGTGCAAGCCCCGTTCTAAGGAGAGTAGGGCTACGATGGCTGACAAGACAAGCACTGCCCCTTCAAACGACGTGATCACAATAATGACCTGCCGCAAATTGATGAAACTCAAAGCACCGGCAGTGATGGCACCGATGGCTGTGGCGATCCACAGGACCGCCCCGACCAAGCCGGCTTGGGCGGCGAAGTAGTTGACCATGCCTGCCCCAATGATGCCGCCAAGAACCCCAACCGCATAGAAGACAGGGGGCATGCTCAACCCACCAGCCACCAAGAATCCGATAGCACCGTAGAGCATCTCCTGCTGTCGGTCACCACCAATCGCAATGCCAACCAGGGCACCCAATAGCCCAAAGCTTAGCACCACGGCGCCCTTCCAAATGCGCCAACCACCGAACAAAAGCATGACCCCGGCAACGCCTAGGGGCAGGCCAATCAGGGCGTCTGAATGCTGCAGATACGCAGCCCATTCACGCACATACATGTTCAAAGCAGTCACCTCGTCCAGCGATAGTGTGGGGGCCTAAGCCGTATCAACTATATGTTTCGGACAAATGGAATGCATGGTGGACTTACATCGTTATGGGGCATCCCAAGAGGACCAGAGTCGATCTAAGGGTCCGATCACATGGAATGCAGCGACAGAATCAGATATGCTAGCCTCGGTATGAACCTCAGCTGGGAACATATCCATGTCCATACGCGGTACCCGTTCAAGATCGCCCGTCCCGGTGCCTCGGTTGACGGCGTGGATGTACATCGAATTATCGTTTGCGTCGAACACGAGGGCATCAAGGGTTTCGGTGAGGCAGCCCCTGCCCGCTACTACGGGCAAGACCTCGACAGCGTAGAGCAAACGCTAAGAGCGATCCAAACGTCGCTGCCCAAATCGCCCGAACCGATCTCGGCTTGGATCGATCCACTTCTGCACCGTTTTGACGGCCAGAGGGCTGCTATCTGTGCCCTCGATGTTGCCTCGCACGATTGGCTGGGCAAGAAGATGCGCATGCCCGTTTGGGATATCTTGGGCCTATCTCCACAGGCTACGCCGCCGACTGCTTACACCATCGGGATAGATACCCCTGAAGTTGTGGCCAAGAAGCTCGCAGAAGCAGGAAAGTTCTCCATTCTCAAGATCAAGGTCGGGACCCAAGATGATCTAGAGATGCTAGAAACTATTCGGCGGTTGGCGCCGGACAAGGGACTCTATCTGGACGCCAATGGTGGGTGGGCGCCGTCCGGCCTTCGCGAACGGATCGCATCGGTCGCTCGCTTTGCACCTCTGCTCATCGAACAGCCTCTAGCTGCCGGTTCGTTTGAAGTGCTGCGAGCACTGAGTGCGCAAGACCGTTGCAGTCTACCTCTAATCGCGGATGAAGATTGTGTTAGACTAGAGGACTTAGATCAGTTGGTCGGCATCTTTGATGGCGTGAACATCAAGTTGGCCAAGTGCGGTGGCTTGGTTGAAGCAAGACGCATGATCACACGAGCCAAAGCGCTGAACTTGAAAGTGATGCTCGGCTGCATGGTCGAAACCAGCTTGGGTATTTCTGCGGCAATTCAGTTGGCATCGCTAGCGGATTTCGTGGATTTGGACAGCCATCTCTTGTTGGCCGACGATCCATTCGAGGGACTTGGCTTGGTGAATGGCGTGGTCACCCCCAATTCAAATCCGGGGCTGGGGATTGCTGTCCGTCGCGGCGAGACTCAACCCTAGATTGATCGAACTGCTTCTGCGCTGTAGCCTTCAGCCGCCCGGGCTGTGGGTAAGGGTTAGGTACGATTCAGTTCCCACGTAGAAGTGTGAAGGAGAGCAAGCATGTCCAGACGAACCATCAACTTGGCGCTACTATCATTGGGTCTCCCCATCCTAGTCGGCTGTATGCCTAAGATGACCATCGATGATATGAAGGCGGCCATGCCCCAGCGCCCAGGTGAGTTGGATCGGCTCAATGCGTTCACCGGGAAGTGGGTAGCAGAAGGTACGGCCACGATGGCTGGGCTGGCAGAATCCCTCGACGCCAAGGGCAAGAATGAAGCCAAGTGGGAGGGCGACGGCTGGTATCTGGTTAACCGAGGTTCGTTCAGCATGGGCGAGCTTGGCAAGATCCAGGCCATTGAAACTTGGACCTACGATACCTACAGCAAGAAATACCGCAACACCTGGGTGGACAGTATGGGATCGACTGGCATGGGTGAAAGCCGCTACGACGAGAAGAGTAAGATGTGGCACTTCAAGGCCACCAGCTATGGACCTTTCGGAAAGAGCACGATGAAAGGGACCGCAGAATTTCCCGATGATGCAACGATGAAGTGGACCTGGACTGAATCCAATGGCCTTACAAAGACCATGGAAATGACCGGCACAAGCAGACGCAAGTGACAAGGATGGCGGGCAGGCAGAGCCAATCGCCGTTGCGCCATGCCCCAGAACCTAAGCGACAGGCGATGAGCCACGTCGGATAAATGCACAAAACGAATCGGAGGAGGAGGGATTCGAACCCCCGGTACGGTCTCCCGTACGACGGTTTTCAAAACCGTTGCCTTCAGCCGCTCGGCCACTCCTCCGTGCTATTTTGACCTAATCTGCTGGAGGTGGCGAGCTTCCGTAATTCAGAGAAAGCCCAGTTCCAGCAGGAAGATTCCTCAACATCATGGCCCGTCCTCGACAGCGTATTCAGATCGACGGGCGAAGCATAGACAGCGTCATCTACCATCGCCCGTCAAAGCGCTACCACATCATCGATCAGACGGGCCGCAGAGTCTACTTTGCCCTCTGGAGAGACGCAAGAACCGCCTACCATATCCTCACTATAGCCGGGCATAGATGATGAGGCCCGTGCCTCTGCCTTCCGCCGCTCTTGGCGATCAGCATCCTGATTCCGCGCAGAGCCTCTACGACCCCGCGCCGCTCCCTGGTGCCATGGGCCGACACGTCGAAGCTGCCGAACTTAGAGGTCGAGCTGATGCGTGATAAGTCCTCACCTCAAGTTGACTGCTAGGGTGATCTTCTTTGCGAAGCCAATCACATGGAACCCAGGCCTTACTCAGCGCCGAGTCGGCAATTGGCACGATGGTTGCTGGTTGCTTTGTCTGGCTGAGATTATGGGCTTGTTTCGGTTACTGACTTGGGGCTTGGTTGGACGATAGTGGTCTTGGCGCGAAAAGATAGGGATATGTCGATTGACGAACGGGCTGCCTTCGTTTAAAACCCTTCAGACTTTGTGAAGAAAATCACGGAGTCGGATCTTAGGCTTCCGGGGCTATCTGGGAGCTGGCAGCGGTCGAGTTATATGGGTTTGGCTTCTGCTCTTAAGCTAGAGACCTAGCGCGGTCGGATTCAGAGACCATGATTCTGGCAAGTACATCATCCTACGCATCGATTCTGATGCTGATCGGTATCGCGGTGGCGGCAGCCGCTGGGATTCTGCTCGTCGCTCATCTCGTAGGCGCCCACCGAACCGGGCCTGTCAAGAACGACGTGTATGAATCAGGCATGAAGCCCATCGGCGATGCCCGGCGCCGCTTCAACATTCGATTCTACATGGTCGCGATCATGTTTGTGCTCTTCGACGTCGAGGTGCTCTTCCTTTGGCCTTGGGCAAAAGTGTTCTACAAGGCAGCGGTGGGGGGACAGGCCATCGGAGACATGGCCGTTGGCAAAGATTTCCTCGCGCTAGCGATGGCCATCTTTGTCGGCTTCTTGCTGGTAGGGTTTGCCTATGAGTGGAAGAAGGGGGTGTTTCAGTGGGATTGAGCAAGAGCGAGATCTCGCCTCATCCAGCCTCTCGGGACGACATGATCACTACGCGACTTGACGCGCTGGTCAAATACTTCCAGGGGAAATGCGGTTGGGCACAACGAAATTCGCTTTGGCCCATGCCTTTTGCGACGGCATGCTGCGGCATAGAGCTGATGGCTACCGGTGCAAGCAGATATGACATCGCCCGCTTCGGCGCAGAAGCCATGCGATTCTCGCCGCGGCAAAGCGACCTGATGATTTGCGCCGGCCGCGTTGCGATCAAGATGATGCCCGTTCTGCAACGCATCTACATGCAAATGCCCGAACCCAAGTGGGTCATCAGCATGGGGGCGTGTGCCAGTACCGGTGGGGTCTTCGATACCTACGCGGTGGTCCAAGGGATCGACCAATTCATACCGGTGGACGTCTATGTGCCAGGTTGCCCTCCGCGCCCTGAGACGCTGATCGAGGGCGTGATGGCCATTCAGCGGATCATTGACACACAGGGAATTCAGAACAGCGCCGACCGCGGCGGCGGGCTTGGCTTGGTGATAGAGCCTGCCTCAGAGATGGTGCAGGTCGGCAAGGAACAAGCGGCGCAGTAACTTCAGCTATTATGAACGAGGCGAGCAAATCCATCATCGAGCGGCTGGAACGACAGTTTCCCGATATTGCGTTCGCGCCGTCGGCGCTGCTCGAGAAGGCTGACCCAGTAGACGAGCAGACTTGCGTCCGGGTTGGCCCTGGTCAGCTCATGGATGTCATGCGGTTTTTGCACGGCGACGCCGGGTTGGCGTTTGAACAGTTGTGCGGTCTGACCTGCGTCGATTATCTGAATTTTCCCGGTGCGACAGATCGCTACGGCGTGACCTACTCGCTCTTGTCGATCACTCACGGGCACCGACTTTGGCTCAAATGTTTTGTAAACGATCCAGCCCCTCAAGTGCCCTCGGTGGTCTCGATTTGGAACGGGGCTAACTGGCTTGAGCGGGAGGTGTGGGACATGTTCGGCGTACGCTTTGAGGGGCATCCCGACTTGCGCCGCATCCTGACTTGGGAAGGCTTCGAGGCCCATCCACTCAAGAAGGACTATCCGCTGCGCGGTCGCGGCGAACGTGAAGCCTTTGACGTTGTCAATCGGGATAGTGCGTAGACGTCGCTGTGGCGACGCCCGAAGTTAGAAATTAGCAATTGTGAGCCGCACAGGATAGTTCTGGCAATATATGGCTGTTGAACCTGACATGGCGCCTTGTCCTACTACGTTCGTCCCCGATGAGCCGGGTGGCGACCGTTGGACCTTGAATTTCGGCCCGCAGCATCCCGCCACCCACGGGACGCTGCGGTTGGTGCTGGAATTGGACGGCGAGCGCATCTTGGCCTGTACGCCCCACATCGGCTACCTGCACAGCGGCTTTGAGAAGCTGGCTGAGCACTTGAACTATAATCAGTATGTAGTGGTCACTGACCGGATGAATTACATCTCGCCGATGGCGAATAACATCGCTTGGCATCACGCCTGTGAAACGTTGTTCGGTATTGACCTGACCCCTCGCTGCAAAGTCCTCCGCACGATTATCGCCGAGTTGGCTCGGATTCAGGACCATCTGCTTTGTGTTGGGACAGCTGCTTTGGATTTGGGGGCGTTTACCCCGTTCCTCTATGGCTTCCACGAACGAGAGATGATCAACGACCTGTTCGAGGAAATTTCCGGGCATCGATTTACGACTGGCTTCACCCGGGTAGGCGGCTTGATGCACGACATGCCCTCAGCTTGGCCCGCCCACGTCAAGGATTTCCTCAAGCGTTTCAAAGAGAAGGGCAACGCACTGGAAGACGTCGATGCCCTGCTGACTCGGAATCGGACTTTCGTAGAGCGAACCAAGGGGATTGGGTTCGTCAACCAAGACGACGCCATCAACTGGAGTTTGACTGGACCCCTCGCCCGAGCCAGCGGTGTTCGCCGCGACTTGCGCAAAGATGAACCGTA
>JAJDDP010000076.1 GCA_029260235.1 Phycisphaerae bacterium | reverse complement strand
CATCGTGAGGCTTGAAACTGATCGCGTCGATGTTGGCCACGAGTTCGGAATAGGAAATGAACCCACGCTTACGGGCGCGCTCGACAATCAGTGCCTTTGCCTCAATCTTGGCGTCGTCCCAATCTGATTGGCTGTAACCCTGTGGCATCGGGGTCGCCTCGAATTGCTCAGCTCAACTGCCCAGTCGCCGGGTGATCGTTGTGGACGACCCAAGCCAACATCAGATTCTCCCACTCTTGCGCGACGAAATCCCTGTTTCCAGCCTGAGGTCGTATTCCTGGCGGTACTCGGTTCTTCGGCCCTACACGAACATCGCCGTGCTAGGTCGTTCCCTCAGAGCGGTTTGTGGGGCTTTTGGACCTCGACCACAGCACCAGCATCATAAGGGAAAGCGACCGTAGCAGACAGGTTTCTTAAAGTCTATTGTTTCCGATGTAATCTTCCCGATTGGAGGCACGAATCGATGACCACGACAACTAAGTCAACGTCCCGCGATGACCTGTACGATCAAGTCTGGTCTACCCCTATTTCTAAGCTAGCGAGGGAATACGGTGTCTCAGACGTTGGGCTGGCTAAGGCTTGCAAGCGTCATAAGATTCCGCGACCTCCGCGTGGGCACTGGGCTCAACTGCGACACGGAAAACCAGTCACGCAAGTGCCGCTGCCATCTTGTGATGATCCACTGTTGCAAACTATCCAATTCGAAAATGCTGGCAAAGGCTCAACCAAGGCGATTATCCGAGATGAAGATATTCGTCGATTCTCCGATCAGCGAGATGAAAAAAAAGCCAGGGTGGTCGTGGCTGACCGGCTTTCGTCACCCCACCCGCTGGTGGCTGCAACAAAAAGAAAACTCGAATGCACCAAGCCCGGTGCGAACGGCATCATAGCCGTGGCAAGCTCCCGCACACTTCGCGTGAGCGTAAGCCGCAAGTCGATTGGTAGGGCAACGTGCATACTGGATGCTATCATCAAACACTGGGAACATCTTGGCGGAACCGTCAGCACTAGGGGCCGTACTTACGACGGCGAGCATGAGATGGCGTTAGGCATAGGAAACGACGAAGTTGGCGTCACCATTATCGAGAAAGCCGTGATGAAGGGCGGCACATCTTCCAGAAAGCAATACTATTCAAGATCGGCCACACCTACGCACCCATCTGGCAAGTTCGTGCTAGCCATCCACGGAGCCTATGGGGATGGCATTCGCAGCACTTGGTCAGATGGCAAGCGTCAGAAACTCGAAGAGGTTCTTGATTCGTTCGTCGAGGGCGTCATTCGCCACATCGACTTCAATAAGCAACGGCGTCTCGACGATGAGTGTGAATCGCGGCAAGAGAAGCGAGCAAGAGAGCGTCAGGCTGCCATCTCGCTTCTGGAAAAAGAGGAGCAATCGCGCCGCAAGAGCCTCATGGATGATGTAAATCGTTTCGACAGTGCTGAGAAAATCCGCCGCTTCCTTCGTGTGCTTGAGGCGAACCGTGTCGGCGAGATCGAGGCTACCGATGATGGGATTACCCATAAGCAATGGTTCGCATGGGCTTACTGGCATGCGGATGCCATGGACCCAACCGTTGAGCATGATCACTCGCCCTTGGATGACGGCTCCCTTGAACCCACAGTGCTGGACGTGGAATCCCTCGACCTGACAAGCTCGACGCGTGAAGTCGTTTCATTGTTGGGTGTGCGAGATTCCGATGATCTCTGTGACTTAACGGAAAAGGCTGTGGACAACGCCCACTCTAGAGGAAGCTGGGGCACGTGGAATGAGATTTGCCGCGTCCTCAGAGGGTTGGGTTACTACACCTCCGAACCGGAATACTGACTGTAGCAGAATCTACCGCCAAAGCGATGCACCGCCACGCTGTCAGCATTCGAAGAAGCCAAGCGGTTCGCGGCTGAGGTTTCACGCCTGCGGTCACTTGCGACACGTTTGCTGGGACTGCCCATTATCGGCACTGCTTGGGACAGCCTTGCGATGGGACTGGGGCTTCTTGTCTAGCCTACCCGGTTTGATCGGATCGCCGTAGAAGCTCCTCAATGTGCTTTATCGGATCCGCGAAGGCCGGACCGGAAGTATTCAGATCTTTGGGCGTTACGTCTGAAGATGGCCAAATGTGTTCACTGCATACCCATTCACCAATCACATCAATGATCTGCTGTGCATACTTGTCGTTTCTCACTGCACTCGACGCGCCTGCACGCGTAGACCTCGCAATCGCACCAGCCAGTACGTCAGCTAATTGAAGGCCAGAATGTTGCTTGGAATCAGCGAGGACAGTTTCCTGGACGCGCAAAGGGTACTGCATTGTTCGCCGATCCCACCCAACCATGGTCTCTGGAACCGCTGGATGGACGATGGTGTCCCAAATCGCTTTGTTCTTCGCCATCTCGGAAGAGTCATCTTGTATGAGCCGGAATGGCCCGTCGTTTTCTCGTGCCCACTGCCCCATCACTACAAGGGCCACGGTGCTCGCGATCTCAAGGCACGACGGATCCAGTAGCCCGATGAGCTTTACTCCTAGGTGACGGGTTGCCAATCGAAACATGTCAAGTACATACTCAAGGGGCTCGGGTGCATTTTGAGTGTGAAGAGACGCGCAGTATTCAGCGAGCGTGTCCACGCTAGGTGATCGCATGAGCTGTTCGAAACACACAAGGATCTCGCGTAGGAATTCGCGGCCACCAAGAGAACGAACTATGGTGTATGTCAGGTTGGCGAGGGCGATATTGAGTCCGCCCTTATAGATCGAGATTCCAGCTTCATGAAACGAAGGCTCTATTATCCAGTCCACCATCTTTGCCGTAAGGGCAAACTCCTTATGAACATATGCGAAGTTGATCTGGTCCTGACGCTCCGACAAGTGCTCAAGAAACTTGAGAACACGGGTTCGATGGCACTCTCGCCTCGTGAGGATACTATGCTTTAGCTCAGGCCCCTTAAATCCAGAGAAGAACTCGCGCTTGAGTTCGTCCGCATTCTCCTCGGTGAGCTTCATAGTTGCCCATACGAACACCGGCTGGTCGATGTCGAGGAGGTTCGAGCCAGTGTAGCCGCACTCATCTGCATAAATTGTCTCCATACCATCCCATCTCAAGTCTGTCCGTGATATGGGCCATGCGGTCGGCAACGGCCGTTCGACATCGCCAAGAGCCTGAATTTTGCCACCGGCGGCTGACTGGCGGAACGACTCTGGCTGCAAGCGAAGCTACCTTGCTGCGAGACCGTGCCGCAGTTGGACGCGCCACTGAGCGCCTCATCCTGCGTCTCGCGACATTCTGCCCGTGAAGGGACCATGTGCCAGAGGACTAGCGCGGATCCGTTCGTCAAGTTTGAGGGCCAGACAGGCGCATGCCTAGCCAGCCTCCCGCCGTCGATGTGAAGAGGATCGCTTGCGATTTTCAATCCAGACCGCGTATTGCTCGATGTTCCTGGAGACATGCCCTTCGATGCCACATCCCGGCAATGTCCAATCGGCGGTCCAGGGCTTCCGGGAGCATGACGGGGCAAACGCTTGCCGATGAACGGCCTTCATGAAGGGTTCAGAGTCGATTAGCGTGAAAGACGCAAATTCTCCAGATACAACCTCCACAAATTGACCACCGCCGATGATGATTGGGTGAAGGCGACGGCCCGTCTCGTCTTGCAGCCGCGCTAGATGTTTGATCACCTTCAACCCTTCGCTCCGTCGCTTGTTTCCAGTTTGGAATTCGACTGCTACCGTCCTGACCTGATCGTTCCTCAGCAGGTATCGACTCCAGAAGTCCCAGTCACCCGGCACCACAGCACTCAGGTGGGGAACTGCTAGGAGTCCCGCATCATGCATTTCTCCAAGGCAGATGAGTTGGCGCATACGGTTGAATAGGTTGTCCGTGCGGGGCACATCAAGAAAGTGCGAGTAATTTGGACCAATCGCGAGCGCGATGTCCAATCTGGCCAGTTGTTCTGCGGCACGATCTCTTCGGCGATACGACCAGTGCCGCTCAAGTGGGCCGTCTCGCGCCGTACCACGGAGGATAATCTTCGTACCGGGGTCCAGAGCAAAACTCGCCCGGAGTTCCTCTGGAGAATTGGCAACGGTACGGTACTTGCCGTCCACCAAACGGAATAGTTTGTATGTGTCGAGCGCCACGATTGGTCGATTCAGCGGATACGTTCTGCTGGAACTATGATGAATCAGCGGTATGTAGGAGGGGAGGGCCATCGGCGCTTGTGCCAGCAACGGGAGATTGTTGAATCGGAAGCCCCCAACCTCCTTGAGCCGTTCGAGGAAATCGGGTTTATTCGGGCAAACATTGTCACAGCTGCCGTCACCGCAGCAAGTATTGTCGAAGCATGTGAACAGCGAACGAGCTGGTTCGACACCACCACACTCAGCAAAAAACGGGCAACCGTAGCAGCCTGGCGCGACTACTCCATGTGGCCTCAAGTCTCGTCGAAGTTCTGCGTGGGCAATCATTTTGGTCCTCGATTCTCCGTAATCTCAACCTTGGCTACGCCGGACAGTTCGCCGATTTTCACTACCTGCACCTTCGTGACGCCGAATGAAGATAAGTCACGATCAGCTTGCAGCAGCACTCTCGCAGCGTCTCCGTCGATTGTGCCAACGGATTCGTGCCCGCGCATCACCGCGATCTTCTGTGATCCGTTGCCCGCGACGGCCCAGAGTGATTCACCCGCTTCAAACGGCTTGCCGTTAAGTGGCGTGACAGTGAACAAGGTTCGCACCACATCCGGTCGTTCAAAGAGCGTGGGACTCGCGGACTCTTGCATGGCGAGGTCGCAGCCTCGTTTGAAGTTCTCGACCTGCTGACGCAGAAAATTGTCACCCATCGAATTCGATCTCCCTCACTACAGGGAAGTAAACTTGTTCACGGCCTCGCTTTTCACGTTGAATCAACCTCTTCTGGAAGAGGTCTCTTAGGCGGTTGTTCCAAGCCGTCGCACGTATGCCCTCGTCGGGGCGCTCTCGCTCCAGGGCTGCGCCAGTGACCTCCCCAGCTTCGGTCACGGCATCGAGGCACGTTCGCTGCCCAGGATCAAGTCTGCCAATGAGCAACGCACGTCGCGGTTCTTTGCTTCGTCCGATACCCACGAGATAGCACTGGTGGTTCCATTTAGCCACCAGTCTCAGTTCGTCCAACCAATCTGCGTCGGCGTTACACAAGATTGGGAACAGGTTGGTGTGTTCGTCAGCCGTCGAGCGCCAAAACGGAACGATCATGGAATTGAGCCACGATCCGGTCACAAGTTCGACGCCGGAGAAGTCGAAATAGACAACGCTGCCCATGGGAGTGCTCGCGAGCAGGTTGCATATCTTGCCGAAGTGCTCACGCCCTAGAACTCTGCCGGTGAGCTGCTCAGCCATCGATTCAGCCATGTTGACAATCATCATGGTCTCTCATTATCCTCACTATAGCTACATGAGAATATAGCGATGCCGAGGCCGATGTCAAGTCGGCCACCCAGAAAAGCCACTCCCATGCTGATGGCAGTAGATGGGAGGATTGAATATGCCGTACACATGGCGGCATCCAAGCCACGAGGGGATCTAGCTCGAACTCTATCTAGCGGGGGCTGTAGCGAATTTAACCCTTTGACGCAAAGTAAGTTACGGCACGAAGAGGCCAAGAACATTCAAGCCTTCATGGCCTTGCACGTGCAGTTGGAATGGATCAGAGCAGGGGCTCTGTTTGGGCAGCATCACTTGTTCGGCACGAGATCGTGACTTGAAACCCGGGCAGCGCCGGTGGGAACTCAACAACGCCCTCATCTGCGGTGAGACCTGATCCGTCCATCGTAATACTGCCCGTGCCGCTTCGGAATCGGAGGAGTCCCCAATTGGCGACGAGAGCTTTGAAGACAGCCCGAAACCCTAGGCCTCCCCGGTTCCTACCAAACCGAGTGGCCCCATCTCGAAGGGCTTCTCGGATGGCATCCGCATGTAATCTAAGATGTTGGAATTCTGGACATTCGCGCAGACTCTCAAGAATGCCGATGCCTACATCCGCGACGCAGAATTGTGCGACCCCCTGTTTGACGCAGTAGCCTACCAGCACAGAAACCTCAGACCGGGAGTGAATCACGGCGTTTTCCGCCATCTCTTGCAACGCGGCCTGCAATTCCCCGCCAACGCCTCTTGGGAAACCGGCGTTTTGTGCCGACCTGTTGAAACGGATCGAGTAATGCTCCCAAGCTTCATTCGTGAGATCTCCCTCAGTGCTGATCGTAATGAACTCGGCCGACTTACAATCGAGTCGCCGAATCGGTTCTGCTGGAGGTCCGGAAGAACGAACGCCGAGGGCAGACGGCACTTCTCCAAGCGCCTGTCCCACCGTGGATGACAGAACTGCTTGTGGGAGTGCTGGCAAGTCAGCGCGCCTCAACGCCCATCGGAGGCAGCCATACTCCACGATCCCCGGGAGCGTCGTGCCGCGCAGCCCACCAATCACAGATCGGACAGGCGAGCCGTTACTTGTTGCGCGGTGAAGCTCCTCTACCATTGCTGTCGTGAGCCAGTCGCTTGCCATCTTCGCACTTCCGCAGTTTGAATTGAAACAATCATCAAATCCCTAACTTGTCTCTGGTGCCTCGGCAGTGGGGATAGCGCGAACACCCGAAGAATTGGCTCCCCGCCTTCGAGCCCTTTCTCGCAGTTCGTAGAATCATCGGTGAGTCACACGCGGGGCACCTGGGAGCGGCATCAGGCATCGCGCCTCTGGCCGCCGCTCGCGGTGGAATCTCCGTCAGTGGTTTCCCTGGCGAGTTCCCCATATTCTTCGCATGTTTGACCGACTGCACTAATTCCCAAAGCTCTGCTCCCTCGACCAAGTCGAGCGGTTTGCCATCTGCGAACAGTTTTGCCTCTCGCGTGAACGAGCCGCACGTCACCAGGATGCTTCGTGTTGCGGATTCGCTCGTCATGACGCCGAAGAGTTCTCTGACTGGCTTGACACCAACCCTTCTAGTTCGCCACCGCTTGCATTGGACAAGGACTCGTTCGTTGCCCTTGCTCAATGACAAGTCGATGCCACCATCACCACTGGCACTGCCCGTTTCTTGAACGGCGTACCCTCGCCGACGATAAGCTTCCCCGACGAGATGCTCAAATTCTTGCCAGGTCAGGTTGCGAATGCTGTCGAGCCCGGATTGCGAGTTGAGTAGCCCTCGTCGTCGCCATTTCTGGAATTCAGCGATGAGCCAGAGGAACAGGACGACACCGGCAAGGGGCAAGGCGAGCGTTTGTGACAGACCTCCAAAGACTGAGCCGACAATCGCTGTTTTCTCGTCGCCGCCGTCCAAAACAGCGGGCAACAGGAACCGGAGGACAAGATAGAACAACAAAGCTAATGGTGGACCGACCCAGGATGGAACGATGAGCAGGAATTCGAGCAGTTCGTCGATAAATCCTTCATCTTTGCGCTTTCGCGTCATAATTCAAGCTCTGTCCATCAGTCCTTGTATCCTCACTCGTCGAGCAAGCGTAACACAGTTGCGTTATTCATCCCAGGGGCAACGCGGCTCAATGCCATCCCGATGAAGTTGTTGGGCAGGTCATGCGAATACCGCTCAGGGTGTTCGACAAGAATCCATGACTTGAGAAGATGGACAGAATCTCTAAATCGCACAGTTACCGGAATGCCTCGTCTTCCCTCCCAGAGTTAAACTCGCCACTTTGACCTGACTGGCGTGTGCTATGTTACTGTCTGTTGGCTCCACCTTGTGCCTCGGGTCAAATGGAATAGACTGCGTGGAAATGGGAAGAGCGAGCATACAAGCGTTGGCGGATTCGGCAGTGCAGCTCGGCGCAAGCGAGTACAGCCTGCGCCGCCGCGACCGGGCCAGAAAGCTCGAAGCTCGCCCGCATCCAATCACCGATTGTCACCTCTGCATGCGTATCGAGCTTGAGTCCGCGCTGAACCAGATTCGTCAAGGTGGACCGCTCGACGATCCCGCGAGGGATGCAAAGAGCAACCGGAGCAAGGGTGGTGGTCGGTGAGCACTCAATATCACGCGCAATACTGGGCACATGCTCTTACCCTTCGAGGGTCTGGGGGCGAGATAGCTGCGTTGTCGAGGTCTATCGCAAACGCTCGCGTCGATTTGAATCCACATCAGATTGATGCAGCACTCTTTGCACTTCGGTCTCCGTTCACAAACGGCGCTGTCCTGGCAGATGAGGTCGGCTTGGGCAAGACCATCGAGGCTGGAATTGTATTGTCGCAACGGTGGGCAGAACGCCGTCGGCGAATCCTCATCGTTGTCCCAGCGATCCTGCGAAAACAGTGGCAGCAAGAGCTAAGTGAGAAGTTCTTCTTGCCTTCTGATGTCTTGGATTCACGTGTATTCAATCGTCTCAAGAAGGATGGTGTCGCCAACCCGTTTGATCAGAAAGACAAGGCGATCATCTGCTCGTACAACTTTGCTGCTGCAAGGACAGCCGAAGTCTCGCTTATTCCGTGGGATGTCGTAATCATCGACGAAGCTCATCGTCTGCGAAACGTCCACCGCTCTCGGACGCGACTAAGAAACAATCCTGCGGCCCGCAAGTCGATGGCCCACCGCATCATCGACTCCGTTGGCAAGGCTCCGAAGTTGTTGCTGACGGCCACGCCTCTGCAAAACTCACTGCTTGAGCTATTCAGCCTCGTCAGCGTGATCGATCCGCACGTTTTTGGTGATGTCGCGTCCTTCCGGGAGCAGTTCATCAACAACCCCGACGAAGTCAGCCGGAACCTGGAATTGAAAAAGCGGATTGCACCCGTCTGCACGCGGGCACTCCGCAAACAGGTCACCGAATACATTCCGTTCACCAACCGAGTCGCAATCACTCAGGAGTTCCTGCCTACCGATGAGGAGCAGGCTCTCTACGATGAAATCACGACGTATCTTCAGCGCGACGTGCTTTACGCCCTCCCGGCTAGCCAACGCCAGCTCATCACGATGGTGCTGCGGAAATTACTGGCGTCATCCACGTTTGCTATCGCCCGCACCCTCCGGCGTCTTGCAGATCGATTGGAGAATCTTTGCGACGAACTCGATCTCTTCGATGATGAGGATATCGAGGGAATCGACGAGCTGGCGGACGAGTACGGCGAAGATGCCGAGGACGACTCCGAAGAGAAAATCGATCCCGAACAGCTCAAGGGTGAGCTAGATGACCTGCGTCGATACGCAGAGTTGGCTGCGAAGATTGGCCACAACGCAAAGGGCGACAAGCTCTTGTCTGCACTTCAAACGGCCTTTGCCAAGGCTGAAGAGCTTGGCGCTGCTCGCAAGACCGTCATTTTCACCGAGTCCCGCCAGACACAGCTATATCTCTACGACCTGTTGAGCAAAAACGGATATGAGGGCGAGGTCGCCACGATCAATGGGACGAACAACCAGCCGCACCATGCCGAGATCTACGAACGGTGGATCGCCAAGCACAACGGAACTGACCGAGTTGCGGGTTCCCGGGCCATCGACATGAAGGCTGCTATCGTTGAGCACTTCCGCGATGACGCTACGATTCTCGTCGCAACCGAAGCAGCCGCCGAGGGTGTCAATCTCCAGTTCTGCTCGCTCGTGGTCAACTTCGATCTTCCTTGGAATCCCCAGCGCATAGAGCAGCGTATTGGGCGATGCCACCGGTACGGGCAGAAGCATGATGTGGTCGTGGTCAACTTTCTGAATCTCCGTAATGAGGCTGACAAGCGGGTCTATGAGCTACTCAGCGAGAAGTTCAGGTTGTTCGACGGCGTTTTTGGTGCATCCGACGAAGTGCTCGGAGCACTTGAGTCCGGCGTAGACATCGAGCGTCGAATCGCCGAGGTGTACCAAACTTGTCGTACCAGTGATGACATTCGAGCTGCCTTCGACGCGCTTCAGGAGGAACTTGATGCCAAGATCCAGGCCAGGCTCGACGCGACTCGGCAAGCACTCTTGGAGCATTTCGACGAAGACGTTCGATCCCGCCTCAAAGTGAGCCAAGAGAAAACCGTCGAGTTCTTGTCCCAACGAGAAAAATGGTTGCTGGAGTTGACGCGCTTCGAACTCGCCAGCCACGCTCGCTTTGATGAGGTGATGCCTCGCTTTCAATACTCCGGGACTGAAGCCCCGCAAGGTTGGTACAACCTCGACTGGAAGGCGGCTGATTCAGCCGACGAGCACTTCTATCGTCCAGACCATCCACTCGCAAGTCGCATGATAGAACGAGCCATCGGCCGTACTTTGCCTGTTGTGGAGATGACGTTTGATTACACGAACCACCCGTCGAAGATCAGCGTCCTGGAGGCACTCGTTGGCCAGTCTGGCTGGCTTGAAGTCTCAAAACTCGTTGTCTCGGCTGTCGAAGTTGATGAGTTCCTGATCTTCGCTGCAAGAACCGATGGTAAGCAGCCGTTGGATGAGGATATCTGTCGCAAGCTTCTATCCCTCCACGCCAAAGTCGATGCGAGAGTTGTCGAAGCATCCGGCTTGGACGATCTGCGCGAAGCTGAAGTGGCTGCCCGTCTCGGCGAGATCGACACGCGAAACGGTCAGCTATTCGACGAAGAGGTTCTCAAACTCGACCGTTGGAGTGAGGATCTCAAGCTGTCACTGGAACACGAGATCAAGGAACTGGATAAGCAGATCCGCGAACTGCGCCGAACGGCCGCACTTGCCCAATCATTGGAGGACAAACTTGCTTATCAGAAGCAACTCCGCGACATCGAACGCCGCCGCAGCAGGAAGCGCCGTGAACTGTTTGACGCGCAAGATGCGATTGACTCTCAGCGTGAAGAGCTGATCGGAAAGATCGAAAAACAACTAAGGCAGCGGCAGGCGGTCCAACAATTGTTTGTTGTGCGTTGGAAGGTGACATGATGGCCGAGAAGAACGACACGACTAGCAGAATTACAGTCTATCGACTAGCGAAGAAACAGGATCTAGTAAGCGCATCTGTCCCGGACTACGAGATGGTCGCCAGTGATACCGAGGCGACGACAGGCTTCGAATACACACTCTGGTTTAGTCAGTTTGGAGCCTACACTCCTAATTGGTATGCAGCATTCAAGGGTGTCACCAAGAAGACTCCAAAGGCTAAGCAGTCCGGCTTCGTGCTTCTGGTCAACACATCGGGCGCAACATACGCCTGTACCGGAGGTCTCGGCTACCACGCACTTCTTGACGGCTTCGACATCGAACCACGTTTCGGGATCACCTTGGCCAAGAAGATCATTGGGATAGCCAATCTAAAGGGGCTCGTACAGAAGGATGCGAGTGGCATAGTGAACAGTCTTGATAGGGTCTTCCGCGGAATCTATAACCCCCAAGGCGATATAGACAATCTTCATCGTGTCCTGACCAATCTCCGTGCGTCTTTTCAGAAAGATAACCCAAAATACGCTGCGATTGGCGCGAGCATCAGGGCCGGTGACTCGCTAGCTGCTAACGGTGCAAAGGACTTCTCAGGTATCTTGACGTTCGTGAAAGAAGTTGACCAACTCTGGCGGAGCAAGAAAAAGGGCTTGGCCTTTCCCGAACTGGAGCATATCAATCCAAAACACAGCGCAGGCTTGATTGACAGACTGAACAAAGCGCTAGTTGACGAGATCGCCAAGTTTCAAGAGGATGGCGCGGAAACAGATAGTCCAGATCTTTTTCTCGACAACATAAGCGTCGGTTACCTCCCGGATCGTGTTGTGGAATACTCGGTCAGCTACAAGCGCGACACAAGCCGCTGGCCGACTTACCAGGATGTGTTCGCAAAGATGGCTGAGGTCATCGCCGAGGCCGAACCGACAAGTGTTTCGCGCTTTGACGTAGTCAAGAGTTTCAAGCTGCGGCTCACCTTCGACGACGATTCCACAAGTAGACCAAAGCCCCTTCTCCAGTATATCTGTGGGGACGTTGTTCTCGACAACGAAGCATATTTCATCAGCAACGGATTATGGTACAAGGCAAACGAGGACTTCATCAAGAAGATCAACGCGGAGTTGGACGAAGTGCTGTACCAACCTCCGGGCGAGTTCGGGCTTCGGGCATGGGCCGCCAACGAAGATGAAGACTCGTACAACAACAAGCACGCTGGCAAAGGGCTCGTAGTCTTGGATCGTCATCTTGTTAGGGTCAAACAGGAACGCGGCCCCGTTGAATTCTGCGATCTGTTGGACTCAACAGACACTAAGAACATATACATGATTCATGTGAAGAAAGCTTCCGGCGCGGAGTTGCGTGCCCTGTTCGCCCAAGGGTATGTGTCCGCTCAGCTCTATTCAGAGAGTGACGAGTTCCGAGACAACGTACACGCTGCAAAGATCGACCGCGGCAGCAGTCTCAGCAAGAAGGACAAGCGGGCACTCGCGGCACTGAAAGACAAGCCCAGACGGAGCTTCAGCGTCGTGTATGCAATCTTCGATGATTCATCGGCGCACGCTCCAAAGAAGGCGAGCGCAGCAAGAGTCGGCGATGTGTTGACAGGTACGCTCACGCTGTTTGCGAAAATTGACCTACTCTTCCGGGTGCAGGGAATCAGGGCCCTCGGATACAACGTGGCATTGACCAGGATCAAACCGTATCCTCGAAAGAGCTGACATGGCCAAGCAGAAAACGAAACTTGAGTTGACATGGATCGGGAAGGAGAACCGGCCTCGGTTGGAGCCGCGGGTTCTGATTGAAGAGCCGGAGAAATCCTACCATGCGTCGCATCGCGTCGGCGAAAATGATGTCTTCGATAATCGCTTGATCTTCGGCGACAACCTTCTAGCCCTCAAGGCGCTCGAGCAAGAGTTCGCGGGCAAGATCAAGTGCATCTACATCGATCCGCCGTTCAACACTCAACAAGACATGGAGCATTATCCGGATGGGCTGGAACATTCCTCATGGCTGTCAATGATGCGGGATCGACTCACAATTATCCATCGCTTATTGGCTGACGATGGTTCCCTGTTCATTCACATCGACGACAACGAACTTGGCTATTTGATCGCGGTGGCCGACGAGCTGTTCCAGCGTCGCAATAGAATCAGCGTCCTAACATTCAAGCAAAGTTCCGTTTCCGGACCGAAAGCTATCAATCCCGGGATTGTTACCACATCGAATTTTGTTCTCTACTATGCGAAAAACAAGACCTTCTGGAAACCGAACAGAGTCCTTTCCAAGATACCACGGGATACGCGGTACAACACGTTCATTGCCAACTATGGAGCGGGGTACGACAAGTGGAAATTCCAAACGTTGCGTAGTGCCTTTGCGAAGAGCATCGGGATTGCCGCATCGGACTTGAAGCGGCACTTTGGTGATGACCTGGATGGAGAGATGGAGCGATACGTTCTCGACAACGCTGAAAGAGTAGTTCAGCCTGGCCGCGTCCGGCCGAAGGATGTGAGTGAAGAGGCACGTCGTCTTCTCCAGAAGTCAATTGACAATCCCGAAACCGTTTACTGTGAAGTACGAGCCGACAAGGATGATCGCTACTTCCTGAATGGAAAACAGATTCTGTTTTACTCGGCCAAAGTCCGAACGATTGATGGAGAGAGGGTCACAGGGCAGTTCCTCTCAACGATTTGGGACGACCTACTCTCAAACAACATACATCAGGAAGGTGGAGTGAAATTTCCCAATGGCAAGAAACCCGAACTCCTCCTTAAACGCATAATCGAACTCTCTACATCACCCGGTGATTGGATTCTTGACTCATTTGCAGGATCAGGAACCGCTGGTGCCGTCGCTCATAAGATGGGACGACGATGGCTCATGGTTGAGTTGGGCGATCATTGCGACACACATATTGCACCACGGCTGCGACGTGTTGTTTCCGGAGAAGATGATAGCGGAATCACGAAGGCTGTTGCGTGGTTGGGCGGTGGGGGCTTCCGCTACTTCCGGGTCGGACCATCACTGCTGAGCAAGGATGAGTTCGGTAACCCGGTCATCAACAAGAGATTCAACGGCCCGATGCTGGCCGAGGCCATCTGCAAGCTGGAGGGCTTCACCTACGCGCCCAGCGATACGGTCTTCTGGCAGCACGGACACTCGACGGAAACGGACTTCATCTACGGCACGACTCAGACGCTGACAGCCGATCAGCTCGCCAAGATCAGCGACGAAGTGGGCGAGAACCGATCCCTGCTAATCTACTGCGGCGCGTTTCGTGTGAAGTTTGACAAGTTCCCCAATCTGACCCTCAAGAAAATCCCCAAGGCCGTGCTCAGCAAGTGCGAGTGGGGCAGAGATGACTACAGCCTGGAGATCAAAGATCTCCCCGCCGCCCTCGTCGAGGAGGTTGCGCCGGAGCAAGACGCCGAGCCTGAGGGCAGGCGGCGCAGACGGCAAAGTCGAGATGCGGGGCCGACCCTCTTCAGTATGGAGGCTGACAAGTGAATCTACACGTCAACGCCATCAGCCATCGATTGAGCCTTCGGAAGCCGCAGCGCGAGTCGCTTGAAATCCTGGCCCGCATCTGCGAAATCATCCCACTAGAAAAGGACGCGGACCCGAACCAGGCGATGGAGGTGATTCAGTCTGAATTCTCGACCGTCACCGACTTCGAGCGGGATTTCCCGTCGCTTTGCTTTGCCCTGGCTACCGGCGTCGGCAAGACCCGGCTGATGGGCGCGTTCATCAGCTATCTCCATCAGGTTGAAAGGATCCGGCATTTTTTCATCCTTGCGCCAAACCTGACGATTTACAGCAAACTACTCGCCGATTTCACTCCGAACACGCCGAAGTACGTTTTTCAAGGCATCTCAGATTTCGCAACGAACCCGCCCGAAATAATCACCGGCGACAACTACGAGAGTGGGCGGGGAGTCAGGGCAGGATACCTGATCGACACCAGCCCGGTGCATGTCAACATTTTCAACATCTCCAAAATCAATACGGAGGTTCGTGGCGGAGCATCACCCCGGATCAAGCGGCTCAGCGAATACATCGGGGAGAGCTACTTCGAATACCTTTCAAAGCTCGATGATCTGGTACTGCTGATGGACGAGTCTCACCGCTATCGAGCCACGGCAGGGGTACGGGCGATCAATGAACTCAAGCCCATCCTGGGGCTTGAGCTGACCGCGACACCACAGGTGGAGCGCGGTAACCAGTCGGAACCTTTCCAGAATGTCATCTACAGCTATCCCCTGTCCAGTGCATTGACGGATGGCTATGTGAAGGAACCGGCGGTCGCTACTCGCGAGAATTTTGACGCCAGCAACTATGACGATGAGGGCCTTGAGCGACTCAAATTAGAGGACGGTGTTCGTATTCACGAGAACACGAAGGTCGAGTTGGACGTTTTTGCACGGCAGAATGGCGTCAAGCTCATCAAGCCCTTCATGCTGGTCGTAGCCACGGATGTGGAACATGCAAATACGCTGGTCGAGACCATGGAAGATGATGCTTTCTTTGAGGGGCGATACAAAGGGCGCGTGATAACCGTTCACTCGAAGCAGCGCGGAGAGGAAAGAGACGAAACGGTGGAACAACTGCTCTCCGTAGAAGACCCGGACAACCCGACCGAGATCGTCATTCACGTGAACATGTTGAAGGAAGGCTGGGACGTTACCAACCTCTACACCATCGTTCCGCTACGGGCGGCGAATTCTCGCACGCTCGTCGAGCAGTCCATCGGGCGCGGCTTGCGTCTTCCCTATGGAAAACGAACCGGCACAGATGCTGTAGATCGACTGACCATCGTGAGCCACGACAAGTTCCAGGAAATTATCGATGAGGCCAACAAGCCGGACTCGATCATTCGCACGGGCGTGGTGATTGGCAGGGACATTCCTGACGAGAAAACGCAAGTCCTCGTCGTCGAACCGGAGATCATGAACCGGATTAGTCCAAGACCGGACGGCAACGGAGAATTGCAGGCAAGCTTGTTTGAGGATCCGAGAGAGCAGGAGGCGGCGAAGGTCGCTCTACGGGTCATTAGAGACTTCGAACGACTCGCCCGCTCATCTGATTTGAAATCAGCGGATGTCCAAGAGGAAATCGTGAAACGGGTAGAGGCAGAAGTGACTCCAGCTCAACAAGAGCTGGAAGGCATCATTGAGAAGATCGATGTGGCCAAGGTCGTCGCGAAGACTGTGGACCTGCATATCGACCTTTCCATCGACATTCCGCGCATTATTGTCGTCCCGAAGGGTGAAGTCCGATGCGGCTACGAGGATTTCGACCTTGACGTGAGCATTGTTCATTTGCAGCCCGTCGCGAACGACATCTTGGTCCAGCACTTGCACGACCAAGCCCGATACCGTCTCGTCAGCGGCGACGGCATTGTGCCCGAGGAGAGACTCGAAAATTATCTTGTTCGCGGTCTGATCGATTTCGACGACATCAATTACGATGAGCATGCGGAGTTGCTCTACAAACTGGCAGGTCAGGTCGTCGCGCACTTGCAGAGCTACATCTCAACCGAGGACCAAGTCTTGAACGTGCTTCAATACCACCAGCAATCGCTAGTGAACCTGGTCCACGTCCAGATGCAGGACCATTACCAAGAGAGTGCAGCCGAGTACGAGGCCCACGTCAGCAAGGGATTCAGGACGTTGAGGCCGAACGCATACAACCATAGTCCGGGAGAGGAACTGCGCGACTTCCGCTCCCCGGTCGAAGAGAAACTGATGATCAGGGGCATGGTTTTTGGTGGGTTCCGCAAATGCCTTTACCCGGCACAGAAATTTGATACAGACACGGAACGCCGCTTCGCAGTCATCCTGGAAACGGATGAAGACGTGCTCAAGTGGCTCAAGCCCGACAAGGGTATCTTTCGGATTGACTATCGCCACAACGGACAGGATGCGTCGTATGAACCAGATTTCGTTGCAGAGACGACGAAGACCAAGTATCTCTGTGAACCGAAGCGTAAGAGCGAAATAGATGATGGGCAGGTGCTTGCGAAGGCCGACGCGGCAGCCCTGTGGTGCGACCATGCGACGGCTCACGGCGGAAAACCCTGGGCCTATCTCCTCATTCCGCACGATGTGATTTCAGAAAACAAGACGCTTGCGGGGTTGGCGGCGGCGCATACGTTCCTGCCGAGGAAGCCGAAGTAGTTCTTGCGTTGGGTACACGCCCAATTGGTCGTCAATGCAGCGAAGATGCTGCGCGTCTTCATGATGCAGGCTTTTCACAGAGCGAAGGATGAGTAGAGTGGCACAGTTTCCATCTGATATAAAGGGCTGCATGAAGGACTGCATCTTGTCGCTTCTATGGAGGCGACAAGATATTTTGAACTTCTTTGCAGATCACAGCTGCACGCAAATCGATCTGAAAGCAATCGCAGGCTTCAAAGAACGAGAAATGTCTAGGTCAACGATGGTCGATACAATGTTCGGCCAATTGACTTCGCGAGCTGATGAAGGGCTTGGGCCATTCCGGTCAATGCTGCAAGCACTGATCACCTGGTCGCACTTCGATTCATACTGGTTTGACAAGAAAAAGAAACTGGATCGTGCACGAGCTGATAACAACATTGCACACCTACGCCAACTCCAGGAAATTCGAGATGCGAAGATCAAAGAGCAGAGGCAGAAGCGTGAACGCGCCCAGGAAGCGAGGCAGAATCCAAACTCAACGCTTGCACAATTGAAGGCGAAGTTCCTTGATCTTCACTCGGGGAAAAGCAAGCCGCAACGCCGGGGATACGAACTTCAAGATATTTTGCTTGAACTCGGCAGGCTTGCACGGCTGGAGGTCACGGAGCCGTTCACGGTAAAAGGCGAGCAGATTGACGGGACGATAAAGTATGACGGCGAACATTACCTTGTCGAAGCAAAATGGCAGGACAAGGCTGCGAGCAACGAGCCGGTGTACCAGCTAGCCGCGAAGGTTGAAGGCAAACTGTACGGTCGTGGATTCTTCATCTCGGTCAACGGTTTTTCTGAGAACGTTGTCGTGACTCTCGTGAAGGGCAAGGCGCTCAAGACGATTCTTGTCGATGGTGAAGATATTGTGCTTGTCCTAGAAGGTCACTTGGGCTTTGATGAGATGATTGATCGGAAGGTGAAGGCTGCTCAGACGAAGGGCCTGATTTACATCCATCCGATCACTGGCGCTGCAAAAGCGACATCCTGATTCCGACTACGCTGGCTCCACTCTCTAGTGTCGCGATACTGAAGATGGAGCGGGGAGCAAGGACCATGAGCGCTACGAAGGCATGTTGCAGGACATGGCCCGCCGTGCTTACTTGACGGACGACATAGAGAACCTTCCACATGGTGGGACGAAACGAGCACGCCGAATGCTGAACGGCAACGCTGGTGCTACGCCGATGAATTGCTTGGTTTGTGCTCCGCAGGGATACAACGGTCACCCTGCATCATTTCCTGAGAAGTTGGCTCAATTTTGGGTCCGTTACATCACGCCGTCCAAGGGGCACGTCCTTGATCCATTCTGTGGTTCGGGCACGACCGGAGTTGCGTGCTTGAAAGAAGGGGTGCGTTTTCTGGGCATCGAAGCCAACAAACAATACGTCGAGCAGGCAAGGGCTCGGATTCGACAAGCGGCGACTACGTAGGTAGCGTTGTGTCATCGTGACTCTCATGAAGTGAGGCAACTAAGATGCGATCAGATCAAGAGGCCGCGGCAAGTCTAGCTATCATGCAATCCGCAATCCAGGCGGCTCAGCCGGGTGGCATAACAGCGAAATACTTCGAAGATAATGGTCAATGGGAGGCAGATTTACGCCATAGGTTTGCTGAAATGTCTGACCTTCTGGAGCACGATCCACTATCCAGGATCAAAGCTATTGAACCGTTCTTGCGCGAACTGAACAGCAGATACACGACTCGCTACGCTACGAGTCAGCATGAGGTCGCTTGTCGCAGCATTGTGAAAGTAATCGAGGAAACCGGCTGGTGGTCATGCGAGGCTCCCTCGCTTCACACAAGCTCTCGCGAGCAAACCAACTCCATCGCCAACACGGTCTCGGCGATCCTCAGGGACATACAGGTTGTTGGTGCGAAGCGGCCATACTCGCTCATCACGAAGTTCCTATATTTTTGCTTTCCTCAGACCTTTGCCATTTACGACCAACAAGCCGCCGCCTCGATATGGATGTGGAGCTTGTTCGCGTTCCATGAGGACAACGATGGTAGTTCTCTAGAGCGGTTCAGCATCGATCAAGTTTCGGATACGAGCGGCGTTGGATACGGCGCTGTCCCCGAATTCTACCGATCCGTTTGGGAATCATCGCCCAAAGAAACCCAAATGGCGGCAGTGGCCGCCGCTGACCGCCTACAGGAAACTCTTCGAAAGAACGCGAGCCGGGCGGTCGTAGGGGTTATAGATTTGCTAGACAAGCTCTTGTGGCACGCCAACGGCAATCCAATCCACCTTGGACTTGCGAGACCACTATGAGCTATTCCAGAAATCTCTCAATGTGCCCCAGGGTTGCAATAGTCTCTACGATTTGCCCACCCCCCATGCGTGGCACCTTCTCCCACAAAGAGACAAACAGCTAGATAATCTAGCATGGGGTGTTCCCCCCGAGTGAGGAATAGGGGCCCCAAAATTTCGGGCCACGGCGGGGGTAGGCTGGGGGCACCGTCCCTCGACGCCAACAAGAGTCCAATCTACCGTCACCAGATTGATGCCATACGTGATGCAACAGGGCATGCCCTGGAAGGTGATGATTGAGATGTTTGGGCACAGCGATTTCTAGTTGATCTTGAACACGTACTACGCCCAGAACGATGATGCTCGGTTGTTGGCGGAGGCCAGCAAGATCGACTTCGGACTTGGCTTGCCCAAAACGGCGTGAACGATAGGCGGAGAGAAGTGAAATGCGGGATCGACGATCCGCGGATGGTGGAGGCAGCGAGCAAGATCGACTTCGCGTGATGAATTGTGAAGTTGCGGACTCACAGGCGTGATTGCCTGCGTCGATCCTTCGAGAAGTAAGATGTAGAAGAGCTACAATGAACGTGTGAATTCCGCATACACGAGTACCATGCCGGTTTCCCGCATTCGTTTTCCCAGCATGAAGCCCTTTAGCTCGTTGCCTGACCTGAGAAAATAGAACAAGCCAACGCCTTGATCATCAGTGTGTTCAGTCATGTTCTTATAATGCACTAGCGCATAATCACCTCGTAGATATCCCCATCCTCGAATGATGCTCGTTCGATCAGATTCAGACTTGGCACGAAAGTTCAATCTCTTCCCAAACTGCTAGATCTCTGCCTTGAGATCGTACTCAAGGCTCTGCTGATACTGGAGTAGGCCCGGAATCGCCACGTCCCTGGCACTCCCAGACCACACGCCATTGAGGTTACGTTTGGAACGCCGGAGGATATCAAGAATGTCCCGGTGGTAGACGCCGAGCAGGGTACAGAGAAACGTAAATACACCGCTAATCAGAGCCGCCGTCGTCGCATCCATGGATCATGTGCCTCCTGTTCGCATTGCCCCTGGGTGATACAACTAAATTGGGGCATTCACTGCCGTCGGATTCGCGCCGCGGTATCGGCGTACATAATGCTACGCGATCGCATGCCGACAGCAACAGCCTTTGCGCTTTCCTCCGGGACTAGGCACTGTGGCATTTGCCCTGGCTGACCCGCCACCAGCTACGGGCTCCGCTCCCTCGGGGACTCCAGAAAGGCACCCCAGCCAAGGCTTCCGCGAGGGGCTAACTCAGCGGGGTTTTGGCTGTACGAAGATGGGGCCAAGCGCCGGACAACTCTGGCGGTAATCTGGCGGTTCGTCCGTAACTAACCGCCTGAAAGTCGCCCTCAAAGACCTTGACCGGGAGGCGCAACCATCGAGAATGGTTTGATATAGGCGATTTCGCCGCTTGCGGGCGTAATTCAGTGGTAGAATGCCAACCCTTTAAGAGAATCCTCCTTGCTCCTTGTCAAATCAGCACTTAGCACTCTTTAGCTGGCGGAAAACTGGCGGGTTGTTTTGACTACCCTTCTGTTCTAAGTCGTTCATTCGGAACATGTTAGGGGCGTTTCAGGCTTGGCGCTTCCCAACACTGGCGGTTACCCAAGCGGCCCGAAAGAGCCGCCAAGTCGGTGCCTTGGCGCGGAACTTGGCCTTCCACCACCGATCCCTGCCAGAACCAAGCGACTGGAACTTTGGCCTCGGGGGCGGGGGCGCGTTACGCTCGTGCCTCGGAACGTTCGGCGGTGGAGCCGGGCGAAGGTCAAATGGGCAATGGCGAGTTAGGCTTTAAGCATCGGATAGGGCTGCAACCGGCCATTGGACCTGTCGTGACCAGCCTCGCAGAAAACGAGGCAGGAGTACGAAAGCTTCAGCATAAGGTCATGCATCATGACGAAGAAGAAAACGAGAGCACTTCCCAAGAAAGCAAAGACGCATGCGCCTCTACCCACCGTATGGCAAGTGGGAGCCGGTGATCGGTCACGGTCTTACGTCGATTTCTTCACTAGGTATGACCTGATGTGTATTGGTGGTACACCGCGCTTCAAACCCGGCTCGAAGCCCTCCCCAGCGCAGCTCCAGACTGCACACGCAGTGGCCAAACGGTTCATTCACGTGCCGAAGCCTGGCGATCTTGTGCTCTTACGGAGTGGAACTGAACTTCAGGGGGTAGGCGTTATCCCGCAGAAATCGGGGTACAGACTTCGGGAGGACTTTGATGACATTCACGGCTGGCAGTTACCGCATTCACGTCGAGTATTGTGGCAGGGCTTGCCCGTCGACTTGCTCGATACACTTGAGCATGGTCCGGATAGATTTTTCGGTAATGCGCGCCAAATGAGCAGGTTCTCCAAGGTCCTTGACAGTAAGCGGCTCCAGCGATTGGAGCCGCACCTTAACGACATTCGTTCTGGCACAGCGCGCAGCTTGAGGCGGGATGCCCCCGAATTGCCAGCACCGCTAACGAACGCGGAACTTGGCCACATGCTCTATGACCGAGGCCTGGGTTTCGACGCCGCAACGCGACTGATCGATATGATCGAAAACGTCCGACGAATCGGGAAGTGGTATCGAACCTCCGACGCAAGCGGCGACCGCCCGAATGAGCATGAGATCGTTGCATACATGGTTCTTCCGCTGCTGTCTGCTTTGGGCTGGTCTCAGCAGCGCATTGCTATCGAGTGGCAGAACATCGATCTTGCAGGATTTGATCGTACACCAACTGTGAACGAGACGTGTGCTCTCGTCTGTGAAGCCAAGCTCCCGGCCCAAGGGCTCGGTCCGGCTCTCGGGCAAGCCTACCGTTACATCGACAAGCTTGGTCTTCAGAGCTGTCGGGCGGTTCTCGTCACCGATGGCCTGATTTACTATCTCTATCGCGGAGGGAATGCGGAAGAGCCCGGTGAGGGCGAATGGGTCCATCAGGGTTACGTCAATCTGGATCGTGTTCGGACACGCCATCACTCCCCACATGGAATAGACGGCGTGGAAACGATCCTAAATATGACCCCCGAGCGGATCGGGCAGTTTTAGATCAATCATGACCAACTACGCTCAACAAATCGTCCAGAAGCTTTGGAACTACTGCAACGTCCTGCGCGACGACGGCCTGAGCTACGGCGATTACGTCGAGCAGCTCACGTACCTACTGTTCCTGAAGATGGCGGACGAGCGGTGGAAACCGCCGTTCAACAAGCCCAGCAACATCCCTGACAAGTTCTCATGACCTCGACGAATTCGTGGAGTGCTTCCAGCCAAAGAACCGGCACGAACGTAAGGGGACGTGGACCGAGAAACGGGACCCCGAAGGGCGCTGGCGTGCCTTCAAGTACGATGAGTTGATCAAGCGGGACAAGGTAAACCTGGACATCTTCTGGCTCAGAGACGAGAGCGTGGAGGATTCCGACAATCTGCCGCCACCAGACGAGATTGCGGCGGAGATTGTCGAGGATTTGCAGGCGGCGCTGGATCAGTTCACCGAGATCGCGGCTGATCTTGGACAGCAGCAGGCGTAGTGCGCGAGCTTTCGCAGAGCCGCTTGGGAGACGCCTAACATTGGCGCGCAGCTGATGCTGAGGCCGTTAGGCAGAATCTGATGGGAGGTACAACATGCGTCTAATGACTCAAGTATCCACCGAGTTCCTCAGTGCGATTGCCCGGGCAATAACCGGCAAGCTGTATACAGACGAGCAGATCAAGACGATCACTGCTGGAGCAATCGGCAAGTACTTCTCTGAGTTCTTTCCTACTCCCAAAGATGAACTCGCAGCCCAGGAGCGAGTGGAATCCGCCCGGAACCACATCTCTGCTGCCAGTTCAATCATCCGCGACATGCAGGGCGATTTGGAGACGCAAGACCGCACGTTGGGGAAGTTGCTCAAGGAAGTCGAGCATAAGAAGCAATTGGCAGACCGGTACCAAGCCCTCGCCAACACTAACCGGGAGGCATTCGATGCATTTCGCGCAGAAATGAAAGACGCGCTGAGGCAGGAACTTCAGGAGCAAGCGGAGAAGGGCAAGCGGATTCGCCAGGCGGTGTCAGCCATTCTCTGGGTGGTCACACTCGTGGCTGGAGCAACCCTCGGAGCGTATTTCAACGACATTGTCACTTTGATTAGAGGGGCCTTCTAACATCCGCCTCAAGCTCGACGTTGAGAACCGCAAGTCCTTGGCGCGGCTCAAACCGAGGCGTTGAATAGGGAATCCAGAATGTGCCAGCAGAGTGTCTTGAAAGCACTTCGCCTGAGCGCGGCGGCGGCCACGATCTTTACCGCCAGACAGCGCACACGATTGTCTATATTCGACCAATGAAGGCGACGGGCACGCTGGAGTCCCCCGAGTCCGCCAATTCGTCTTATTGCTTCCCCTGGCAGCTTCCTCGGCGTGACTCGATTCCTCAACGTCAGGGTGGTAGCGGGCTCTGAGCAGCCGCACACAAAACTCGAATGGCGTGGACACCGAACCCTTGAGCGCCACCGTCATTGCACAGAATTCGGGGACAATCGGTGTCCGGAATCCTTGAAATCCTTGCCCTGCCTCGGGCGCAAGACGCCAAAGCCTTACAATAAAACTCTGCATATTCCCCTAGACGACCGCCACAGGCGCTTCCGTCGTCCGCCGAGCGGTATCGAAGGACGTTGGATTTCCTGCACCAAATTACCAAATCGATTTGCGCGATTCCATCCTCGGTGATATGGTGTCCTCGATGCTCTACTTCGCATACGGGTCCAATCTCAATTTACCTCACTTTGCGGCGTACCTCGCCAGCCACGGCATCCATCCCGATGACGTGGAGAATCTCCAACGTGCCATCCTGCCCGACCACAAACTGCGGACGAACTACCTGTCGGTAGTCCACGATGCAGGGGCCTGCAACATTGAGCCAGCTCCTGGGCATGCCGTCGAAGGGCTCGTCCTGAACATCACGGAGGTGGTACGGTCTGCGCTGCGGCGAAAGGAAGGCTGGCCGGATCGTTACGAGGAAACCGAGGTTGAGGTCATCATTCCCCCCGCGAAAACTGGCGTTGCTGCCTTCACCTACGTCGTGAACCCGGAACTCAGACTCCCAGTGGACATGCCGGTCACAGAGCAGTATCGGCGCAGGATTCTCGAAGGTGCAATTCACCTCGGGCTCAGCCAATCGTATCGGAGGGCGCTGGGCACCATCCTTCGAACCGATCCAGCGGTGGTCAATGTACCCGCCTGATGGCGGACCCTGAGCACGAGCGGAGTGGTCGCGTGCCGTGACTAGCTAATCCTGAAAACCGGGAAACATCTACTGCCCACGTTGACATTCGCCACCTCGTTGATCGTCACCAAACCCGAAGCTGACGAATTTCGATGTGCGAGGTCATCAAATCGGAAGCCGGTATCCGATTTCCACGCTTCGCGCCGAACCAATGGGCCAGGTGGATTGAGGAAGCCGAATGCAGCGCCCTGATCCGTCCCGCGATGCGGACATGACCGGAGTTGCGTGCCCGAAAGAATGCGTGCGTTTCATTGGCATCGAAGTCGAAGAGCAGTACGTCTAGCAGGCAAGGGATCGACTTCGGCGGGCTGCGCCCACCTAGCTGTTGATCACATCCAACGTCCGTCAAGGATCGGTCATCATCCTGCCGTCACACTCACGTTTGGGAATGCCACTACTTGACATTAGGCGCATCTGATTCTGCGAAGTTTTTTGAGAATCGATTTGCGCGTTCGGCAAACACGCTGTAGTGTGTAGTATGCAGGCAATCATCAACCACGACCGCAAGATTGGAATCGAAATCGAAGTGGTCGTGCCCATCATCGGGGTCGGGGAAAACCATGATGTCCAGCGCCTCATCGCTGAAGTTCTGACCAACCACGGAATCCAATCACATTCACGAGGATATTCGAGGCAGCCCGTCCCGTCTGGCAGCAAGTTTGCCATCGAGCACGATGTCTCGTTGCGTGACGAATCTCGCTACGCCGGACTGCGGTGGAGCAAGATCGAAGCCAAGACCGCTCCGATGACCTGGGACGAGATTGAGCAAGTCTTGCCGCCTGCTCTGGACATCATCAAGTACGTGGGCGCTCGGGCCAACTACAGTTGCGGGCTCCACGTCCACCACCATCTGCCCGAGGCTGAGCAGCGCCCCGAAATCGTTCGCAACCTGCAACATCTCTGGTGGCGGTTTCATCCGGTCATGTACGGTCTGGTTCCACCGAGTCGCAAGTCGAATCAGTATTGCCATCCACCGCAGCAGAGTGACGCCAAGACATACGACGGAGCGTATTCCTACGCATCTCTCTGCCGCGAGTTGTCCCGCGTGGGTCGGTATCAGGGGCTCAACCTCTCCAACGTCGCCAATCGTGATCGGATGACTGTTGAGTGGCGTATCCACTCGGGGACGACGGACTGGTCGAAGATCAAGGCGTGGGTGCTGGCAACGCAACGATGGACCGAGCATGCCGTGAAACGATCCTGCCACCTCAAGGCCGAGTCCGTCGCCAATTCCCAGCAAGGACTCAATTCATTGCTGACCACGACAGGATTGAAACCGAACAACCGCATCTACAGCAAGGTGGACAAGGAACTTCGTCAGGTTGGGCGGTTCCTGTTGAAGCGGTGGCAAGATTTCAATTCCCCGCGAAATATCGAGAAGAATTCCGTCGCCTGACAAATGCAAGGAGATTCGTTATGCCCCAACGCAATTACCCGCAATGCGTCCTTGAAGTTCTTGATGATCAGATGGCTTACCGCTCGGCAGCCCTTCGCGCCGTCCAGCGCTTCGCCCGGGCGCGCCCTTGGCGTGGAACCTTGGAGGAACGCAAGGCCAAATTCAGGGCGTTGAATTACGACCTGTCTGGAGCATACGGCATTTTCGAGCCTGCACTGAATTTCGACCGCAACGACGGTGGTTCAAGCGGATCGTCGCACTACATTCCATCAGAGCGCCGGATAGTCATCGTTGGCAAGCTCAGCGTACTTACCTTCCTTCACGAATTCGCTCACGCCCTTGAGTTGGACGAGCGCAACGCCTGCCGGTGGTCGATCAACCTCTTCAAACGCTGTTTCCCAAAGCAGTACGGGCGCTTGGTTCACGTCGGTCACATGCTCATTCGCCCCGGTGATCTTGCAGCCAGGCTGCGGGGAAGAAGAGCGTCATGAACACTCTTCCTGCTGATTTACTTCCGATCCAGATTGCAAACGGAAGCATTTTGCCCGGCTGTTCGAACTTAGTTCTTCAGCCATCTCAGCCAGGGAATAGCCAACTGCTTCACCAGCCAAAGCTTACGCCGCATGCGATCACAGCCAGATCAGCTAGGTGTGCGAACACATGAAGAGGGTGCGACACCAGGTGTCGGGGGTGGTTCAGGACCAAAAACTTTCGCGGGGCAATGGAAACGAAAGTCTTTGCGAGAAATCTGTAGACGCTCCTCGTGAATGGAGAAGGGCGAATGCCTGATTGCCCTGATCAACCTGTTCGCTTCTTCGTTTACGGCACGCTGATGCCCGGCCACGGCAACCATCATCGGATCGAGCGCCACGTCCGGCGTGGATGCCCTGGCAAGATCACGGGCATCCTGGTTGACCTCGGCGCTTTCCCTGCCTTGGTCCCTGGTGACGGCATCGTGGAGGGTGTGGTTCTCGACATCGACCCAACTGCTCTGGCCATCACGGATCGCATCGAGGGCTACGGCCCCAATCGAAACGACTGCTTGTACATCAGGAAAGAAGTCACCGTTACGCTCGACGACGGGACGCAGGCTACAGCGTGGACTTATGAGTTTGCCCACCCACAGCGCATCACCGATCAACCTCGACTCGTGGCGAAGGAAGTCTGCGGCGCGCTCGTCTATTCGTGGCCTGCAAGATGACGGTGTGGACGGTGCCACCACTTGACATTAGTGCAAATGCCGCAGTGAAAATAAGTTCGAAACGAACTTGGCGTGTGCCATTTCGTGGCGTAGTGTTCAACTGGACGAACGATTCAACTTCGGAGGATGGACGGTATGGCGAAAGAACCGCCCACAATCAATCACTTCATCGGCCAGGATCAAGTCAAGCAACGATTCCGAGTTGCGCTGGAAGCTGCATGGAACGACGGCACTCGACTTCCTCACATGCTGATGGTCGGACCACCCGGATGTGGCAAAACCACTCTTGCTCATTTGGCCGCAAGGGAAATGGCAGCCAGCATCCACGAGCGGATCGGGCAGGACCTCATGTGGCAGGGAGCACTCAACGGACTCTTGGCCGAGGCGGACGACAAGGACATTGTCTTCATCGACGAAATTCATCAGATGGGAACGATGTGCCAGACGCTACTATACAAGGCGATGGAGGAACAAAAGCTGTTTGTTGATGGACGGGGGCCTGGAGAGAAGACGCTTACCCTCCCAACGAACGACTTTTGTTTGATCGCCGCCACCACCAACGAGTACGCCTTGCTCCCACCGTTACGCGACCGATTCAAGGTGATTCTGCCCTTCAGCTTCTACAACGCCACCGACCTCGCAAGGATCACGGCGCAGCACGCTCAGATGTTGGGCACCAGCGTTGACGCCGCCGTTGCCACTGCAATCGCTTCCCGATCAAGGGGAGTGCCACGGCTCGCCATTCGGCTACTGGAATCTTGTCACCGGTACGCTCGTGCCAAAGGGGCTGATCAAGTCACTTCGGCGCACTTCGACGCAACCGTCACTCTGGACGGCATCGACTCGCTTGGACTGGGGCCGGATGAACAGCGTTACCTCAAGTTGCTAGCTGACCATCAAGGCCAGCCTGTGAGGCTGTTTACCGTCGAGGCTGCGCTCGGAGTTCATCAACGCACCATTCAAGTGGTGATCGAGCCGTTCATGATCCGTGCAGGACTGATCGAGCGAGCACAGCAAGGTAGGCAGATCACGGTGTCAGGTCTACGGCACTTGGGCTTGATCGATGAAGCGGAATCATCTGTCGTGTAGATGGGAGGAGTAGATGACGCAGCCGACAAACCCGACCAAAGAGATCGTCACCGTTGCCGAGATGGCGCGCAACATCGGTCTATCGAGGGCTCGGTTTTACGAACTGATCGGGGAAGGCGTTTTCCCAAGTCCGTCTCGGAATCCGGAGACGAAGCGCCCCTTCTTCGACCGGCAGCAGCAAGAGCAGTGCTTGCTCATTCGCAAAACGAACCAGGGTGCGAATGGGCGCGCCGTTCTTTTTTACGGGCGACGGCTGGAGATCGCCCCACTGCCACGGCGCGCCGCCTCGAAGAAGAAGAAACCAGCGCGACCTCGTGACAACGATACGGTTGGCGCTCGCAGTGACGCCCTGATCGACGAGTTGCGCCAAGGGCTCCGGCAGCTTGGTCTCGCAGAGATTACTCCGGCAGTCGTCCGTGAGGCGCTCGTCGATGTGTACCCCGATGGGCACGGTCAGGTTGACCGATCCGAGTTGCTGCTGACCGTATTCCGTTGCCTGAAGCGCCGGGACTCGCCGGATAACGTCGCCAGATAAGAATGGATATCTCCCGAGTTTCGCCCTTGGAGTGTCTGATTTCTGTCTGATTTCCGTCAGTAACCCGTCAGGAATTCGCCAGATAATGTTTTTCGCGGAGATGAAAGATGACCAACCTGCCCTCTGTTGTTGACGACTACTTGGCGGCCAACGATTTCAGTCACCACACGATCAAGGCGATCAAGTGCGACTTGGCGAAGTTCATCCGGTGGTTTGAGAGCGCCAACAACGAGCACTTCGAGCTACAACGGGTGACCGTTCGCGACGTTGCAGATTTTAGAGCGCACCTTGCCCGTGTTCGTCGCCAACAAGTTTCGACGGTCAATCGGGCACTCGTTTCGATTCGTCGATTCCTGGCGCATCTGGTGCGGTCTGGCGACCTTCCTGGAAACCCTGCCGAATCGGTGAAGGAACTCCGGCGCATGCCGACCGTACCGCAGGGACTTCAATCTGCCCAGGTCCGCAAAATCATGCGCGAGGTTGAGTTGCGTGGTGACATTCGTGGCGCTGCGATCCTTGGGGTGATGCTCTTCGGTGGTCTGCGGGTCTCCGATGTCGTCGGCCTTCAGTTGGATGACCTGGAAATCGGTCCCAGGTCAGGGCGCGTAACCTGTCGCCACGGCAAAGGCAACAAGCAAAGGATGGTGCCTCTGCCGGTCGAAGGTCGGAGGGCGCTCACGGATTATCTCGAATCCCGTCCACCGTCAGATTCCCAAGTGGTGTTCATTGGAGAGCGCGGGGCGCTTACGGACGATGGTGTTCGAGCGATCTGCGCCAAGTATTCTGCGATCACCGGGGTCAAGTTCACGCCGCATGTCCTGCGCCACACATTCGCCCACAGGTTCCTGGCGCAAACGAACAACGATCTAGTCGCCCTTGCTCAAATCTTGGGGCATGAAAGCCTGAACACGACTTCCATCTATGCGAAGCGAAGTCAGGACGACCTTCAGCGATGTGTTGATGAAATGAGGTACGAGTGATCATGACAGCCTCGCAAATGCTGGAATCCGTAAGGACGTGCGTGAATGACCTGGGCCTGAAAAACGCTGCGGTCAAGGATGTTCTCGTGGAGGCAGAAAAACACGGATGGGACAGATTGGTCGCCTCGATGAGCGACGAGAACAGGGTGAAGCTGATCAGGATGCTGGCCGAGGACAACCAAGCGACCCATGCAGTCGTGGAGACAGTCGTCAGCATCTACGAGCAGATCATCGAAGAGCTGGTCGCCGTAGCCGATCAGGAACTCGATCTCACGCTGGGCGAGGGAACCGAGCGTAGCCAAGGGCGCGCAAGTTGGCTTGGGTTGCTCGCTGCCGGTGGCGTCGGGTATTGGATCGGCAAAGGGGCAAGAGACAGAGCCTAGATGGGAAGGGTTGGGAGTGCGTCGAGATCAACGATCAACGGTCGGTCGGGGATGGCTCGTACATAATGCGGATGATTCGTTTCATTTTCCGCACCTGTGCGGCGCTGAGCCGGAGCCGTCGGCAGAGGTTCGCAATCGACTGCAATTCTTTCTCCGCCGTGGCGCTGAGAGGTTTCGGGTTCGGACGCTTTTGGATCATGACGAACACACACAAGCCAAATCTCCGGTCATGTCAAGGCTCGACCAGAAATTGCACCAAGCGCCGTCCGACAAGTCGAAGAATCACGACTTTGATGTGGCGGAACCGTTACGGACGGATGGGAAGTTGACCGGGAATGCTTATGAGTGCGTGGCTGGCTGTGGTCACTCAGAGCAACTCGGATAGGATGCGGACGGCCTTGGCCTTGGTTTCGTCGTCGGCAGCCTTCCAGAGATCAACCAGTCGAGAATCGAGTTGAGACAGAGACTTGCCCACGGCCTTGGGGCGAAAGAGGAACAACTCGGCAGGCTCGCACTTGAGACCCTTGGACAGTTTCTCAACAGTTTGAAGGGTGCAGTTGCGCTCACCTCGTTCGATCTCGCCGACGCGCTGCATCTCCATCCCGCCACCGCATCGGGCGGCTAGCTGCGCCTGGGTGAAACCGTGTCGGCTTCTCAACTCGCGCACCCGGTGACCAAACTGTTTGAGGATGTTCATTTGCCGACACCTCCACTTCAAACGAAGGCATCGTAAATCGTGCAAATCTGCATCAACACACGGCTTGAGGTGTCTTTCGGCTGCGGATACACTCGATACCGTGCGTATGACCGCACCATGCACGATAAATCGTTTCGAGGAGGCTGACGATGACGATCTCCTTTGGATGTCCGAATTGCGATACTTCACTCAACGCCCCGGATGAATACGCCGGAGGGAAGGCGAGATGCAAGAAGTGCGGGACGAAGATTCGTATCCCAACGCCAGCAACCGATGAACCTGACCCACTTGACAACGACCTCTTCGACGCGCTCGCCGAACAGTCATCACCACCGCCAGCCGCCGACCGCGCTGCCAAAGCAGAAACCCAAGCTGTCCCTTCACGCCAGCCCTGTGGGCAGAGGCGATTCATCGCGGTGATCGTTGGGGTCTCGGTCGCCGTCCTGGTGATCGCCGTTACGGTCATCGTTCTCGTTAAGCACAGTCAGACTAAGGAGAAGGAGGCGGCGGTGGCAGAACTAAACGCCACTCTTGAAGATGCCATCTCACGTGCTGATGGGCATGCAGATCGATTCGATTACGACGAAGCTCTCTCAGCTATTGAGGCCGCTGCCGAGGAAATCGCCGATGACCCGCATCTCGACGCAGTCAACCGTCGTCTCACCGAAGAACTGGCCCGCCGAGCGCAGGACAAGCGTGAGTACGGCAAGAAGATCGCTCAAGGCTACGTGGTGTTTGAAGGCTACCTGATTCCCGGCAAGGAACGTGATCGCATCCTGGCCGAGCGCGCTGGCGCCCGTACCGAGCGTGAAGCGCAAAGACGGCAGGAGGACCAGAGGCGGCTGGCAGAGAAACAGCGGCGTGAAGAAGAAGAGAGGCGTAGGCTCTGGTCTCAAGGCGTTGATTTGAACTCGGCCTACGGGGAATTCGACTTTGAGAAGATGGCCGCGCTCTTTACGGACACTGTTTTGGGACCGCTTTGGGGCAATGACTCCATCGCCAAGGAGCGGGTTAAGCGCACGACATATCAAGCGACATTTGGTGGCGGTCTAACGAAGTACCGCGCAGAGGAAGGCGAGTACGAGGTCTATCATTTCAGCGTCTTCAACGTGGATTACGCGGAGGGGAGAGCCATCCTCATGTGTGGCATCAACTTTGCGCAGCATTTGGCGCTCGCCCGTGGAACCTTCATCGTCATATCCCTGGATTTCCCCTTCGGTCAGGTGGACCGACTTCGCAGAGAGTT
>JAJDDP010000075.1 GCA_029260235.1 Phycisphaerae bacterium | reverse complement strand
GGGCATACCAAGCTCCTCGATCAGAAAGACCTCAATGGAATCCACCGTCAGTGTAGCCGATTTATCTGGCGAAGGATACACTTGACAGCCGAAACAACATAAGATAGCCTGTGCTAACTTTTATATCCAGCACCTTAGTTGGCGGGCGGGGGATGCTTCCACTGCCCGGGGCTAGAGTGCGTTCAGAGTCCCAAGCGGGAGTACCATCGATGGCTGTTAGACCCTTTGCGTCATTCATCGCGACAGCGTTCATCTTGGCCAGCGGCTGGTTGGTAGCTCCATTGCCGCTCAAGGCTGATCCGCCATCGATTCCCTACAAGATCACCTGCACGACCGGCATGGTGGCTGACATTGTGCGTCAGGTTGTCGGTGACAAAGCCGCCGTTCAGAACATCATCGGCGAAGCTGTTGATCCGCATCTCTACATCGCGACCCGGTCAGACATTGCCGAGTTGTTGCGAGCAGACGTGATTTTCTACAACGGCTTGATGCTGGAAGGGAAAATGTCGGACACGTTCATCAAGGTCGCCCGGAAGAAAGCGGTCTATGCGGTCACCGAGTCCATCGACAGATCACTCCTGCTAGAGCCGCCCGAGTTCGCTGGGCATTACGATCCCCATTTGTGGATGGACGTTTCCCTCTGGCAGCAATGCACCAAGGCCGTCGCCCAGTCACTCTCGGAGTTTGATCCGCCAAACGCCGACTACTACCAAGCCAACTACGAGGCGTATGCATCCAGGCTGGATGAGCTGCATGTCTACGCCCGAAAAGCGATTTCGGGCGTACCGGAAGATAGACGGGTGCTGATCACCGCCCACGATGCGTTCAATTACTTCGCTCGCGCCTACGGCCTGGAAGTTCGCGGCGTTCAGGGTATCAGTACCGAATCAGAAGCGGGCATTGAGGACGTCAACCGGCTGATCAATCTGATGGTTGATCGGAAGGTCGGAGCTGTGTTTGTCGAGACTTCCGTATCTCAGAAAAACGTAGAATCACTCATCGAAGGTGCTGCAGCCCGAGGACATGCAGTGCGCATCGGCGGAAGCCTCTTCTCAGATGCCATGGGCAAGGCGGGCACCTATGAGGGCAGCTACGTCGGCATGATCGATCACAATGTGACGACGATCGCTCGGGCATTGGGCGGCAACACTCCCCAGCGGGGAATGCAGGGAAAACTTTCGACCTCGGAGTGATGCCATGATCGTGCGAACACCACCCAAGAAAGCCTCATCTTCAGCGATTGCAGGATCGCTCCAAGCTGAGCATGACGTCGCTGCACCCGTGTCGATCCACGACATGACCGTGGCCTATCATCGCAGGCCTGTACTTTGGGACATCGACTATGCTGCCCCTGCAGGTCAGTTGATAGGCATCGTAGGCCCCAATGGGGCGGGCAAGAGCACGCTCATCAAAGCCTGCCTCGATCTGGTCCCACGTGCGTCGGGCAGCGTTCGTTTTTTTGGGAATCCCTACAAGAAACAACGCCGCCAGATTGGCTATGTACCTCAGCGAGAGAGCGTCGATTGGGATTTTCCAGCCAGCGCTTTGGACGTGGTGACCATGGGCAGGTATGGGCGTATCCCCTGGTGTGTGCCCGTGCGGCGGAAGGATCGTGCCAAGGCGTTGCACTGCCTCGAACAAGTGGGAATGGCTGACTACGCCACGCGACAGATCAGCAAACTGTCCGGCGGGCAGCAGCAGCGTGTGTTCTTGGCCCGGGCGCTCGTGCAGGAAGCCCAGGTCTACTTCATGGATGAACCGTTCGCCGGCGTGGACGCTGCCACCGAGCAAGCCATCGTCATCCTGCTGCGCGAACTCAAAACCCAGGGGAAAACCTGCATCGTCGTACACCACGACCTGCAAACCGTGCCCGAGTACTTCGACCACGTCGTCCTACTCAACATGCGCATCGTTGCCAGCGGTCCAACGGCAGAAACCTTCACCAGTGAAAACCTACACCGAACCTACGGCGGGCGGCTGACACTCCTTGATAAGGCAGCCAGCGCTGTCGCCCGGCTGGGCACGGATTGATTCGATGGCCCGTCGATGGATTGACATCTTGAACTGCCCAACCCGGTGGGCGCAATCGCTATCGCGGAAGTCTCATTCGTCGGCCTTTTGGGTTGGGCTTGTGCTCTGCCTGGGGATCACATTTTCCCTGGTCCGACCCTGCAACGCCGATCAGGGCGAGCCTACTAGTGCAACCCACTTCGACAATGCCCACACAGGCAGTCAAGCTGACGGTCAACCATCAACTTCTCACCTGTTGATCAGGGCATTGACCCTTCGAGACCACCGCACGCGCGTGGTAGTCATCGGCACAACGCTGCTCGGCATCGCAGCGGGTGTCATCGGCACGTTCGCCTACCTGCGCAAGCGGGCGATGATGGGCGACGCACTCAGTCATGCCACCCTGCCGGGTGTAGCCGGCGCATTCATGATCATGGGCACCAAGAACCTGCCAGTCCTGCTTACCGGAGCAGCCGCCACCGGGGTGTTAGGCGTTCTCTGTGTGGCCGGCCTGCGAAGGATCCCCAGGATCAAAGAGGATGCAGCCATCGGAATCGTCCTGAGCGTTTTCTTCGGCATTGGCATGGTTCTGATGAGCCTCGTCCAAGAGATGAACACAGGGCAAGAGGCGGGTCTAAATACGTTCATTTACGGAAAGGCAGCCGCCCTGCTCGTTCAAGATGCCCAGATCATCGGCGGCGTAACTTTGTTGGTCCTGCTCGGGGCCGTACTTCTTTTTAAGGAGTTCCGGGCTGTTTGTTTCGATTCATCATTCGCCGCCTCCCAAGGCATCTCTCCAACCTGGGTCGATTTTCTCATGATGGGCCTAGTGGTGTTGACCACAGTAGTCGGCTTGCAGGCCGTCGGACTAATCCTTGTCGTGGCGCTATTGATCATTCCTTCGGCGGCGGCTCGGTTCTGGACTGATCACTTGGTGGTGATGACTTTATTGGCTGGGCTTATCGGAGCGGTCAGCGGCTGGATTGGATCCACAATCAGCGCCTCGGCGCCCCGCCTGCCCACCGGCGCGATCATCGTCATTGTGGCTGGGTGCTTGTTCTTTGGCAGCATGTTGTTCGCCCCCCACCGCGGCGTCATTGCCAGCCTGGCCCGTAGATGGTCTATCGCCCGCAAGGTAGCCTTGCAACACTTGCTGCGGGCGCTGGCTGAATGTGAAGAACTCGCAGATCGAGGCAAGACCATTCCCCTTGAAATGGTTCTTCCAAAGCGAAGTTGGTCAGCGGCGCAACTTCGACGTCTCATCCAGCGCGCGACCCGCTTGGCCCTGCTCGAGCGATCATCGAGTTCATCGCTGCAACTGACGACCGCCGGCCGAATCGACGCCGAACGAATCCTGCGAAACCATCGCCTTTGGGAGATGTACCTGATCAAGTACGCCGACATAGCTCCTTCTCATGTTGACCGCGATGCGGACGAAATCGAACATATCTTACCCGTCCCCTTGGTTCAGGAATTGGAACGTGCTCTGCTCGACAGCGAAGCTACGCCCCCTTCGCCTCATGGCGAGGAGGGAGCAGCCCGATGACCTGGGACTGGGCTTTGGATGGTTGGATTATCCTGGCTGGCGTGCTCAGCGCTACCTCCTGCGCCTTGCTGGGGAACTATCTCGTGTTACGCAAGATGAGCCTCATGGGCGATGCGATCTCCCATGCCGTGCTCCCTGGGCTAGCCATCGCCTTTATTCTCTCCAACAGTCGATCCGCTTGGCCCATGTTTATGGGCGCGGTGATTGTCGGCGTTTTCACTGCGTTGATGATCGAAGCCATCAACCGTTACGGCAAGGTTGAAACAGGTGCCGCCATGGGCGTTGTATTCAGCACTCTGTTCGCCATCGGCTTGGTGCTCATTCGCCAAGTTGCGGATCACGTCGATCTGGACCCGGGCTGCGTGCTGTACGGTAATATCGTGCAGATTCCCCTAGATGCTTTTGGCGGTGGAATCCCCCCAGCCATTACAAACTTGGCCGTCGTTCTTGCGCTGAACGCGGCCTTTGTAGCGCTATTGTACAAAGAACTGAAGATCTCGTCGTTCGACCCGGAGTTAGCCACCACCCAAGGCATCAACGCTTCATGGATGCACTATGCCTTGATGATCATGACGGCTGTGACCACCGTCGCGAATTTTGAAGTCGTCGGCTCCATCTTGGTCATCGCCATGCTCATCGTTCCGCCGGTCGTTGCCCATCTGTTGACCGACCGTCTCGGTGCCATGATCGCTTTGAGCTTGGTGGTCGCAATCTCTGCAGCTATGGGAGGTCATGTTCTGGCACTATTTGGTCCCGGGTGGATTGGTCTTGACGCCACTGCCAACACATCAGCGATGATGGCTGTGGTAGCCGGCATGCTGTTGGCACTCGCCCTACTGTTTTCTCCGCACCATGGGCTGATTGGACGCGCGTATCACCGATGGGCACTCGCACAGCGGATCGTCCAGCAGGACATTCTCGGGCTGTTGTATCGTTGGCACGAAATGCGGCCCGGCGAAAACCAGCCCCTACCTCGGGAACACGTTCTTGAGGCCGTGGGCGATGGCGCACTCGCCCGCTGGGCAATCCGCAGCCTCCTGAGGCGCTGCCATGTCGAATCGCGAATCGTTGGGGGATGTGAACGAGGCTTGGAGTTAAGTAAAGAGGGCCGAGCCGCGGCGACGCAGCTAATCAGGTCCCACCGGCTGTGGGAAGTCTACTTGGCCAAACATTTCAATCTTCCGCCGGATCACCTGCACGAGCCGGCAGAGCGGATGGAACATTTCATCACAGACGAATTGCACGAGCAGCTGGCGCACGATCTGACCATGCCCTCGCACGATCCGCATGGCCGCTCAATCCCCGAGCCCGATAACCCTTAAGAACTCCACGGAGTTTGGTCATGGCAATAGGTCGCCTAGGCCGGCTGCGGCGTTGACGCGCTTGGCGCCGTGCATCCCGAAGCGTTAGGATACTTCTGGGCTTTGGGGCCGCTTTGAACGAGTTACATGCTTATTGGCCGAGTCACCGGCTTCATCGGAGATCTTAATATGACGCGTTTGCACGCTCTGTCTATCACTGTCTTTAGCTTGGTCGCTTGCGCAGGATGCCTTTCGACCGGCAATCCTGCATCGGGCTCAGGAAACCCCGGCGACCGGGGCGGAGAGGAAAACGCAACTGCATCAATCGATGATCGGCCTGCCGCCGACGACGGGCCACGGCTGGGTGCGACGCGAACCACCCAAGCAATGGTCACCGGCGGCGAGCTTTCCCTTCTCGAGTTACGGCGCATGGGCAGAGAAATCTTCTCCACGCCGTTCAATGTCCATGATGGGTTGGGTGACGGTCCGATGAACCCCGACGACCCAATATCGCCTGGCGGTCGTCCCACTCTCCAGGACAATGGAATGTTCACGCGGGTTAACGGCATGGATTCACAAGCCTGTGTGGAATGCCACTCGTTCCTCTCCACCGCTACGGTTCCTCCGGCATTTGGCATCGGCGGAGTAGGCACCGCCGTGAACAATGCCATAGCAGGCCCATCGGTCATAGACATTGACAATGAAGCCGGCGCTGGCTTCGTTTCTTTCGATGGACGGTTCATCAACCCGCCGTTCCTGTTCGGTTCGGGCGGCGTCGAACTACTGGCCAAAGAAATGACTGCCGATCTGCAAGCTCTCATGCAAGAGGCGGCAGACAATCCGGGCACAGCCGTAGCGCTGATCAGCAAGGGCGTAGACTTTGGATTCGTCCAATTTGAGGATGGCCAAATTGACGCTTCGGGCGTAGAAGGAATCGACGCCGACTTGGTGGTCAGGCCATTCGGTCGAAAAGGCGAGTTCGCCACGGTCCGCGATTTCGATGTCGGGGCCATGCAGTTCCACTTCGGCATGCAAGCCGTCGAATTGGTGGGCGAGAATGAGGACAGCGACGGCGACGGCGTCAGCAACGAAATCATGGTCGGCGAATTGTCCGTGCTCCACATTTTCAACACCACGCTGGAAAGACCAGTCGAGCAGATCCGCAGCGCAGCCGCTGATCGCGGCGCAATCCTTTTCGACGAACTGGGATGCACTGGCTGCCATGTGCCTGAACTTGTCACTGCATCCCGAGACTTGCCGCTGACCTTTCCCGAAGTCCACAACGATCCCTTCAGCAACATTTACATCGAGCTGGACTTGACGGCTGAACCCACCGGTTTTGTCATCCACGAGGACGGGGGCGTCTCCGTACCGCTGTACTCGGATCTGAAGCGCCACGACATGGGTGATGATCTGGCTGAAACAACCGGCGGCGATCTGGATCGATTCTTCGTCACTGCCCGCCTGTGGGGTATCGCCGATACAGCCCCCTACATGCACGACGGCAGGGCAACAACCCTGGATACTGCGATCATTCTCCACGCGGGCGAAGCCCAAGACGCAGCCGATGCCTATGTGGATTTGAGTTCCACCGAGCAGACTGAGGTGATCGCCTTCCTTAACACGTTGCGCACACCCGCCTCGGTGGGAGATGATTTAGACGGCAGCCAGTAGCCCCCGGGCATGAAACGCTATTGCAAGCCGCTGTGCATTGTGGGGCCAGGTGGCTGTTCCTCAATAATCCTGGATTCATCCTGGAGCATTTGCGCCCAGCGTGCTTCGACTGCTTCTGTAGGATTCATCGTGCGGGCTAAGTCGATGAAAATCCGGTAGTGACCATTCTCAGAGGCCCATAGACTCGCATAGAGCTCCTGCAACTCTTGATCGGGACAGTTCCGGCTAAGTAGCTCGAACCGCTCACACGAACGGGCTTCGATCAATGCAGATACCATCAACCGATCCATCAAGTCCAATGGCCCCTCTCCACGGCGCACCAGTTTGTGCAAACTTCCCGCGTAGTCGTTGCGATGGTACTTGGCCAACCGCCCATTCCGCCGAGCGATCGCCCGCGTCACCACAGCCAAGTGTTCGACTTCATCACGGGCGATGGTGGTCATCGACTTAACCCAATGCTCAGGTGGATTGGGTTCAGGCCAACGGGTTAGCAGTTCAAGTGCGTTGGTCGCCGCCTTTTTCTCTAGATGAGCGTGATCATTGAGCAAGGCCATTGGTTCACGCAACACCTGCTCAGCCCATAGGGCGGGCGTCTCGTAGAGAAGTGGTAAGTCGAGTTCAGATTGTTGCGCTGACATGACCCTATGCTAACCGATTATTGAGTGATCCGCCCGCAAAACCGTCGTGCTACGAAAACGCAATGAACACCCGGGCGCGCGTTGATTCAGGCCGTGCTGTTCGTGGCGTCTCCGCGTTTTCGAGGATCGGTATTTCGCTGCTCCCCGTTGGGAATCGTGATGCAGATCGTAGTTCCACGCCCGAGTTCGCTCCCCAAATCAATGGATCCGCGCATGCCCGCCACCGCATGTCTAACGATAGACAAGCCCAGTCCCGTTCCGCGGAGGGTCGAACCGGACCGAGCCTGGTCAACCTGGTAGAATCGCTCAAAAATGCGTTCCTGCTCCTCAAGCGAAATGCCGCAACCGGTATCTTCCACCGAAATTTCAACGCCGTCGCAAGCCTCCGCTGCAGTCACCTGAACCTTCCCGCCCGCTTCGGTGAACTTGATGGCATTGTCTACCAGATTATCCACAGCCAAGGTCAACAGGTACCGGTTAGCGGTGAGGCTGAAGTCTCCCTGACGAGACTCTGCACGAAAGGCGACCTCTTTGGCATCGGCACGCCCGGCAAAACTCGAGTCCAGTTCAACGAGGAAGGACGAGACATCAATCGATTCGGTGTCGTACTGCTTCGTGACGGATTCAGCGCTCGACACATCCAGCAGGTCGGTGACAAGCTTGTCCATGCGATGGCTATGCCGATCAATGATATCCATGAAATGGGCTGCATCATCGACTTCCTCCCTCAGGTTCATCGTTGCGAGAGTCTCAATGGCTGTTCGAATCGCAGACAGCGGCGTACGCAGTTCGTGCGACGCGTTGGCTGCAAAATCGGTCTTGACTTGGATGGTGCGCTGAAGGTCAGTGATATCTGTCAGCACCAACAGCCTGCCCGAATTCACCGAAGCGGAACCCTTGCCGTCGATGGGGGCGGGCGCCTCGGGCAGATCGACATCCACGGCGCGGGCCAAGACGGTAGCGCATCCATCGGTCCGGGGAATGGTCACCTGCTTTTCATCAATTTCCAATTGCCTTCCATCGGCCTCTGCGAATCCATGCTGGGCATCGGACTCCTCAAGTCTATCACTGGCTGTGGTTAGTTTCTTGATAACGAGCAGTTCTCGCAGCTCAGGCTGGCGGACGCAGGCTTCGATGGCCATCCCCTCAAAACCCTGATCATCAACCAGAATAGGCTCAGGAATCCCGAGCTGCTGCGCAGCCGCAGGGTTCAACAGGACAATACGGCCGCTCGCATTGGCCACGAGCACACCCTCGTGCAATCGGGCTAGTAGATGTTGCAGGTAGTCGCGCTGGTGGGTGATTGTCGCAAGTTGGCTGCGCAGATGATCGCGCATCCGATTCAGCGAATGCCCCAGCACGGCCAATTCGTCACTCCCCTCAGCCACTGCCTCTGTAGAGAGGCGGCCTTTGGATAATTCCTGCGCCGCAATAGCCATTCGAGCAACAGGACCGGTGCAGAGCTTCGCCAAACCGAGGGCTAGAGCAATGGCGATGACCAGAATAAGGCCGGCAATCATCCACACGAAGTTTCGAGTTGCACCTGCCTGGGCAATGATTCGCTGCACCGGCAGGGACACGCGAACGACTCCAATCGGCTCATCGCCGGACCCAACTCGCAAAGCCACATACTTCATGTCCCGGTTCACGGTGTTCGACCAGCGTGTGCTCTGCCCAAGACCAGATTGCAACGCTTGCTTGATCTCCTCACGCTCAGCGTGTGATTCCATAAGGGCAGGGTGCACCGTCGACTCAGCCACAACCTCCCCATCTGCCCGAATCAGCGTGATCCTGATCCCATTGGGATTTTCCTTGGCCCACTGCTTGAATCTCTGGTCCAACCGAGTCGCATCGCCATTTTGAAACTCCGCGGCTGTCTGTTGTTCAAGCAAGGCTGCGTGGGCAAGCAGACTGTTGGTCAATTGCTCATCCAAGAGTCTGTCGAACAGCACCGTGGCCACGCCAAGGCACGCCACCATCGCCAAGAGTACGAGCATGGCGTGACCGAGAAATAGCTTCCAGAAAAAGCCCTCACGAAATTTTGCCGCCCCCTTTTTCAAGACTCACTACTCCGGAACACGAAAAGCATATCCAACGCCACGAACGGTTTGAAGCCAAGCTGACGCAGGCCCCAGTTTCTTGCGCAATGCCGTCACATGAACGTCGATGGTTCGGTCACTTACAACCGCGCCAACCCCACAGACCCGCTGCATCAGCCGCTGGCGATCCAACACCCGCCCCGAACTCGACATCAACGCCTGCAACAGCCTGAACTCCGTGGCAGTCAACTCGATCATTGCCCCCTCAACCATAACTTTGTGGAAGTCGCTGTCCAACTGGACCGGGCCAAGCTGAAGAACCGAGTCCTCAGCTTTTTTGTCTACTCTCCGAGAAAGTGCTTCAATTCGGGCCAGCAAGACCTTCATGGAGAATGGCTTGGTGATATAGTCATCTGCCCCAAGTGAGAGACCATCAATCTGATCCTCCTCCATCCCCTTGGCTGTGACCATGATCACAGGAATGCCAGCCGTTTCAGGGCGGCGCTTGATGTGCATCAAGACCTCGTCACCACTAAGTCCAGGCAGCATGCGGTCCAGTATCACAAGCTCAGGGTGCTGCTCGTCGATGGTGCCGATGGCTTCATCGCCGGATGCCGCAATCTGGCACTGAAATCCTTCGCGCTCCAAATTGAACAGGAGCATATTTGCCAAGTCCGGTTCATCCTCAACGATAAGGATCGAACCGATGACCCCAGACTGTGACTTGTCTTCCATGATTGCTCCGCTGTTTCTTCGCATCGCCAAGTACCCTCCAAACCGAACGCCATTGTCATGGATTCTTGACCCCAAAGTGTACCTGAAAGGATGAAGTTTTGGTTAAGAAAGGGTCGTTCCGGCCGCCTGGGGGCACAGCGACGGGCCCACACCGTGAATTCGGATCGCGGAGCGGCGCAACCTGTGCCAGGAACCACTTATCCAGGAGAAGGCCCAGCCTCGCCTGGATCGCAGATCCGGGACGAAGGCAAAGGCGCGCGACGCCAGCGCGAGCACATCATAGCGAGCCAAACGCAGGGTGATATCTCACGGTACCCGTTCGGCCGTCGAGCGCGCCTGGCTGGAGTGCCACAGCCATGAACAGGTCATCAGGCACGTCGTATTCAGAGTTGATGCAACATTTCGATGCGGGGGCAAACCCGAAACGCAGGTAGAAATCTGGATGGCCCAAGACCACTACTCCCGCAAAACCCAGTTGTTTGCATCGCTCCAGACCGGCTCGGACAAGCAACGTTCCAATGCCCTTCCGCTGTTGCTTCGGCACAACGGCCATCGGTGCAAGCCCCATCGCCTCAAGCGTAGGATTTTCCGACAGGGTGACCGGCGAGAACATAATGTGGCCGACCACCTCCCCATCCTCCTCCGCCACGAGTGAGACTATCGGCCGTGCCTCCAGGCGCAGCGCATCGACAAGCTTGGCCTCAGCTGATGTCTCAAACGCTGATACATTGACCGCGTACACGGCATCCCGATCATCTGAGTTTTCAGACCTAATCAGCACGTGACCCCTTCATGGACAAAAAGTTCCAGGGTCGCGCAGAAACCATTGGGCGAAGTGTACAGAAAGCCCTGCGGCGACTCCGATTCTCCTGCCGGGATTAGCCCGTTGTTTTGGCTTTGGGTTTCCGGGCAGCCCCCGCCTGCGGGCTGGGGATCGGCGCAAGCTCCGAAGGAATCCCCAAGATGAAGGTGTTGCCGGACGCTTCGCCCATCGCCTGCACGAGCCGAAGCTGCATCAGATTCGGATTATCGTCGATTAGCTTGGCGGCATTTGCCAGGCTGCGGAGCGCTGCCGCTTCCCCTCTGGCTTTCTCAAGCGCAGCCAAACCTTCCTTCTTGGCGTTGACCACCTGAGCGAAAAGCTCCTTGAGCTGCCCGGGGAACATGATATCCTTCAGGTTGACCGAGAATAGTTTGAGCCCAAGTTTCGCGACCTTGGGTCCGGTGATTTCCATCAGCTTTTGAGAGATTTCGCCCCTGCCACTCAGCAGCGTATCGATATCCACTGCCCCAATGATCTCCCGGAGCGCCAGTTGGAGTTCGAGGTAGAGCGCATCCTGGAAGTTCATCACCTTGTTGATGGCGATGTTCGGATCGGTGATCTCGAAATTGGCTGCGATAGAAACCTTCAGGGTCACGCCATCGGAACTCAGGATTTCCTGGCCTGTGATCGACACGAAACGAGGGCGGACGTCGATCTTCTGAATCATCGTGAAGAGCGGCACATACCAATGTTGCCCCGGGCTAAGAATGCCCTCAAACCTTCCCTTGGCGTACCTCAGTCCCTTCTCGTATTCAAAGATGGTAATACGCTTCACCCCGAAATTCAGAAGAACCACGGCCAGCGCGACGGCCACGACTAGCGCGAAGAGATATTCCATAATCTTGCCTCCAAATTGCCTGTCACAGGGGACCACAAGGCGTCGGCGGAGGTCTTAACCTGCAAGGCCGATGACTTGTCGCGTCTCCGCCAGTCCCCTGAGACAGAACGGTAGGGAGTTGAACCCTCGTGCTCTCGCACAACCCGTGGTAGGGAGGGGCTACACGCGGAACCAAGGCGGAGATGCCGCCGAGGCCGCTTCCATCTCCCGGATCCAGTGCATCGTCCGGGTCCTGCCCGGCAAGTTCCTTTCCAGTGTTAATCCCCAAGAAGCAAGGAATCTGGCTCTCCGATAATAGCGCAAGAAAAGAGCGGGACGAATCCCGCGGTCTTCAGGTTAATTTAGGGATGTCTTGTCGCCCTACTTCTTTCGTGCGTAGGTGATCTCCATGACCTTGTGCGCATCGCCGACGGCGAGGTCATACATCTCAAAAACGTGTTTGTCGTCATTGATGATGCGAATCACCGTCTTGACCATTCGGCCATGGATATCCAACATAGGTTCATCCATTTGGCCATAGAAGGTGAAGACCTTGCCCGACGGGTCACTCGTGCCCGAGAAGGTCTACATCGCCGTGCCCATGTCGTCGGCCCAGGTGCCCACGTACAGGTTCTTGTAGTTGTCATATCCGGTCATGCTGAAACCATGGAAGGAAATCGGGCTCTTTTGCCCAGTTGCATCGGGCATCAGAACTTGGCCTTCAAAATCCTCAGCCACATATCGCTTGCCGAGGATCCACTTGACGTCTGCGGTGCCCTTGGTGACGTCTGGCTCCGAACCTGGTCCTTCCCACCACATCTTGGTTTCGGTGCTCCACTTGCCCACAAAATGGGCGAGATTCTCGTGCTTAGGGCCCGGTTTCATGGTGGCCTGCCACTTGGCCATCATCTCTTGCATTTGCTCGGGAGACATCTCCGGCCCGCCCTCTGCCGCTTGGCTGGTCGTGGGGGTTGCCAGTAATGCCGTTGCGAGCACAAGGATGCAAATTCCGAATTTTCTGTTTTTCATGACGTTACCCTTTCAGTTGAAGTTCAAAATCCCCTGCAATTTCTGTCCTTCATATTGATCACAAATTTAAGCGTGTCTACGGCCGCTCAAAGGCCAACCCAAAACGGCTGACCCTGCCCTTGAAGACTCCGGCCTTGACGGCTGGATCTTCTCCCAGGATGCGCTTCGCAGCCGATTCATCCACCGCGTTGAACACCACGATCCCGGTCGAAGGAATATCCAGCGACACCGAATCCCCTCCAGGGCTTGGATAGATCACCTCCGTCGCTGCCCTACCCGCCATGACCAGAGTAGAGTCGGCCATCAGTGCTTGCAGGTAGCCGAAGTGCTCTTGGATCGCCTTTGCTTCGGCAGCTGTAGGCTTCCCTTCGAAAAAGTCGTTCCGCACTGGATAGATGAAGTAGGCGAAAGTGCCTCTATCTGGCACTTCAGCTAGGCTCCGTTCTTGACGGTGACTCCCCTCGCCCTCGGCAATGGAATGCTTCAGGCTGTCCAAAACGGCCGGCCACGCCTTGCTTAGGTAGGCGAAGGCATCGCGCCCGGGACCATCATCGAGATAGCCACCATTCGTCAACTTGACGGTGGTCTTCCCCGGGCCTGCATCGCTCAGCTGGACGACCACGAATGTCCGCCTTCCCCGAGCTTCGACCAGACTCGGCGGAGCGTTCCAGGTGAAGCAGAGCATCTCTTCAGGAACAAACGCGGTAATGACGCAACCCTCTGATCCGCGCGAGCCATAAACAGCCGTCGGATCGAAATGCACCTCGAACGGACCGCCCAGCCGCAGCTCAACCAGGGCCGGCACGCCCATGAAACTCGAAACGCCCTCGACTGTTGTCCAGATTTTCCAGACCTGCGACCGCGGGGCATCGACCGTGACCGCCAGGCTGATCTGCTCTGACATCACAGCCGCCCCTCCTTCAGCACAACAGTCGCGCCCCTTCGACGGTATCAACAACAGGCAGAGGCCTAGCTGCACGCGTAGAGCTGCACTCATTTGTCAATCCTTTCTTCGAGGCCGTCGTACTACCCACCACATTCGCCCATGCTCTCGCTCATTCGTTGGGCCATGTCCTCGGGTGATACGTCTTCAACGTGCGTAGCCACGGACCACTGATGGCCGTAAGGATCGACCAGCTTGCCGTAGCGATCGCCCCAGAACATGTCGGTCAGTGGCATGGTGGCTGTTGCCCCGGCATTGACCGCGCGATTGTAGACCGCGTCGGCATCCTCCACATAGAGATGGATGGTCACCGGAGTACCGCCGATGGCTTGGGGTGAATTTGCGCCCATGTCTGGGAACTCATCGCACATCATGATCCGCGAGTTGCCGATTTGGAACTCGCAATGCATCACCGATTTGCCGTCCGGGCCTGGGATGCGCATCACCTCTTCAGCCCCGAACGCCTTCTTGTAGAACTCCAGCGCCTCGACTGCGTTGCGAGCGATGATGTGCGGCGTAACCGTGCCAAATCCTTCTGGGATTGCATTAACCTTACCTGCCATGATACCACCTCCATTTCAATGGAACTCTTGCCGAGATTGTTTGATTACGTTTGATTACGTTGACATTATTATTCTGCATCGGTTTTCTGTTTCTTGGCATCGCTCAACAACCGGCTCATGTAATCGCGGAGCTGGGCGACCGAACCGTCAAAGTGTTCCACATTTCGATAAACCCGGGCCTGCATCATCCCGCCCTCCATAACCGTCAAGACGAAATGGGCTAGCGCCTTACGGTCGGTGCCTGCGGGAAGTTGGTCTGCCGCTTCGTCGAGACAGGATTCAATGACCCGGCACCAGTTGTTGAAGTTCTCCGCGATTTTGTCGATCACCGTTTGTTCGATGTCGATCCTTTCGCCGCCCACCTCCAAAGCCAACATCGCCAACGGACAAGCAACGCGGCATTCACTATCCATCAGGAAGCCTCGGTAGGCTTTGAGCACCGCGAAAATCCGCTCGATGGGACCCTTCGCAGTAGAGAAGGCTGGCTGCATGATCACTGGGTCAAGCAGATCAATATACTTGTCCAACACAGCCGAAAGCAGCTTCGCCTTTGACGAGAAGTAGTAGTACAGGCTTCCGCTGTTTGCCTCTGCTTTTGCCAGGATTTCCTTCAACCCGGTGGCTTCGTAGCCCTGTTCGGCGAAAAGCTCCAAGGCAGCCATAACCAGCCGGTCACGCGTACGTGGCTCAACCTGACCCTCGACCGATTTCTCTACCATTCCGTGGGGATTTAAGTCGCTGTCCATGCACTTCTCATTCTCGGCAAGGAACCCAGTTGCCGGTGGTGAAGCAGCCCCCCCGCCTCTAAGCCGTGCAGGCGCCCGTCGCTACTGCTGTGATTTCTTCCAGTCTCCAGCCGTTAGTTGATCGATCAACAGTATACCGTTAATCCACTCGCATGATCAAGAGGCAGAGTCGACTTTTTCCCGGACGTTTCGTCATAACATGTCGAATCAGCCCTGTCGGCTTGCCAGATGGAAGTTTCTGTAGTATCCTTGTGATAGCATACTGATATAAGGAGCCGAGACTATGAAAATTACTGAAACGCAAGGCCGTTCCGTGAACGGATGGTTGATGCTGGTTGTTTTGTTGCTGGTCGGGGTCGGAATTGGTTACTTCTTCTATCTATCAATTGAAGCCCAATCGAGATGGCGCTGCATATCGGCCAGCGTAGTGACGCTGTTCTGGGGCGTGTGTTGTGCCGGATTTTTCACACTTCAGCCGAACATGGCTGGCGTGCTGATTCTGTTCGGCAACTACACAGGAACCGTCAGGACGGCGGGCTTCCACTGGGCAAACCCCTTGCTGACCAAGAAGAAGGTGTCCCTCCGCGCTCGGAACTTGAACGGCGACACCATTAAGGTGAATGACCTCCGCGGTAACCCTATCGAGATCGCTGCGGTGATCGTGTGGCGAGTAAAGGACAGCGCCCAAGCGATCTTCGACGTCGATGATTTCGAGCATTATGTCGGCGTACAGAGCGAATCCGCCCTCCGCCATTTGGCCAGTGCCTATCCGTATGACCTGAGCGAAGACGGCGAGCTGACCTTGCGGGGTAGCATGGATGAGGTATCCGAAGCCCTTCAACAAGAGCTGCAAGAAAGGGTCGGCAAAGCTGGCGTCGAAGTGGAAGAAGCCAGGCTAAGCCACCTTGCCTACGCGCCTGAGATCGCTGGGGCCATGCTGCAACGTCAGCAAGCAGAGGCCATCGTCGCTGCCCGAACCCGCATCGTTGATGGGGCCGTGGGCATGGTCGAGATGGCTTTGCGCCGCCTTGACGAGGACACCAACATCGAGCTTGATGATGAACGCAAGGCAGCCATGGTAAGCAACTTGTTAGTGGTGCTGTGCGGCGACAAAGCGGCCCAGCCGGTGGTCAACGCGGGCACGCTTTACACCTAGGCCCCGAACCCCAAGGGAGGCCCCTGCCCGACCCTGTTTCGCGGGCAGGGGTTGCTTGAGCGCCCATGGCCAAGCGAAAACCATACCTGCTTCGACTTCCCGAACCCCTGCTCGACGAACTGAGTCGCTGGGCGAAGGACGACCTTCGAAGCCTGAACGCCCAGATCGAATTCCTCCTGCGCGATGTGGTGCGCCGTCGCCGGAAGCCCCGCAGCAGCGATGCGTCCGTTGATCCTCCCGAGACCGGTGATGAAACCAATTCAGCTTGACGAGCCGCCCGGGCCGAAGCTAGTCTTGAGGCCATAGTCAAGGCGGCGCCATTCTTCGCCCCGCCAATCCCGAGGATTCGTTGTCACAAGCGAAGGATCGCACCAATGGCCAAGAAAACCGCCGTCGCAAAGTCGAAGAAGAAGCCCGCCCCGTCCACCAAGAAGCGGAAACGCAAGTCCGGCACCACCGGCGAGCGGATTGAAGCGTTGGCCCAGTCGGTGGTCACCATGGCTGAGAAGCAGATCGATCCCCATGTCGATATTCCGCTCCGGGCGTTAAGCAACGTGCACTTCAATGAAAAAACCCGCTACATCGAGATGGGTGACAAATTCCAGCAGCGGAATTTCTTCAACTATGGCCAAGCCAAGCGGTTCATGCAGACCATGCTGGTGGCATCCAAGTGCAAAGATCTGTCCAATGAGGAAAAGACCGCCAGCATTCGACAGATCTACTACATGGCTAAGCACACCATCAAAGGTACGAAGGAAAAAACATTCGACGAGCAGAGTGAATGCGACCCCATCATCGAAGACTTGGAAGTCGCCGTCGAATCACTGCGCGAGGAACTGCACGTCTTCGCCTCCAGCAGAGGTTCGCTGATCGGCCAACTGACCTTCGTCGATTCCGGCGATACCATCGATGCCACCAGAATGGGCAGTGGTGGCTATTCAATCCCCAGCATCGTTGAACCGGACGTGATCCAGTTCAAGAAGTGCAACGCCAAATTCGTGCTGCATCTAGAAAAAGACACCGTCTGGCGTCGTTTCGTCGAAGACCGCTTCTGGGAGAAACATCGCTGCATTCTGACCCACGGCGGCGGTCAGCCTCCCCGCGGTGTTCGGCGGTTGCTACACCGCATGCACAACGAGTTGAAGCTGCCCGTCTACGTGCTCTTGGATAATGACCCCTGGGGGTACTACATCTATTCGGTAATCAAGCAGGGTTCGATCAACTTGGCCTTCGAGTCCAGCCGCATGGCTATCCCCGACGCCAAATACGTCGGCGTGTCCGCCTTCGATTACGAACGGTTCGACCTGTCGGATGACGTCAAGATCGAAGTCGATGCCAACGACGTGAAGCGCTCAAAGCAAATCATGGCTTACCCCTGGTTCAAGAACAAACGCCCCTGGGCCCGCGAAATCAAACGCCTGCTAGCCAACGGTTTCAAGATGGAAGTAGAAGCCATGTGCTCCAAGTCTCTCTCCTTCGTCACCGAGGAATACCTGCCCTACAAGCTCAAGCATAAGAATGAGTGGTTGGATTGATCGGCGTCGCTGAGGACTTCTCATGCCGGCAAAGACAGCAGCGTAGATGACCAGTGAACCGCCAAGCCGAACGACTTGCGAGTCACCGCGGGAAGAGCGAGGAGGATCATCTGCAGAATCACAGCGGTCATGCATAGGGTGTGGGTACAGCCTGCAGGGACTTGGCGATGAACCACGCTGCCCGGAATGCGGGCTGTTGAACATCCCCGACGGTTATCGCCAACAGGTGTGGGATCTGATCGATTCGGGGAAGTGGTTCTTCTCGGATTTCGCCAATCCATTCGCAAAGAGGCCACCCGGCTGGTGGTGGGCGCTGGATCGGGATGGCGATGTTGGGCGGTCGTTCAAGTACGCCGCGCTGATGATAGGGGCGTCGCTTCTGCTCATGCTCAGCGCAGGGGCCTTAGCATCTGCCTGCATGATTAGAATGGAATCGGCAGCGTACTCAACGAATGGCATGCCCAGGGGCCCAAGACTGCCAGAGCTAGGCACGTCGGTTGAAGTACGCGGGGTCGCATGCATGTTAGTCAAGCTGAGCGATGACCTAGACTATTCCCTAGTATTTAGCTCAACCGGGATCATGCTGGACAGCACATCGGAGGTGACCGTCCACCCCTCCTTCGCCAGTTTCAAGTACGTCTTGGCACTGGTCGTTTGGCTGTTGTTGATATGGATGATTCCAGCTCTGGTAGGAATTTGGTCTCAGATTCGCCAGGGGCTGCCGAGCTTCGCTCGCGCACCGCGAACGATTATCGCCGCAGCGAATTACGAAGCCCATCGGTTTGTTTGTGTCGCCATCCTGTTCACGGGCGCCCTCGCAGCAGACTGCTTCATGCGAGTGACGCTCCTGCCAGACAGAATCGTGCAGTGCCTGACACTCTCAACTAGCCTGTTCCTGGCAGTTGCCCTGCTCAGCGCGCTCAGCTGGGTCGGCCCCTTGCGAAGCGACTACACCCGCCAACTCATCCGTTCCCGGCTTCATGCAGTTCGTATCTTGCTCATGTACGGCGTTGCATTTCCTATTTTTGGACTCCTGGGCGTGGCCGCCTTGATGTGGGGCCCTTGACCTGATTCTGTTCTCGTTCGTGAAGTGCGGGGGCGCTACCCCGGGTAGGTCTCGACTGCCAATCCAGTGCCGTCAGCAACTTGTCGAGAGATGGAAGTAAGCTCAGTCTCGGGCAGCGCGCTCACGCATGCTTCCGCCGGTTTGCGTGCAACGGTATACAATTGCACCTGTCGGATTTGACCTCCGGCGTGGATGATTTCATTGAGGCGATCAATGTACGCCGCCAATTCTACCGACGCCGGCTTTCTTCCATGGTAGCGGAGCAGCATCGTTTGGATGCAGATAGGCCTCTTCCGGGCGGTGGCGATGATGTTGTCCATGACGTGACGGAGCGAGAACTTTGATCGGCTAACAGTCTTGAAGTAGCGATCAGTACCCGCATCAAGCTTGGCCCAGATTTCACCGTTGTTCTGGTCTAGAACTTCAAGCCCTTTGAGCACTGAACTGCGAGTCAGGTAGCAGGCGTTGGTGATCAGGACGATTCGCACTTCGCCTAAATGTCGAGCACTCTTGACGTCTGCCACCAGCTGAACAACTTGACTGAATGACGGAGATGCGGTGGGTTCGCCGTCACCGCTGAAGGCGATGTCGCTGAAACGTCGAAGCGCTTTGGGGGCATCGGCCAAGCCCGGTTGGTCAAAGATAGACCCGTCAACGGCCCGGCCAACCAAGTCGTCCAACTCGCGGGCCAATAATTCCAGATCAACTGTGGAAATTTGCGGGGCTTCAGAACGGTCCACCTGACAGTAGATGCAGTTGAAATTACAGACCGTGTCTGGATTCAAATTGATCCCGATGCTAAGCCCGCGACTACGACGAGAAATGGCGGGGTAGACATAAGAATAGCCATGGCCATGACGTGGGTGCTGTGAATGAAGCCGCACTTTGGCATGGGGGTCGAAAGCCACGTTACACTTCCTCGAACAAACTGTGATTCTGGGCTTCGAACAAGGAATCTAGAAGCCCAGAAAAGAATCTGAAACAATTGGGAATGGATCGGGCAACCCGTTGGTTTTGGGCGGTGGAGTTAGCAGTTGGACCTCCAGCTACCAATCCCAAGTGCTTTCTCAAGGTGGCGTTGCCGGCCCGCCCGCCACTTTGGGTATTATCTGCCCGCCTCCAGCAACGGAGGCGGGCATTTTTCATGCGCTCGATCATTCCTAAGATACTCTCGTTCTGTCCAGGGGCGTCGATCTCCTCAGAACGCAAGCAAGAAGCATGCCGAACATGGCCTTTCATCAAGAGTGCGAACAGGCCGCCGTCAGCGATGACCTGTCTTGCTGACCCGTCGGGGATCATCGAATGAGATGGGAATTGGATCACAGAACAGAAGAGGCGAGGAAACTTACCCTGGCGGACGAAGGAGCCGCGGCCGACGCCACTGAAGTATGGCTGCAATCGCCAGGAGGAGGGGAATGGCAACGCCAAAAAACAGTGCATCACCCAGCGATACGTCATGGTCGGGCCAAACGCCGTACCCCTTGATCCGTTCCAGCCCGGCCCAGCCGCCCCAGCGTTCTCGCCACTGCCAATTGAACACGAGGAAGTGCATCATCAGCGCAAGGTAGAAGAGCACGCCACCAACAATCCGCCTTCTCCTCATCGGGTGGGAAGCAGTTCCATCTGGGCTGTGGAGGCGTGATACGCTCATTAGTTGGTTATCGGCTAACTCCAGGGGCGATTTGACGACCGCCTGCCCCATTCGGCCAGGATCCTCGCCCGCAAGCCCCAGACCCCGCCTGGCGCCCAACGCGATGGAGAGTCCTCCCTCCTCCGCCCCCCGAATCGGGACAGAAGCTCGACCTCGTTTCCCCAGGTGCGAAGTTAGGAGGAATCGATGATCAAGGCAGCCCAGATCGGGCGCAAAAGAGCCTCGTAGATCCCGCAGTCAGCCACAGGGAACCCCACTACCAGCCTAGAAGCAGCGTTGTTTTGCCCTCAGAATGACGTTTCCTTGGGGCAGCCCCCGGGCCTGGAGCGGTGAGTAGGAATGCCTGACCAGTTCAGGAGGGGGTGTTTTTAATGGTCCTTCCCGTAAGTGAAACCGTGACTTTCTTGCCATCTCCTGTTTTGGATGCACCTATGCCACCAATTCCTGGCACACCCCGCGTTTTGACGGCCATCCTGTTTGGCGTGGTTCTGGTGATGCCTTTTCGGGCGCTCGGCCAGTGTGAGCTAGACAAGGTCGTGCCCCTAGACGGCCAAGGCGGCGACCGATTCGGCACAGCCGTGTCCCTGCATGGCGAGTTCGCGGTAATCGGCGCGCCTGGAGATGACGATGGCGGCGCAGATTCGGGATCGGCGTACGTCTATCAGCTTCAGGCTGACTCTTCTCTGATACAAGTGGCCAAGTTGGCAGCCGGGGATCGAGTAATCGACAGCTTCTTCGGCGTGTCGGTGGATATCGACGGAGACTTCATCATCGTAGGCTCCTTGCCGACCAGCGGGTCGGGCGCCGGGTACGTTTTCCATCGAGATGGAATTGGTTGGCCTCAGCAACGCCGCTTGAATCCTGTTCTTGGGTTCGCCGACGACCGTTTTGGATCCTCGGTGGCTATTGCTGGTGACTGGGCTGCCGTTGCTGCACCCGGCGATTCGGGGCGAGGCGAGAATTCGGGCGCAGTCTATGTGTTCCGCCGATCGGGGGACGTTTGGATTCAGAAGGCCAAACTGACTGCCTCTGACACGGTCGCGGGGGACCTCTTAGGATCAGCGTTGTCGATGGACGGCCTGAGCATCGCAGCAGGTGCCCCGGGTCATTCATCTCTTGGATTAAGCGGAGCGGCTTATGTATTCACCTTTGACGGCGTAGTTTGGAGACAGGAATCTAAGATTGTTCCCCACAGCGCCGAGACAATATTCTTTGGCAGCTCGATCTCGATCGATGATGACCATCTAGTCGTCGGTGCGATCGACCCAGCTGACGTTGACGATTCAAATCCGGGCGGCCACGTCTACCTGCGGTTCGGAACCTCCTGGTCTTTTGTGGATGACTTCGTCATCAGCGACGCCTTCACGATACAGGAAGCTTCTGCTCCCGGCGTGGCTGTGACAGCCGACCTCGTGGTGCTCGGCGCCAAATTGCACAAGGTCGGGGGTATCGTGAGCGGGTCAGCCACCATCTTGGAGCGCTCCGGCTTTGATTGGCCAATGACCGCCCAGTTCACCGCCAGCGATGGGGCTGAGGGAGATAATTATGGCGACGTTGTAGCCGCCGACGCCGCGTTGGTTCTAGTCGGTTCCCCGGATGATGATGATCGTGGTATCGACTCTGGGGCCGCCTATTTCTACCACGCGTTAACCCAGCCCGATTGCAACAACGATGGCCTCAGCGATTTTTGCGCCCTGTTCACTGGCTTGAGCAACGATGCCGACACCAATGGCCTCCCCGATGAATGTGTTTGCGAGATCGATGCCGAATGCGACGACGGCCTGTTCTGTAACGGGGCCGAATTCTGCGAGAACAGTGCGTGCGAAATGGGTAGTGACCCCTGCGAGCCGGGTGAAGTATGCGATGAAACGGACGATGAATGTGTCGAGTGCATTAGTGATGCCGATTGCAACGACTTTGAATTCTGTGACGGCGTCGAGACCTGCGGGGCGGATAAGCTCTGCAACGACGGGACAGCCCCATGTGCCGACGACCTGGTTTGTAATGAAGAGACCGATGCCTGCGTCCCCTGCGTGGTAGACCGTGATTGCGACGAGGGCGATCCCTGCACCGGCGACCTATGCGAAGATGGGAACTGCACCCACGTTGAGTTTCCGATCTGTCCTGATTTCGACGGAGACGGTGTGGACGACGACGTCGATCTCTGTTTGGGAACTGCCGCCGGCGACGCGGTGGACCCCCAGGGATGTGCATGCGTTCAACTGGACGACGATGCGGACCGCGTTTCCAACTGCACAGACGATTGTCCCGACACTGGCCGGGGAGCGGTTGTTGACAACCGCGGTTGCGCCGTCGTCGCAGCTGATCCGCCGACCGACGGTGGCGAAAATGACAATTCGAATGAGGGGGATGGCGATACGGGCCAACCCGTCCCCAATCCCGGCGACGACACTGTCGATGCCCCTCCTCAGGGGGATGGGAGTGATGGTGAGGCTGATCCGCCGCCTGTCGATGAAACACCGGCCGGGCAAGATCAGGCCACAACCGAGACTTCCAGCGGCAGATCCTCAAGCCGCAGTACCTGCGGATCCTTCGGATTTGGGAGTATCGCCCTGCTCATCGGTGGGTGGAGTTTCTTGATCAGGAGCCGGCGAGGAACGCCTCGATCCTAAGGTCATCTCCGGCAGAAGAATCCCTTCTCTGGTGCGATCCCGCCACCTCTTCTATGATCCCCCCTTCGTTGCCTGTTGCGAACGGAAAGAGGATCAATGCGCGGTCGTGGCAAAAAAACATTCATCCCCCAAGGCTCATGGAGCGGCGAGCCGACCTTCGAGCGCGAAACGCTGGAGCGCCGCTGGTATCGACTTAGCTCCTTCGATGAGACGTGGGCACCGCTGGTCACCGGAACGCAGCTAGCCGAAGAACCGTTCCATCGTTGGCTGTCCTATCGCCAGGCCTTCGCGCCGGAATTGGTCCGCCGCTTTATCAAGGCGTGCAATCTGCCTGATGATCCTGAAGCTGAGGTGCTGCCGCTACTGGACCCATTTTGTGGCTCGGGCACCTTTGCGATTGAATCTGCCCGCCGAGGTATCCTGGGAACGGGCATCGAATCGCTCGACTCGCTGGTCTACTTGGCAAGGTCACGCCGATTCGACGCCCTGCCCAGCCCGCCCGACTATTCAGATTGCACATCCTGGGAGGAGGCAGCCGAGCGATTCGAGCATGAGTTGCACCGGGCAGCCCTGATTTGTGCGGTGGCCCGGCAGCACACGGCCGAGGGCAAGTTGAACAAGAACGCCCCACCGCTTGCAGGCTTGCTCGACAAAGTTTTCGACATGATGGAAAGGGATCTCCGCCATCCGCTGCCCATAAAGCCCGACATGCGCCAAGGTGACGCGAGAAAGTTGACCGAGATTCCCGATGGTTCGGTGGCCGGCATTCTGACTTCGCCGCCCTATCTCTCCCGCCACGACTACACCCGGGCGACCAAGCCGCACGAAATGGTGTATGGATTCTGGCACCCGACAAAAGAGATGGCTGATCGACGCCAGGAGCAAGTACGCTCTCATGCCAAAGCCTATGCCAAAGCATGGTCGCAAGAAATGCCACTGTCTGTCACCGAGGTCTGTCAAGCGCTGTCAGCCCTGGATGAGCCGAAATTAGCGGGGGTAGTCCGCTCCTACTTTGACGACATTTTCTCAGCCATGGCAGAGTGCGGGCGGGTCTTGGCCGACGGCCGGCTCATGTGGCTGGTCATCGGCGGAGCGCGATTCAAGAACATCTACATCCCAACCGACACCATACTAGCCAGCTACGCCGAATCCTGCGGCCTATGGGTAGAGTCGATCAAGACAGTCCGCAAGCTAATCCCAGGAGGCCGGAAATTGGGAAGCCTAAACCATGTCGCCCCCAGAGAGTCCATCCTGATCATGCGGCGGCTGAAGCGCTGACCTTTTTCTTAAGCTCCCGGCGCCAGAACAGCCGCACAGAGAACGCCCAAAACTTTAGGTGTTTAGGTACAAGAGCGACACCGACCCATCTGGGGTGAACCCCAGTTTGTTGGCCACACTCGAAGAGATAGGGTTCCCTGCGTTCCAATGAGGCTCCAGTCCTCTCTCGATGCACTGAATCAATATCGCTGCACCGACGGCAGATGCTAGTCCGCGCCTTCGGTGGTCAGGGTGCGTAGCAATGGCCACCTCAACACTATTTGCCGAGATCGAATACGAGGTCGCCGCGGCCAGTATTGAGCCATTTTGTTTGGCACAAACGCTGAGGCCTCTCTGGAGAAAATCTTCGGGCGTCTTGAAAATACTGATGCAATTGGGATTGAATTCGGGGCCCATAGATCGGGCGTCTTCGATGGTGAGCGGAGCAAGCTCCACGTCGTCGGGCACGATGCCTGACAACAATCGGAGGTTAGTAAGATCAAGGCGACAAGCCGAGAAAGCATCCATGGTGCGACGTTCTATCCGATCGCCGTGGTGCTTTTGAATCAGCGCCATCCAGTCGGGTTCATCAGCCACAATGAACTCGCATAGCCCATCCTGGTTCGACACAAATTCATCGGCTGCGGGCGAGCGAGCGTCGCCCGCGAGGAATACATAGACGCCCAGCTCGAGGCGGGCCGTGCGAGGCGATTCAAGGCTGTCGACGAAAGCTGTCCCGAGGTACCCCTCCAGCACACTATCAATGACCGCCCGTAAGTGCCTGTGTGCATCAAACAGCGGACCGAGCATCGTTCGATCCGAAGAAACCTCACAGATACAATCTGAAATATCGCATCTCCGCCAAGAGGACCAAATCAATCAAGACCACTACAACCGAATACCTTGTGCGCGTCCCCAGTGCAAGCTCGGGCCTGGGATCCCTGATCGCCTACCCAGCCGGCGATCATTCTACACATTCTCCAAGGCACACGCTTGGGGCCAACTGGTTAGGCTAGACCAGTTTCTCACGTGCGTTGCTGGGAATCCTCCTCCAGATTATGCTCAGCCTCTGTTGTGAGGGAATGTCGCAGCTCTTGATTGGCACAGGATGATTGATCGAACACAACTGCACGGGCAACTTGTTGACGCGGGGTTATCTCGCGTTGCTGACGAACTGGTGCGGCTCGTTCGACCGAGCATTCGGATCGAAACGACCCGATGTGATGAAGATGCGATCCCGCTGGGGGTATCCAAGTTCGGCGGCCTGCCTCATGTGCCTGAAGACTTCATGTGGCCTCGATGGAAGGACGAGCCACTGGCGTTTGTTGGCCAGATCAACCTGTCAACGATCGCAAGAAACCCGACAGCCGCGATGCTTCCTTCAACTGGGCTACTTAGCTTCTTCTACAACCGCGCGCCGTTTGCCTGGGGTTTCGACCCTGCAGACAAGGGCAGTTGGCGAGTCTATCTCCTTCTGGATGACTCACTACGCCGAGCTAAGCCTCCAACACCGATGCCCTCGGGCCTCAACTACGCACCATGCGAACTCTCCTTCCAGGACCGATCAACGCACCCAACGAGCGAATCGCTGTACGTCCAAGCCCTCGATTTGACCACTGAGGAAGATGGCCGCTACAACGATTTCCTGCCAGAGCCATTTACAGGTGATGCCGATCATCGCTTGCTTGGTCATCCGCAGGAGCTGCAAGCCGAAATGCAGCTCAAATGTCAGTTTGCTTCAAATGGGATCTACTGCGGCTGCGGAGATGAGTTTGAGGATCCGCGTGCGGAAGAGCTCGCATCTGGGGCATCAGAGTGGATGCTTCTCCTCCAGTGCGATAGCGATGAGGCGGTTGGTTTCGAGTGGTGCGATATTGGGCGGTTATTCTATTGGATCAAACAATCCGACCTTGAGGCTCAGCGTTTTGATCGCGTGTGGATGATGCTCCAATGTTGACCCAACAGTGCGGGACGACCATCCGCAGAATCACCCGATCAGGGTAAGAGCTCCAAGGGGATAGAATCGCCGAAGAATCAGCAGTTGAAAACCTGTCACCGCTGCAAACCAGCGGTAGCTGCCAGTTCTAGCGTTGCCAGGTCGCCTCTCTTGAATTGATGGAACCCAGCTGCTGCGATCATGGCTGCGTTGTCCATGCAGAACTGCATGGCTGCCGCGTGGAAAGTCAAGCCTTGCTGCTCGCACGCATCAGCCAGTGTCTTGCGTAGGCACTGGTTGGCGGCTACTCCTCCGCCCAGTACGACTGCGCTTGCTTTGGTTTTCTTGACTGCCCGTAGCGCTTTCTTGACTAGCACATCGACGACTGCCTGTTGAAAACTGGCTGCAATGTCAGATAGATCTTGGGCGTTCCAGCGATTCAACCCGCCGCTGGTCTTGCCTTGCCCGTGGACGTGATAGAGCACGGCTGTCTTGATGCCCGAGAACGAGAAATCCAGCGAGTCGCGACCGAGCATGGTCCGCGGAAACTCGAACCGCTTGGGGTCGCCAGTTCGAGCGAGCTTGTCGATCTCCGGCCCACCCGGGTAAGGCAAATCGAGGATGGTTGCGACCTTGTCGAAAGCTTCGCCGGCTGCGTCATCGGTGGTGCCGCCCAGGCGGTCGATGCGGTCGAAGTCGTGAATGTGGTAGAGTGTCGTGTGCCCCCCCGAAACGATTAGCGCAACAGCCGGCCAAGGCGGCGGCTGAACTTCGATGGCCGGGCTCAACGCGTGGGCCAAGACATGATCCACCGCCAGCAACGGTTTGTCCCAGGCCAAGCTGAGGGTCTTGGCCGCGGTTATCCCGATGAGCAATGATCCGACCAGCCCCGGCTCGGCTGTGACGGCGATGGCATCAATATCGTCTAGCGTAGCTGAGGCGATCTCCATAGCCTCGCGGATCACCGAGTCGATCCGCTCGATGTGGGCACGCGAGGCAATCTCAGGCACGACCCCGCCATACTTCCGGTGCAGATCAACCTGAGAAGCAATGACGTTGCTCCGCACGGAGTAGCCGTCGTCCACCACGGCGGCAGCTGTCTCGTCACAAGAGGTCTCAATACCCAGTATTGTGGTCATCAACGCCCTTCTCAGCCCTAAGACCGTCCTTCGAAACCAAGCCCAGACTAGCCGGGACCATCCCGGTCGAAACAGCATAGCCTCTCGCCCCCTCGTTAAGCCAGTCTGCCCGATGACCGATAACCACACCAGGAGACCGCGATGTCCCAAAAACCCGGCGATCACGGTCCAGGCCAGCCCGGCTGTGGGATTGGTGACTCGACAACGTCCATGAAGAAGGTGCGCCCCCCCAACAGCTCCGCCGGTCGAAATTGCTACGGCGTCACCCACGTCCATTCGACACGCTCATTCGATGGCCAATGTAGCTACGCCGAACTGCGCAGGTTATTCCAATCGCAGAATCTCGACTTTGCCTGCATCACCGAGCACATCGAAACCCTGGACCAGGCAGCCATCAACCGCATCATCGATGAATGCCGCTCCCACTCGGATGGCGACTTCCTTTTTGTCCCCGGCATCGAAATGGACTGCTACCGCGTCAACTTCATGGGTTTGGCTGCGGGCACCATTGATTTCACCAGCGACCGCACCGTCTTCGACTCCCTGCGGTCACTCAGCCGACTCTGCATCCTAGCCCACCCGGTCAAGAGTCGATTCACCTATGCTGACTGGATCCTACAAGCAGCGGATGGCCTCGAAATTTGGAACACGCGACACGACGGCTTCCACGACCTTAGGCCTCAAAACGCTCAGCTCTATCGCCGGCTCCTCATCGACAAGCCTGACGCCATCAAACTGGCTGGCATCGACTTGCATGCTCCGGGTGACTACCGGGCGTTGACCATGCATTTGGTGATTACGGGAGATCTCACTGAGGCCACGGTCCTCGGTCAGATACAGCAGAACCGCACGCAGATACTCAAAGCAGGTCGCCCCATCGACGCGGTCAGCCTCATCGCCCGATTGGCCCATCGAACGCGGATCAGGATTATGGACCGCTTGCAGGCCGTCCACCGCCAGATGACCGACCGAGGGTTGGCTATCCCCCGCCCGATCAAGCGCATCGCCCGCAGATTGGCCCAAGGCTAATGCCCCATCCACCCGTCATCATCTTGGGCGTCGATTCGCCGATAGGCCTGACCCTGATCCGCGAATTGGGTGAGCACGGAGTGCCCGTTTACGGCATCGGTGCATCCGCCCGTTCGGTCGGCCTGTACTCACGCTACCTGACCAAGGGCTACATCCATGCCCGGCGGGACCGCACCACCGTCACCTTGATCAACCAAATCGCAGAGGGCCTCGATTCTGCCTGCCTGATGACCGTGTCCGAAGATGATATCCTCTTCCTGAACCAAAACGCAGCCCACCTGCCCCACACCAAGCCGCTCTACCCCACGGCTGATGCCTTGGCCCGCGTTCTCGACAAAGCGTCGGCCTGTCGCCAAGCCCAGCAGGTGGGCCTGCAAGTACCCGACAGCCTCACCGTCGAATCCATCGAACAACTGCGCTGCGAATCTAAAAATTTGACCTATCCGGTCATTCTGAAGTGGGCTTGCCCTGAACAGATCACGCCGCTCTTGCAAGCCCATCATCTGGAATTCCACAAGGCAGAGTACTGCTACGACGAAGCTGCCCTTATCCAGGCCATGCAGCGCTACGCTGCCATCGAAGCCTATCCTATGCTTCAGTCATTCTGCCCGGGTCAAGGTTTGGGTCAGATGATCCTCATGCACGACGGAAAGCCCATTCTGCAATTTCAGCATTTGCGTCTGCACGAGTGGCCTCCGGAGGGCGGCGTTTCCACATTGTGTCAAAGCGTGGCACTCACTGAGCATACCGACCTGATGGCCCGGTCGGTGGCCTTGTTGCAACGCCTGAAATGGCAAGGCCCCGCTCAGGTAGAATACCGTTTTGACGCCCGATCCGGCCGGGCTGTGTTCATGGAAATCAATGGACGCTTTTGGGGTAGCCAACCCCTAGCCTACCATGCGGGTGCCCACTTCGCTTGGGCTACTTACCAATCCCGGGCGCTCAAAGTCATCGCCCGGCAACCGCAATACCGCCCTGATCTGCGATGCCGCTACGCCATCCCCGAGATCAAACGCTTGGCTAGGATCTTGTTCCAGCCAAAATACATCCAAAACAAGGCACTACGCTTCAACAAACTCGTCGAGACCCTGTCCGTCCTAGCCACCACCTTGAACCCGAAGACCCGCCACTACCTCGCCACCTCAAACGACCCCAAACCAGCCCTCGTCGACCTCTACCACGTTGCCGCCAAAGCCGTACGACGGATAGGTTCAGCACTGAGGCAATCCTTGTGTTCGCTGATCAAGAGAAGGCACGCCGAACAATCGCAGCCCTTCCCGTCAGGTCAAGAGCCTGAGCACAGCCTGATTGGTTAATCGCCATCAACCGAACGCCCACCGCGTCGAGAGTTGCTCCAATTGCCTAGCATACCCACGCCATTTGCTCGTACGCGGCACTGGATCGTCAGCGGATCGATCACCAACCTGCCGGCCTGCCAACTCGCCCACGGTCCTCACCACGAACGCGTCGCGCTGGCCATCCAACCATTGGCACAATCGCTCTAACCGCCGCACATGGGTCATGATGGGTCTGCCCGTGCCTGCAATCGGATCGTCCAAATGGGCAAAATCAAAGGAATGCAAAATCAACGTCACCTGGACAATCCCCGACGCCCGGGCTAACTGCAAACTCTGGATCAACTCAGCCGAACTCAGAGCTGGGATAGCCAAATGGCGCATCTCCCCTCGCCCGCGAGGCCCCATTGCCCAGACGCTGGTGATGGGCAGTTCTAACAACCCCGCCTGGCCCTCGACCGCAAACAAATCGTTGCGCCTTGGCTCCTCGGGCAATCGACAGGTTCCGCCCCGTGGACCTTCGCCCAGATAGGCAAGATTCATGTTGCTCCCCACGGTCAGTCCGACCCGATTCATCGCCCGCCAAGTCGAGGCGTTGGCCGAGAAATTCCCTGCCCGAAAAGCCACCAAGTCCTTCACCCCGCAGTCTCGAAGAATGGCGATCCCATCGGCTAGCATGGCTTCTTGTTCGTCGACCCCATAGGCCCAAAAATCGTCGCTGTGTCGATGCACCTGCCGCACGGCCCCTGGCTCCAGGTCCAACATCACCGGATGCAAGTGCAGCTGCACATCGTGGCCTCGCTCTAACATCGCGGCGCAGGCAGAGCTCAACCCCTCTCGCCCGAAATACCGCTCGCAAAACGCTTCCACAAAAAAAGTCCCTGAAAAGCCATAGCGTTCGAGCGAATCCATGATGAAGCCGACGCCCCAGTCTCGCGACTGATTGGCGAATCGACCGTGAAACCTCAAGTCATACCCCCAGGGGCGATGGGCTGAGTCTGCAAACGCCCCGCCCACGCTGCATTCAACATCGGTTGTAAAATACACCCGCACGCGACCGTCATCGGCTGATGGGCGTCCAACTTCTGGAGGGCCTCCCCCTGCCAGCACGGGCCTTGCATGGTCTAGCACGCTCATACACTAGCGGTATCGGCCAACCGAGTACCCGCCGACCACCAATTGCCCCCTTCACTGGGCCAATCCGGGCCGACAAGTTCCCACCAACCAACCATTTACGCCCCTTGAGACTGCGCCTAAGATTCCGGCTATGAACACATGTAAGATCACCAAGCGCTTAACAGTCCTGCTAGTGCTCGCCACCACTCAGGTGATTCTGGCCGGCCAGTGGAACTACACCGACCACACCCTGCACAACGGCCTGCGGGTCATTGTGATGGAGGATCACTCCGCCCCGATCGCGGCGATACAGGTCTGGTACCATGTCGGTAGTAAGGACGAACAGCCCGACCGGACCGGATTCGCTCACATGTTCGAGCACATGATGTTTCGAGGCACGGACCGCATCGGGCCAGAAGATCATTTCAAGTATCTGCGGCGATTCGGTGGCAACGTCAACGGATACACCGCCTTCGATCAAACGGTGTACATTCAGGAAGTCCCCTCTAACCAAGTGGACCTCACCTTTTGGCTTGAAGCGGAGCGGATGGCTCGGTTGAAAATCACCGAGGATTATTTTCACACCGAGCGCGAAGTGGTCAAGGAGGAGTTTCGCCTCGGCGTGTCCGATCCTCCCTATGGCACGTTGCCGAACAAGGTTCTTCCATTCGTTTTTGGCCAACACCCCTACGCCTGGACTCCCATCGGCAACCTTGATCATCTCAACGCAGCCGCCACCGAGGAGTTGCAGACCTTTTGGAACACTTATTACGTACCCAACAACGCGACATTGGTCGTAGTAGGCGATGTCAAGACCGACACCATTCTCAAGAAAGCCAAGGACTATTTTGGCTGGATACCGCGCTCGCCCGATCCGCCGCAGGTCACCATCGTCGAACCGCCGGTGACCGAGCCGCGCCGACTCGACATCCCTGAAAATAAGGGACCGCTAGCTATAGTCGGCATCGCTCATCGTGTCTGCAACGCTAGAGACAAGGACCGGCACGCGTTAGCCGTCCTGGACCGCGTGCTCAGCGGCGGTGAGAGCGGCCGGGTCTACAAGAAGCTGGTCAAGGATCTCGAGGTGGCCATGTTCGCCATGTCTGGCACCTTCACGCTTGAGCAAGATGGACTTTGGGCGTTGGGCGCGGTGGTGAAGATGGGATCGACGCCCGAAGAAGTCGAGTCTGCCTTGATCGAACAGCTGGATTTGGTGTTGGCTTCGGGCATCACCGAGTCAGAGTTGGTCAAAGCCCGGAATCAAATCGCTGCTCAAACGGTGCAGGGACAAACCACGGTTTCAGGCAAGGCCCAGAAACTCGGTTACGCAGCCGTTGTGCAAGATGACATCAGCATCGTCAACCGCGAGTACGCAGAGATGATGGCTGTCTCGCGGGAAGACGTGCTGCAGGCTGCCCGGAAGTACTTCAATCCGCAGAGTCGAATGACGCTAGTGGTAAGGCCCGTATCGCTGACGTCCAAAGCACTCAACTGGTTTGGCAAGCTTGGCGGAAAGAAAAACAAGACCGCCGATGAATCCCAGCCTAAGTCAGAGAACAAGAGCGAAGAATCATCCAAGACGAAGGAGTCGGATTCGTGAGTATTGCGAAGCTTGCCATGATTGTAGCCTTGGCCCCGTTGTTTGGGTCAGCTGTTCAGGCTCAGCCGATTGAGGCGCCGCCTGGTTTTCCGACAGAAGCCCCGGCTGCCCCGCCGCTGGCACCTTCTGAGCTACCCACGCCTTTCAGCCAGAAGTTGGACAACGGCATGGAGGTCGTGGTGGTCACCAGCGATGAAATCCCCTGGGTTTCGGTCAGCTGGTACTTGTTAGCCGGGGCCAAGTTCGATGAGGCGGGCAAGGCTGGAACCGCCTCTGAAACCGCGTCGATGCTGCATCAGGGCACAGAGGATCACGACGACGAGACGCTTGCTGAGATGTTGGATTCACACGCCATCAACCTTAACGGATCGGCCGGTCACGAAACCTCCGTAGTATCAGCTGGTTGCTTGGTGGACCACATTGAACTCGCCGTCAACACCATGGCAGAGGTGATTCGTCGACCCATTTTTCCTGAGCGCGAATTTCGCCGGCAGATTTCTCAGGATCTCAACGGCCTGCACATGGCTGAATCGGACGGAAAGTACTGGGCTGGGCGGGAATTCGACAAGCGAATCTACGGACGACACTACCGGGCAAACCCCACCGAAGGTACGACGGATTCGCTACCCAACATTACGCGGGATGATCTGGCCGCCTTCCACAAGCAGCACTATCTGCCCAACAACTCCATACTGGTCTTCAGTGGCGACATCAAACCTGAGCAAGCCATGGAGTTGGCCAGCAAGTTCTTTGGCGATTGGTCGAAGTGCGAGGTCGCCGTTCTCGACGTCCCGCCGCCGCCAAAACTGCGAGAGACGCGCATCTATCTAGTTGATCGCCCCGGATCCACGCAAAGCCATATCCGCGTCGGACAAGCCGGCTACAAGAGGACGGACGCCGACTATTTTGTTGGCGAGGTCTTCAACCAAGTTTTTGGAGGCGGGTTCAATAGCCGGCTAAACTCAACCGTTCGTATAGAGGAAGGCCTGTCTTACGGCGCCGGGGGCAGCTTTCATGCTGGCAAAGAACTGGGGCACATGATGGCCTCTACCTTTACCAAGAACGAAACTACGGCAGACACGGTCAAGGCTGTCTTAGACGTGATCCAATCGATGCAGACCGACCCGCCAACCAAAGAGGAGTTGTCGGATTCAAAAAGCTACCTGACAGGAAAATTCGCTCTGTCCCTGGAAACACCAAGGCAGGTAGCATCCAAGGTGTTCAACTTAAAATTCTACGGCTTGCCCAACAACTACTACGAGACTTACTTCAAGAAGATCAACAGCTATTCCAGTGCAGAGGTGAGCAAGTTTGCCCGCAAGCGAATTGATGCAGCCCACTTAGCCATCATCGTTGTGGGCGACGCCGCCCAAGTCAAAGCAAGCCTCGAAGAGATCGCCCCGGTCACGGTGGTCAAGCCGGACCATGCCATTCCGGTCGAGTAAGGCTCAAGCGAGGTCGATCTATCGGTTCATTTCGCGTCGAGGGATAGATCAAGCGCAGGCACCGAGTGGGTGATCGCCCCAACTGAGATGCGCTCCACGCCTGTTTCTGCCACCGGGCGAACCGTGTCCAAGGTGATACCACCCGAAGCTTCCAGGGCGACCTTGCCTTTCAGGCCGAGCGAATCGCGCAGTTCAACCGCTCGCCGTAGATCTTCCAGACTGAAGTTGTCCAACAAGACGTAGTCTACACCAACAACGCTGAACAATTGCTCAGCCTGTTCGAGCGTGTCGGCTTCGATTTCGACAAATTCCGGCGGTGGTTGAAGCGCTGCCGCTCGATTGAGCATCGCAAATACCGCACTAGCCAACCTCTGCGAGGGTACGCCGGATAAGTGGTTGTCCTTGATCAGGATGGCGTCGAACAAGCCCATCCGGTGGTTGCAGCCGCCGCCACAATGAACGGCGTACTTGTCGAGCAGTCGCCAGCCCGGCAGGGTTTTCCGCGTATCACAAATCTTGGCGCACGTACCCGCCACAGCTTCGACATATTTGTGCGTTGCGGTGGCTACGCCGCAGAGACGCTGGAGGAAGTTGAGCAAGACGCGCTCTACCGAGAGTACAGAATTGACCGGCCCACTCACCGCCGCCAGCACCGTGCCGGCGGTGAAGGATTGGCCGTCATCTACGCCGGCGATCCAGTCCAATTGAACCTCATCCCCATAGGCTGACAAGACTTGACCTGCGATCAATCGACCGGCCAAGATCCCGGGTTGCCGGGCGACGAGTTGGTCCTCAGCCGGTCCGTTCTCCGGTAGCATCAAGGCACTGGTGATATCACCCCGCTCCGCCATGTCCTCTGCGTAGGCCAAGTCGGCAAGATGGCGCGTACGAAGCAGCAAGGCATCGGTATCGATGGCTGGATTCTCCATGCCCGCATGCTCTGGTTCATCGGATGCGATGTCAACTGATGAAGCATTGCAATCGAGAGGTTGTCATTCCCGTTGACGGACCACCAGCTTGGCGAACAGCGTTCCCAAGGCATAAGTTCCAAAGGCGAGCACGACGGCCATGACCGCCGAAGCGGCGATGAGCAGGCCAGCCATCCCCTTCGACTCGCCCCCGGTGAACTGGATGGCATCTTCGCCGTCGGGCTTAGTCGTAACCTGCTCAATGATCCGGAAGATGTCGTCTGATCGAATGGCGGCGTAGAGGGGCGTGGATGGTTGTCCCGACACGAACCCGGCTACGCGCGTGGTGATGATGGAACCCATCTCATAGTAATCGCCGATCACGTTGAACAGCGGAGCCAGGCCAAGGATCATCGCCGGGCCAAACAGCCAAGGCCTGTGTGTGCGAATGCAGAGATGAATCAAAGGCACGCCGATGAAGATGGAGAGCAAGAAGGGGGCAATGTCGGTGGCTAGGTAGATGAGGTCAGAGCCATAAGTCTCGAACCCAGTCACTCGGCCAGCGTAATCACCCGCAGGAACCACAAACGAAAACACGTGGGATAATAGGGTGCCGCCGTACCTGGGCAGCAGCTCCAGTTCAGAAACGTCGCCGCCGGTCAATTCGCAGCCAGCCACATGCAGCAGTTCGTGGATGGGGACATACACGAACCAGCAAATCGCGCCGGCGATCAGGGCAGCCAAGACTGCGCGGAGGCGGTGCGGGCCTTTGAGGAACTGCTGTTCCATGCAGGAGGCTAGGTCATCAATTGGCTGGAAGAAGAATCGCTTCAACGCTCGGTCATCCCAGAAGCAAGTAGCAGCTAAAGTGATCACATACCATGCGGTCGCCCCTACTGGGCTTGATCAGGCAGCTCCGTCGGCCTGGGGCTGGTACGACCGACCACGAACACGATCAGAATCAGCCCGGCGATTCCAGCCGCAATGCCCACCCACCATGGATACCCATAGATATTGCAAACCACGTTGCCCGCCAAAACGCTGACCGCCGCAGCCGTCAGCGCGTAGGGGATCTGCGTCCAAACGTGCTCTTCTAGTTTGCAATCGGTCGCTATGGCTGAGAGCACCGTCGTGTCGCTAATGGGTGAACAATGATCGCCAAAAATCGCCCCGGCCAAAACGGCACCAACAGTCGAATGGAACAGCGGGATGGCCGTCGCGTCGTCCAGTCCGGCACAAAGCCGGGCTGCGATCTCGACGGCGGCGGGACAGAGAATCCCCATCGTTCCCCAACTCGAGCCCGTCGCGAATGACACGAGGCAGGCTGCTCCAAAGACGGCCATGGGTAAGAAGGCCGCCTGGAAACTCGCTTGCTCCAAATGGTCGCTAACAACTTTGCCCAACTCAAGCGACTTGGTAGCCTGGGAGAGCGACCACGCCAGTACCAGGATGACGATGGCTGGGAACATTCTAGTCATGCCATCCAGCCCCGCGTCGGCTGCTTTGCGAAGGGACAACGTGCGCGTCGCCATGCTCAGTAGCACCGAAAGGATCAAACCTGCCAGCGCGCCGTAGAGGATCGAACCATAGGCATCGGCATCTTTCAGCAGATATTGGAGGGTACTGGCCTTTAGGGTCTCCTCTTCTGGGAACCCAGCGTAGCCCGTGACGCCAAGAATGATCACCGTCACGGTCACCATGGTTGCAACAGGTAAGAACGCCAGCCACCAGGCGCCCTTGGGACCATCCTCTTGCGGGGCTTCTTCGGCACCGGCACCTTGCTCAAGAGCACGACGTTCCGCCTTCTTCATGGGTCCAAAATCTCGCCGGGTCAGGGCGATGATCAAGACCATGGCCAAGGCCAAGATCGCGTAGAATCGATAGCCGATGCTGGCCATGAAAACGGCATAGCCGTTGGTTTCGTTGATAAACTCCGGAATGGCTGTACCGGCTGTTTGTGCTGCCTCGCGAACCTTGTCGAGTCCGTCACCGATGAAGCCGATCTCCGCACCGATCCAGGCTCCGATCGGCGCCAGCGATGCAACCGGAGCAGCCGTGGAATCCACGATATAGGCCAACTTGGCCCGGCTAATCCGCAGTCGATCAAACAGCGGCCTCATCGTGGGGCCTAGGATCATGGTGTTGGCATAGTCGTCAAAGAAGATGGCGTGCCCGCCCAGCCAGCCCGTGAACTGTGCCCGCCGCGATGTACCCGCCCAGCGAGAAAGCACATCCACGACAGATCGTGTCCCCCCATTGGCACCCAGTACGCCGACCATGGCTCCTATCGACAGTGTAAAGACGATCACCTGGATGTGATCGACATCCTTAATCGCCCCGATCAAGAAATGCTCGATGCCTATGCGAAAACCACGGAACAAGAAGAACGTATCCGCATGCTCCGTACTGACCGGCATGAGCATGTAAGCCGCTACGATCATACCCACAAACAGGGCTGCTATGACTTGACGTGTCACAATAGTCAGCGCGATAGCGGCTAGGGGTGGCAGCAAGACCCACAGGCCGTAGTAGGTATCGGGCGCCGGTAATTGTTGTTCCAAGACTTCTTGAGCAGAAGGAGCCGAAGTCGGCATGGTAGTTGGCTGAGTTGTGGGCTGCATCGCCCAAGCTTGTCCGCTCAATCCAAGTGCCACAGCCACTACGAGGAGACCAGCCAAGATGCCGGTCGTCCGTAACTGTTGATTGTCTGCCCCAAGCCTCAACAAGTTGACTCTCCTCGTTCCGGTTGCCGCTCAGCCATTATGCCAGACTTTCGACAGCAGAGCGAAACAGCGTCAGCCCATCCGGCCTAGCATCAGATGATCTTCGGGTCCACAGCGGGTGTTGCGTGTGATGCAAGAACCGATCTGGGTGAGGCATCAAACCCAACACCCTGCCCGTGTCATCAACTAGGCCAGCAATGTCGTCCGCGCTGCCGTTGGGATTGGCTGGATAAGCAGCCGAGCCGTTATCATTCCCGACGTACTGCAAGGCAACGTGCCCGTTCTTGTGCAGCGACACTAGCGTCTTCTCGTCATCTACGACCAATCGGCCCTCGCCATGCCCGACCGGCAATTCAAACTGCGTCCCTTCTTTCAAGAAGGGACAGCGGCTGACACTAATCTTCAATATCACCCAGCGGTCCTCGTAACGCCCCGAGCCGTTCGTCGCCAAACTAACCCGCCCCGAGCCCAAATCTCCGCCGGGCAGCAACCCCATCTGCACCAAAACTTGAAATCCGTTGCAGATTCCGAGCAGGATTTTTTCGGCCGCTACAAACTCATGCAGTAAATCAAGCAGGCTGCGCTGGAATTTGGCGGCCAGGATACGGCCCGCTGCGATGTCATCACCGTAACTGAACCCGCCTGGGATGGTGAGCACCTGGACGCCGTTCAGCATGGCCGGGGCCTCTATGAGTTGCCGGACATGAACCAAATCAGCCTGGGCCCCTGCCAGCCGCCAACCGTGCAGGGTCTCCTGCTCGCAATTGATCCCCGCCGCCCGAACCACCAATACCCGAACCCTAGCCACGCGAATCACCCCCCGGGCCTTGAGCGAACGGCTCTTTCCAGCTGCGAGCGAGTTGATCTACCGGAGCACTGATCAGTTCAGTGCCCTGACTTGTCACTCCAAGGAGGCCAGAATCTGCGACATGCCCCAATAACACCGCGCCGGGGATATCTGCATCGCCAATTACCTCGAGGCAATAGGCGGTCATCCTCGGACCGAAGAGGCTAGCCGCTACGGTGTCACGGTCCTTGCTGTTGGACGGCAGACCATGATAGGTTCGTAGTTCAGAGCTAAGTATTGCAGTCAAGTCGAGCGTAGCGCCGACGCTGCCGCCGATGCACATCTCTGCCACCGTCGCTGCAAACCCGCCCTCGCTAACGTCATGGGCGGCCAGCACGCTGCCTGATGAGATCGCTTCTTTCACCCGCAGATGCACGACATGGGCTGCTTCCAGGTTGAAACCCATGCCCGCCGGCTGAATCAGAACAATGCGGTTGCCCGCTTGTTTGAAATCACTGCTGATGCAACGGTTCACGTCAGCCAGGACGCTTATGGCGCTGATGAGTAGCGTGTTTGGAATTGAAATCAGGGCGGATATACCTAACCGCTTCGCCTCGGTTGGGTCTTGGGTAAACTGATTGTTCAGCGAGTCTTTGCCGGAGATGAAGGGCAGCCCATAAGCCGAGGCTGCATCGTAGGCACCTTGACATGCCCGCACCAAAGTCCCCATGGCTTGGGCATCTGAAACACTGCCCCAACAAAAATTATCCAGAATGGCCGTCCGCTGCGGATCACCCCCGATGCAAGTGACGTTTCGCACGCTCTCATCGATTGAAGCAATGGCCATCCAATAGGGATCGATGTCGCTCAAATCAGAAGCAAGCCCGCACGCCAGTGCGATACCGCGGTCGCTGTCCAGTCGAGGCCTAACCACCGCAGCGTCTGACGGTCCGCTCCCGGGGCCGACCAATGGCTTGATCACACTGCCGCCTTGCACTTCGTGATCATACTGACGAATCACCCATTCCTTGGAGGCGGCATCAGGATCGCTAAGCTCAGCGTAGAGGCGCTCGGTCAGATCTTGTCCAACCAAACTCATCGCCGGGCGTGGCTTTGCGGGCGGCGGTACCCAGACCGCTTCACGCCGCTGCTTGGGAAGTCCTCCGTGCAGGAACTGCGTGTCCAACTCGCCGACGGTCACGCCGTTGAAACGCAGATGCAGTTTGCCATCTCCGGTGAATTCGCCGATGTCGGTGGCTTCGACTTCTTCTTCGGCGAAGATAGTGATGACTGCCTCCAAGTTTTCAGGTGGGACCGACAAGACCATCCGTTCTTGGGCTTCGGATATCCAGATTTCCTCATAGCTCAGGCCTGCGTACTTGAGGGGAACCTTTTCGAGATTCACCACGGCGCCCAACGTCTCAGCCATTTCGCCTACCGCGCTGCTTAGCCCGCCCGCCCCGCAGTCGGTCACGGCGGTGAACAGGCAATCGCCGGCATCCCTGGCCCGGAGCAATCCATCGAGGACTTTCTTCTCTTCGATGGGGTTCCCGATTTGAACAGCATGGGAAAACTCATCGGCGTGGGTTTCGGTCAGTTCAGCCGATGAAAACGTCGCCCCATGAATTCCATCGCGCCCGGTTTGGCCGCCGACCAATACGACGCGGTCTCCTCTCTGCGGAATCTTGTCGATCCGATTGCGCGGGATGATGCCGACGCAGCCGCAGAAAACCAGCGGGTTGGCTAGGTAGCGCTCATCGAAATGGATGGCCCCATTCACGGTGGGGATGCCCATGCGGTTTCCGTAGTCGCGCACGCCTCGAACCACACCGGCAAACGTTCTTCGCGGGTGCAGCACGCCTTTGGGAAGCTTTTCTTTGGGATAGTCAGGCGGTGCGAAACAAAACACGTCGGTCGATGCAACAGGCTTGGCACCAAGACCACAGCCCATGATGTCTCGAATGCAACCGCCGATTCCGGTGGCTGCCCCACCGTAGGGTTCAATCGCCGACGGGTGATTGTGCGTCTCGACTTTGAAGGCAACGCCGTGCTCATCATCGAAGGTGATCACGCCGGCATTGTCAACGAAGACCGAAAGACACCAATCGCGATCCAATTCGTTGGTCGCCTTGACGATGGTATCCACCAGCAAATTGTCATAGTGAACTTCAACGGGTTGATCACTGCCAAAGCCAGGCCCCCGGTAGGTCACCTCACTCTTAAGCGTTTTGTGACCGCAGTGTTCAGACCAAGTTTGGGCGATGGTTTCCAATTCCAGATCGGTCGGTTCTTTGCCCAGCTTCTGGAAGTACGTCCGGATGGCCTGCATCTCCGCCAATGAGAGGAAGAGATGACCCTGCCGCGACAAGGTCGTCAACCCTGCGTCATCGAGGCCGCAAAGAGGGACGCTCTTGAGTTCAAAGGAACTCAGCCGGGCCTGGGGAAAGGTGCCTGGCAGTTCGTCGTGCCGGTCGAATCCATTGACAATGGCCCGCTCGATGCAACCATTGGCCAAGACACGCCCGGCGATTTTCTCCAGGTCTGCGACACATTTCGCCCCGTCAATCTCGTATCGCCAAGCCGTCCGAACTTCTGCAACCCGTTGGGAATCACCGCGCGACGCCAGAAGCTCGTTGATGGCGGCCCGGGTACTCAATGCAGCTGTGTTCATCACGCCCGGCAGGTAGTGAACTTCGACCACGGCACCGTTCTGGGCTCTCTCGGTCAAACCGGGTCTGCAGCTGCACGTTTCGGTAACATGATCGGTCAACAACTCCGCTCCGACGGCATGGACCTGCGCTTCGCTCAGATCAGCAAGCAGGAAGTAGAGTCGTTCTGCCCGAACCCGGGTGATGTGGTCCAGTCCCAGTCCGTGGATCTCGTCGAGCGCGCCTTGCCCACGGGCGTCGAGCGACGCATTGCGTGGACTGATGAGAACCTGCCAGTAGTTGGCGTGGTTGTCCTGGTCCATGTGGGGAAGTCAGCTCCGAACAGATAATTGCGGTGGTCCATAGATGACGAACGACGTTACCATAGCGGGTCGGTCGGTCGCTGACTAGGTTCGATCAGCGCCGAGGGCAGCCTCTCTTCTTCGCGTCCAAGGTCGGGTGAACGGTTGATGGCTAAGCTGTGTCGTTCAGGCGTTCTCCAACGAATCTTGGACTTGACCAGGCGGGCACTCCTGCATCGCCGAGTCAATGTTCTGATTCCCGCATTGGCCGTCGCTCTCACCTTGCCGTCCCTGTGCGCCGGGTGGGCCGCCGATGATCACCACCAACGCCTGCGACTGCTCGGACGGTCGCCGGTGCTAGGACTCGACGACTCTCAATGGGATGTGTTTCGCTTCACTGGCGACGCTGAGGTCAATGCCCGCATGATGGACATAGGCGTTTGGCCTTGGTGGACCCAGCCTGATCTCAAGGCAGCATTCTTCAGGCCTTTGACCGTGGCGACTCATTGGCTCGACTACAAAGCATGGCCCAATTGCCCGGCCATCATGCATGCCCAAAGCTTGATTTGGTTCGCAATTTTGAGCGTAGCGGTCTTGCGACTCTACCGACGCATGATGGGCCCGGTTTTCGGAGCTGCCTTGGCTGCGTTGCTTTACGCCATCGACGATGCTAGAGCGGTCCCTGCGGCTTGGTTGGCCAATCGAAATGCGCTCCTGGCCATCCTCTTCGGCGTGTTGGCCCTCATTGCCCATGATCGTTGGCGAAGAGACGGCTGGAAGTTAGGTGCCCTCGCAGGGCCTATCCTGCTGTTGCTGGGCCTACTCTCCAAAGAGGCAGGGATCTCCATCTGCGGCTATCTGTTCGCCTACGCCTTGTGGATCGATCCAGCCAAGCCCCGCAGTCGGTTCGGGGCGCTCGTCCCCTACGCGCTGGTGGCCATCATCTGGCGGATCACTTGGGTTAATCTCGGTTACGGCATGTCCCCAGGGATGGACCTCTACATAGACCCTGCCGGCGAACCGCTGCGATTCCTGGGCACTGTTCTGGAGCGCGGACCTGCTATGCTGCTTGGGCAGTTTTTCATTCCCCCTTCTGACATTTACCTACTACTGCTGGATCAGAATCTGACCACGGCCTTCGCGATGGTTGCAGGTGGGCTGTTGTTGATCATCGGGTGGGTGATGGCCAAGCGGTTGGAGTGGACAGCTGAGACGCGCTTCTGGGCTACGGGCATGATGTTGGCTGTCATTCCGGTTTGTGCAGTCTTTTCTGGTGATCGGTTGTTGGGGTTCATTGGGTTGGGGGCATTCGCGTTGCTGGCACGGCTCTTCGAGCCTCTCTTTTGTGAGTCAGCCGCTCGACCCGGCAAAAGGCCCCGTTGGTGGCGACCCACCACCAAGAGTGTCGTGGTGGTGCTCGCGGGCATCCACTTTGTTTTGGCGCCTGTCGTCCTAGCGCTTCGGTCAGCCATGCCGATGGGGCCTCCGAGCTTGGTGCGCAGCTTTGAGATCAACGGGTTGTTCGATGTAGACTTGAGCGGCAAGAGTGTGGTCGTGGTCACGGCCCCGATTCCGATGTTCACTGGGTTCCTCGCAGAACGCCGAGCGCTGGCTGGCAAATCCATCCCAGCCCACACCCGCGTTCTCGCCCCGTATCAGTCGGAATCCGTTGTGGTTATCCGAACTGATAGCAACACGCTGGTCATTAGGCCAGCTCAAGGGTTCTTAGCCATGGCCCTCGACCGACTGGCTCGAGGAGCTAGCAATCCGATGGAGCGAGGCCACCAAGTCAAGCTGACCGGCATGACCGCGACGATCACCGCGCTGACCGAGGGCGCTCGACCCGCCGAGGTATCGTTTCGCTTCGATGTTCCGCTGGAAGATCCATCTTTGGTTTGGTTCTACTGGAATGATGGAAGTTATGCCCGATTTACTCCACCTGCAGTCGGAGAACAAACCGATCTGGGCAGGCTCAAAAAAGGCGAGTAGGGGCGGCTAGATGTCAGCAACCTCGAAGCCTATTTGAAACTTGGGTCTGCGGGGTTCTCGCTTCAGAGTTCCACTCCCCCGCAAATACTTCAACAGCCGGTCCAGTCATGTAGACGTGGTCGTCGCTGCCCCACTCGATCTCAAGCTCCCCGCCGGGCAGGCAGGCGATAACGCTCCTTCCTGTCCTCTCGGTGACAACCCCTGCCACACAAACCGCACACGCCCCACTACCGCAGGCCTGGGTGGCACCGCTGCCTCGCTCCCAGGTGCGCATGGACACTCGACCCGAAGTAAGCACGTTGACGAAGTGAACGTTGATGCGATCCGGGAAGATGCTCGCATTCTCAATCAACGGCCCTATTGCGTGCAGATTGATCTGATCCCGCTCATCCGCATAGATGACAGCGTGAGGGTTGCCCATCGACACGCAGGTCACCTCAAACTGCCGGCTGCCGAATTCCAAGATTCGGTTCACGATTCGCTGCCCATCCACTTGGGCAGGTAGTGACACTGGATCGAGCGAGGGTTGCCCCATATCCACCCGAATTCCTGAAACGATGCCTCCCCGCACAGCCAGTTGTAACCGGGTGACGCCCATGTCGGTTTCTATGCCGATGGGAGTATGTGGGCAGAGGCCATGCTCGTAGGCGTACTTGCCGACGCAGCGAAGTCCGTTGCCGCACACCAAACCCTTCGATCCGTCAGCATTGTACATTTTCATGCGGAGATCGGCTTGTGAGGATCTCAGAATCAGAATCAAGCCGTCCGCGCCGATCCCCCGATGGCGGTCAGAAACCAGCCTGGCCACCTCCGCCGGTTCGGGGACCTGCTGCGACAAACAATCGACGAGTACAAAGTCGTTGCCCAAGCCATGCATTTTGACAAATCGCATTTCAGGAGCAAATTCTACTCCTTCGCACGTCTCGATGCCTCCTGCCAATCCGCACCGAATCCCCCTGGCGGCGAAAAAGTATGCGTTGGGAACGCGTTGGACCGATAAAATAGGGGGTGATCAGCCTGACAGAGAAGGTAGGCTGTTTGCGCAAGCAGCCCCAGGGGCTGTGCTCACCCAAGCATGGCCTGCCAGATGCTACAGTGGTTGACGTTACCAGGCCGGCTCGATATAAGCGGTTCGGCGCGACGGTGCGGCCGCCCCGGACTTGATGAAAGACGTAACCTAAATGATCGTAGACTGTTACACGCATTGTTGGAAGTCACCCACCCAGGTGGGCCTTCGCGGGGACCGCCAAACCCAGCTCGTTCCAGGTCTCCTGTCGGCGGGCAAAGACTGCATGCCCATCGAGGCGGATGCCAGGCACCATCTAGCTGCGGCTGAGCCGGTTGATAGAACGATCGTCCTTGGCTTTGAAAGCGCGTACCTGGATGCCTCCATCCCCAACGAAGACGTGGCCGACTATGTGCGCAAACACCCGACCAAGCTGATCGGATTTGCTGGAATAGATCCCAGCAACCCCAAGCAAGCGGTCGAAGCCATGAAGCACGCCCGCAAGGAATTGGGCATGCGTGGCGTCTCGGTGGCTCCTGCTGCCCAGGATTTCCACCCCAGCGCAAGCCCTGCCCTCAAGGTCTACGAAGTTGCGGCTGAGATGGGCCTGCCTATCCTCTTCCATTCGGGACCGTACCTGACTGCCCGCTCGAAGATGGAATACGCTCAGCCCATCCTCCTGGATGAGGTTGCCCGGGAGTTTCCAACACTCCGAATCGTAGTCGCTCATCTGGGGTACCCGTGGATCGACGAAACATTGGTACTACTAGCCAAGCATCCCAACGTGTACTCCGACATCAGTTGGTTGATCCATCAGCCCTGGAAGGCCTACCAAGCCCTGCTAGCCGCTTCTCAGTATGGCGTCATGGACCACTTGCTGTTCGGCAGCGGTTTTCCGCACACGTCAGCGGCTGCCTGCATCGAGGCACTCTATGGGTTGAACCACCTCGTGCATGGGACGAACCTTCCCAGCATTCCCCGGGAAGACCTCCGCAGTATCATCGAACGTGACGCCTTGAGCCTGCTGGGCATCGAAGCCCCTGCCACCAACTCAAATGGCGCCGACGAATCGCCTCTGCTTGTCGAAGACAACTAACCTGGGCTGCTTTCTCCCAGAAACTGAGTTTGAGCCTGCGCAGGCGAGGCTGAGCTGGCAGATCACCCGGCAAAGAATCCAGACCGGGTTCTTCCCCGACCTTGACACATCACCGCCTCGTCCAGAGAATCATCGTGCTGGCCTCCTCAGCGGTGGAGGCAACGAACAGCCGCAGGAATCGCGGCCCTGACCCGGGCTCCGCTGGGGTTCTGAAACGAGGGGTCGCCTCCGCCCGCCTGCTTATGCCGGCAGCGACTACCGAGCCGAATTTTACGAATCGTCCGTCAATACGAGAGGTGCCCCTAGCATGGCCATCGCCAAATCCCAACAACGAGCAGGTGGTGTGACCGGCGTTCACGTCGCCTTGATCATCTTCGTCGCCTTGTGGCTAACATCCACGGTCTTGCTCGTGTGGCTATACACCGAGCAGGAGGGGTTGCAGAAAAAAACCGAGGACGCCGTGGCTGGACGCAGCACGGCAGAGAGCACCCTCCGGGCGACGCGAACCGACATGGGCGAGATCGCCCAGTTGGCCGCTGGATCGAAAGAAGATGATGCGGCTACGGTCAACACCAAAGTGACGGCTTTCTTCTCGCGCATCCGGGACGAAGCCATCGTTTCAGGCGCCATGGCGTTCGATGACCCAACGGTCGGCATGTTGGCAGGGATGACCTCGCTTTATGAAGCCTATCAAGGGGAGCATCAGTCGCGGCTCGAAGCCAACAAAGAAGCGAAGAGTTTGTCCAATGAGGTTGAGCGACTCAACGAAGAGAAAGGCTTTCTCGAAACTGCGTTTGGCGACAAAGAAGAAGCATTGGTCGCCAGGATAACCGAGCTTGAAACGTCGTGGACCGATTACCGTGCTGGTCGCGATGAGCAGATCGATGACGTGGATTCGCGGATGGAGCGAATCGAACAGGACAATGCCCGCGACATTCAGGGCCTGCGCGCCCGGCTGGATGACCTCACGCGCGAACGGGATGAATTCAAATCACGCTACACAGACTTGCAGGCAAAGCTGGGACAACTGCAGATCACGCCAACCAAACTCGTAACTGCACGACAAGGCGACGGCGTTAT
>JAJDDP010000074.1 GCA_029260235.1 Phycisphaerae bacterium | reverse complement strand
AATTAGCAACAACCCGATGTCAGCCGCGTCGCCGACATCGATCACCGCATTTAGATTATCTGCAAACCCGTCACCGTCCGAGTCGTCGTTGTTGATCCAACCCCACTTGCCGGGATTGGCGGCTGAGAAGGGCAGGTCTTCGATGGCGTCATCGAGATCGTCTATGTTTCCGTTGTTGTCGCTATCGACGTCCAAGTCGATCTCGAACACGTTGACCGTGATGGCTCCGCCGGTGCAGATTGTTCCGTTCAAGCTTTCGCTTTCTAGGGTTAGAAAGTAAGCGCCTGCGGCTGCGTCGGCGGCTGGGGTGATGGTTCCGAACTCGTGCGTGTCGCCGCAGGCGGTGGGCGCAGTCGTCGGCGACCATGTCCAGTCGACCGGTATGTTGACCATGCTGATGATTCTTGGCCTCGTCACATTGCAGTCCGGCGAGCAGCTGACAAGGGTCGATACAGGTATATCTTGCCCCGGGCAGCCGTTGACGATGGCGTCGCCAAGTTGGCAAGTGGAGACGTCGCAGACGAGCGAACCTGACTCAAGCGGCGCCTGGCAGACCATCCCCGTCGCACAAGTAGTGCATGGACCGTAGGCCTGATGAATGCAGGAGCCGTCCACCCAGCAGATGTCATTCGTGCAGGATTCGCCATCGTCGGTGCAAGCTACGAACGGCGTAGGTGTATTAACACAGCCGCTGGCTGGGTTGCAAGTGTCGGCGGTACATTCGTTGCCGTCGTCGCAATCGATGGGAGCACTGTAGCAAGCGCCATTGTCGCAGCCATCGTCCGTGCAGGCATTCCCGTCATCAGGACAAAGCGGATCGAAAGGACAGCCATCGCTAGGATCGCAGGTGTCGTCCGTGCAAGGGTCGCCGTCGTCACAGGTGATTTCCACATTGCAATCGCCATCGACGCAGGTAATCGTGCAGGCACTGCCGTCATCCGTGCACTTGGGCGGAAATTGGCAGCCATCGCTCGGATCGCACTCATCATCGGTGCAGGGGAGAGAGTCGTCACAAATTCTCGGCGCATTGGAGCAGTTGCCGTTGTTGCAGGTATCTGTGGTGCATTCGTTGTTGTCTTCGCAGTCCACGCACTCGATGTCGCAGGGGTCGTGGCAGAACTCTTCGCAGCACTCCTCATCCGACGGACAGCAGACGCCGTCGCAACAATCCTCACCGCCCTCGCATGTGGTCACACACGAACCGTCACTGCAGGTTTCGCAATCTGCGTCGCAGGTAATACACTCGGGATCGCAGGGGGCGTGACAGAGCCCATCACCACAGCACTCCTCCCCTAACGGACAGCAGACCCCATTGCAGCACTCCCGTGTAGCAGCGCAGCAACCTCCGTTACAGCATGTGGCACCGCTGGTGCAAGAATCCACGCAAGATCCGTTTACGCAGTGTGTGCAGTTGCTACATGTGATGCAATCCGAAGAGCACGGATAGCAGTCGCAATAATCGGTGGAACCGCATGTCCAACCAAAATCTGGATCGTATACGCATATAAAACAATCCGGACATACCTCCAGAGGGCCACATGGCTCAATCACCTCCAGGATTTCGGCCAGTTGCGTATCGTCGAAGGATTCACCCTTGCTCGACGGCTGCTGCACGAAATAAGTGATGGGGAGCAGGTCGGGATAATCGATGATGCTGCCGTCAAGCGGCTCATCCAGCCAGCCGGTCCAATTGGAAGTGTCGAGCAAGGCCGTGTAATTGGTCAGGGGCAAGGCAGCCAAATCCGCCGGATCAGCCCCCATGAGTGCCAGTTCCGCAAGAGCATCGTTGGCTGTGCCGTGGAAGAAATCGAACAAATCTTTGTCAGGCTCATGGACGGCGATCTTATTCAGAAAGGGGGCTGCTTCCAGGACGTCGAGCCTGTCCGGGTCGAGAACCCAGACACTCTTGAAGTCGTTTGACAAGGGCTCAAACAAGACCCAATCGCCGGAAAAATCCTTCAGGATGAGGCCCGTTTCTCCAGGAGTGACATCTTCGGCTGCGGCAGGGTTAGGCGGTACCGGATCAGATTGCTTGCCGACAGACTCAGCCTCCTGTTGTTCGCCCGGCTGCGGTTCAACGACAACGAGCGCTTTGGCCGACGCCATGACCGCTACGATGCAGGCCACTAAACAAGTAACTAATTTCGTGCCCCTGACCATGATGTGCAGTCCTCCTACATCGATGCAGTGCAGAAATGAACCTCACGAAGAGGTAGGCGATAGCCTGCATACTGTATTCCACATTAACCGCTTGAACATCTCGAAGTCAAGAGTTTCTAACCCAGGATTTATTCCACGAATCAGCGTCACGATGATTTACCACGCTGCGTGCAGCGAAATCTAGATTCATTGCGGCACAACTGATCGTCCAATTCTTACAGCAACCGGATATGGGTTCATCACCAGCGGACAGGCCAAGATGAGGCCGCCGCTGATCCACAAGAAATAGACAGCGGCACTTCGTTTACTCCACACCGAGCTTCCGAAAGACCTGACGCATTTTCGCCCCTTGGCCAGCAAGACAGCCGCCTCTCTTAGCTTTTCGATGAACTGTTCTGATGTGTGACGAGTCATTGCCATGATCCGGACTCCCTTTCAGATCCAGATTCCACATGACCCTAACTTGCCGCCTGGATTCGTTCTTGGGGGGCAGGTCAGTCTCCTGATCAAGATGGCCAACGAACGGTGCAATCTGGTCCCACGTTTTCCCCTGGGCCACCAAGATCGAAATGAATGAATGACGCAAGCCGTGATATCCATCCAACCGCTCGAAATCAGTACCCTTCACCAAGTTCTCAAACAAGCGGTCTGCCTTGTCGCCACGACGTTGTTCAATCGTCCGGCTGCTTGTTCCCTTCCATCGCTCGTTGCCCCGCGTGTACTCTTCACAACCAGGTGGCTTCATTTTCCATGCATGTCCGGCTCATGTTTCGGTGACGGTTTCCACTTCATACCAAGCCAGACATAGGCGGCGGTAGCCACAAGCAGGGGACTGAGCGAGAATGCGATACGAAGAGGGCCTGTAAGTCCGAAATGAACCGAAAGCGCATCCATGTGGGTGTTGCGATATAACTCAAACAAACAGCCCAGCGTGCTGAAGAGAAACAGAACTGCGATGGAAACCAGCGTTGCGGACTCGCTCCACGAGGCGCTCTTGCACCTGAATCTCCATATCACAAGCAACAACAAGGCGACCAAGGTCGGGAGAATGGGGCCACCCGCAGACATGAATGGAGCCGCGCTTTCGGGTAGATAGCTGAATGCGGTGTGCGGTTCCTCACCACCCAGGCACGTCCAGACTACGCCATCCCAGCTTGGTTTGGCCCCAAAGAGCATTCCGAAAACCATATGCCCGCCCTCGTGGACAATGGGATAGAGCATCAAGCCGGATATTACAGCAGTAGCTGCGATGAATAAGATTCGTTTTGCTCCTAATTTCGTGGCATGTGGTCTGAGTCTTCGTGCGGCGAGGGACACCACCGCCATTGCGATAGCCATCGGAAGAAAGAGAAACCGTCGAGTTCCAGCTGCGAGCAATTGCCACTTGGGATCGATGGTAATGTCGTAGTCGCCCACGTCACCCTGAGGGTCCAGGACGAGTTCGCTGCCGGTTGGGATTCGACCACGCCAGTAGCCTTCTCCCGTGCCGAACAAGACTGTTAGGTCGGTCCCGCGTTGGAGGCTGACCCGGCATTGTCCCTGATCCATGTGGATCCTGACTGTTGCCGCAACGTCGGCCTTGCCGCCCTCTGGCGTTGCCAATCGAATCGGGATTCCCGCAAATCTCCCCTTCGCCGCTGCAGCCGGTGAAAAGTATTCTGGAATGTAGCTCTGGGGAGCGACAGCGAGCAGCAGGACAAAAGAGAGTATTGCAACCCAGAGAGCAGCCCCGATTGTGTGCCTGACATCACTCATGTCGTCTCGCGGATGGTTCGATCAGTCGGTCGAGCCGAAACGCCCGCCACGTAGGCTATTCCGGCGAAAACGACCTCTCTCGCCGTGATTCATGCCTGCCTGGCGGTTCCGTCGTGCCAATCCTGCTCCTGAGAACTTGGGGACAAGCGTCCCTTCCAGTTTCCCGGCAGCCTCACCCGAATCGTCAAAACTCAAACGGTATTGAGTTAGCGGTCTCCCGCTTATCCTTCGGCATGAAGTGAATATACCGCTGCGTCGTTCTCTGATCCAGATGCCCAACAAACGCTGCAATCTGATCCCAGGTTTTCCCTTGAGACACCAGAATAGAAATGAACGAATGGCGCAACGCATGATACCCGTCCAGCCGTTCAAAATCAGTGCCCTTCACCAACTTCTCAAACAACCGATCCGCCTTGTCACCTCGACGCTGCTCGACCGTCCGCTTGCTTTTCCCCTTCCAGCGCTCGTTGCTGCCGGTGTAGGAAAACTGATCGAAGAAGGGGAACATGATCTTGCTGCGCTTGGGTAACCCCTTGATGTGCTCCTGCAACGCCTTCGCCACTGAGTCCCTCAACTCTATTGTAAGGCTGATCTCCGATAGGCCCTTCTGCCTTGCGCCTTTCTTGCTGGTGATCGTAAGCCGACCCTTCACAAGATCGTTTGGCTTCAATCGGATGAGCTGGATGCGGCGCATGCCCGTTGAACAGATGAGTTGCATGGGCAAGAGCATCTCCGGCGTTTCCTTGCCCACCATCTCAATGAACTTGTTGATCTCGTCCAGGTCCAACAGCCATCGAGCCAACAGGTCACCCCGTTCATCCTCGGGCGTGGATTCAGTCAGGCGTTCGATTTCTTCCGTGGGCAGGAAGGGTTTGATCGTGCCCGCAGTGATCTTGGGAATTGTGAAGGGGCAGTCAGTGAGCAGTGGAGGCTTCCTCGTGATCGCCCAATTGACTGCTGATCGGAGGGACTTGAAATCGGAGTGGATGGTTCCTTGGCTGATGGTCCTGCTGCTGGCGGGTTTCACCTTCCTGCCCGCCACTTTCTTCTTCGCAGCCTTCTTCTTGATCTTCCTTGCAGGGGCAGTTTTCTCTTTTGCCCGCGTTTGTTGAAACGTGGTCATATCGGCATCGGTCAAGCTCATCACCCTGGCATCACCGAGTACCCTGGTGAAGTGGTCCATGTGGACTCGGGTGCCCTCGATGTGGCCGGGGGTTCGATCCGTTGCCTTGAGATTGTCGATGAAGGCAGTCTTGAGTTCTGAGAGGGTGAGGGGGTTGTCATCGGTGGGGGAGGCGATCAAGTGGGCGATCTTCTCTGAGCCGAAGAGCACGTCTTGGATGTCGAAGCCGTCGGCAAGTAGCTTTGAGGCCAGGGCGCTTTCTCCGCGACGAATGCGGTTGAGTTGGTCTTCGACATCCTGCTTGATCTGCTTGGCTTCTGCCTCATCACCGGTGCCGAGGGACTTGATCTTCTGCTTGCCGTTCCACCAGTAAATGACGGAGTAGACGCCGTTTCGCAGCCTGAGTGATGCCATGATTCTTGGGTTCCACCGCCAAACGTCACCCCGAATGGTCATGTCACCGTTGGCTAACCGTGGGCGAAACGTGGGCTAAACGTTGGCGCGTGGAGTATACAAACAACAAGGACTCACGCCAAGTGGTGACGTAAGTCCTTATCAGTCAACGTCTTAGATGATCGGGGCGAGAGGATTTGAACCTCCGACCTCTTGACCCCCAGTCAAGCACTCTAACCAGGCTGAGCTACGCCCCGGATCGGCTTTGGCGCCTTGGACAACTGTCTTGGTGGCACCGAGCCTGCGGTTGGATTGTACCCCAAATCATTGCCATCGCAAACGGGTTTGTTCGTTGGGCTAGCATCCCATCGCTGCGAGGTAGATCGGCCTGCTGCCTAACTTTCCTTGACCCTCGGTGTCGAGGTGGTCTTTCGGCCAGCGGTTTCTGTCGCCATCTTGTCGAGATCTGCAGGAGAGCTGTGGGCGGGGGAAGGAAGGCAGAGAAAATCGAGCGTCAAGCCTCGACCAAGCCTTCGCGGATCGCGAATCGGCTCAGTTCAACGCGATCATGGATATCCAGCTTGTTCATCAGGTTGACGCTGTGGCGATCAACCGTCTTGACGCTGATGTGCAGCATGCTGCCGATTTCCTTCTTGGCTAAGCCGCGGGCGATGTAGCGCAGGATCTCGACTTCGCGAGTCGTCAGCGTGCTTACCCGTGATCTAGCGTTCTTGGCAAGCCGCACTCCATCCGACTCGACGACAATGCGGCTACGCACTTCATCGGAGAAGAATGAGCCACCGGCGGCCACCTCGTGGACGGCGGCTACCACCTGTTCGGGGGGTTCATTCTTGGTGATGTATCCCCGAGCTTTCACCTTGAGGGCTTGCTCGACATACCAATCATTCAGGAAGGCGCTTAGAAAGACGATCTTTGTATTCGGCAGGAGGTCGCTGATTTCACCTGCGGCGTCAAAGCAAATGATCCCGGGCATGTCGATGTCCATCAGGATTACATCTGGCTTGGACTCGACTGCCCGATCAATCGCTTCGTCGGCGGTGCTGGCGCTGCCAACCACCTCAATTCCGAATTCTTGAGCCAACCGCTCAGAGAGGACGCCGCGCACCAAGGCATGGTCGTCTACCAGAAGAACTCGAACGGGTGAAGGGGCCATTGAGGCCTTCTCCTGCGTCGTTGGCATTGGTCGCAATGGAACCGCGAACAAGAGCATCACCCACAGCAATCTTCTTGAATCTTCTAGCCTCTACAACCAATCAGACGCCCCGGCGCGTTCTGACGATTACACAAAGAGAATTGCCCTGCCCCGGCCCTATTTCCCGAACTGATCGGGAGTTCCCTGCTACAGAGGAAACCAGCCAGCCGATTCCAGATGCAGTAATCCCCTTACTGCATCAGTCACATCTGCACTAGCGCGAACAGATCGCCTAGCCGACTCTGCCTAGGATCCGATTCCAGCACCCACGCCAGCGTATCATAGGGCGAACCCCCTGGCAGATCAACAAGAATCATATTTGATTTGCGATACAGAGTTAGAAAAGACCTGCGGCACCCTGAAAATTTCGGCGCGGTCGAAGGGTGCCGCAGCGAGTGGAAGGCATGATGAAGGCTCACGTTGCCGCGGCTGCCGAACCACAGGTCCGGCACATAGGTCATGTTATTCCCAAGGCCTTCCGCCCGAATTGGGCGGCTCTGGCCAGAGACTTCTTCCTTCTCCGATGGAAGGAATCCGTGTGTCCAACATTCGTCGGCTGCGATTGGCGCAAAGCAAGAATAGTTGGGTGAGTTGTTCAAACATTTCGTCCAACAGGTCTTGGTCCGCATGAGCCCACAAACGTACCAACCGTCCTTCCGCAAAATAGGCTGTGATGTGTCCAAACTGAATCTTCAAGCAGTGCCGGGGAAGACCTTCTTCATCCGCATAATAACAGGGCAATCGCCGACGTTTAGCCCAACTGACGATGTCATGATCCAGTGGTTCGACCAGCACGATTCTCTCCTGAAATCCATTGCCTCTGAGTCTGCACCTGCTGTATCCAAGGCCCACCGCCAAGTGCTATGGGCGATGGGTTGCTGCTCTGCTGATTTGAGTCATTGGGTTTCTGTCACAAGAAACCCCGGGTACTCGCCGATTGGGAACAAACGGGGATTGAATTCAAGCTCGGCTTGAGGCGAAGAGCGAGGGGGTCATTAGGTACGCCCGTGTCCACAATTTCAGTAAACGTGGTACCGAACTCGCTTGCAATCCACGGCGCGGTCGAGGCCTCCATGCCTTGTCTGCGCCACCGCTGTCCCAATCGACGATCTCCGGAGTCAGGTTGGTGGACATCACTATGCCTCCTTGCTTGCAATGCCCGATCAGCAGGCCAATCGTCAAAACCCTGCCGGGAAAATGCGCCCTGGTCACCGAATCGCTGCCAGTCTGCCTCTTGCAGATGGCTGTGATGCCGCGAAGGTGCGCGTTGTGGGATCCATCCCATCATTGGTTTCTTGATCCTGTCCCTGTTCAATAAAATCTTGGTTGTTTGCTCACCGGTACGGGCTCGTCCCTGCACAGGGAGCAACCATTCTTCACCAGCCGCAGCCCGTAAATGCCGTAGAGTCCGTCCTCAGCCGTTTCCCAGGATTTCGCGCGGCCCTTTTGCCCGTCACGAAGCGATCTAGCCTTCCCGATGTTCGACGTCCTTGCCAAACAGGATTGCTAGCTGGCCTACAAGACCAAACCGGGCAAACTGTGAAGCGACACGTCCTTGTGTCTTGAGCGATGGGCGAGGCCGAGCCTTCGATAATGAACCAGGCTCGGCGCCGGATGGAGATTCCGGCATTGTGGACTTGACTAATGACCTCTTACGTTATCGTTCCTCGCTGTATTGAAATACCCTGTTTTTCCGGACCAAGCCATGGGGAATAGGCTGCAACACCGCTAACACACACCGAGTACCTCCATGAGGCACTGCATCTCGCGGCGGGTTGAAGTAAGCCCACTACATATCGTGCGGGTGGGAAAAGTCCCCAATTTGACTTTTGTGCGTCGCGGTTTTGGAGAATACAGCCAGTGCATAAATCATCGATGCACAGCTGACAGGTTGTCGACGATTTCAGTATTGCCATGCCGGTTGGTAGCCGTTGATCGGCAATACAGGCCGTTCTTGGGATGCTCGCAGGGCGATTAATCCCCCCAGATAGCGACGAACCGGTCGATGCTTGATTCTACATGCCATAGCCTCAAAGACCGTCAATGAATTGTTTCAGCAAGGTGCTAAACTTCTCTGGTTGTTCAGCTGGCGTCATGTGTCCAGCGCTGTCTACGATTTCCAGCCGTGATCCTGCAATTCGGTCGTGCATGACTTGCGAATGGGACAACGGCGTGAGGATGTCGTCTTTGCCGATGACGATGAGGCTAGGGACATTGATTTGCTCCAGGGTAGCCAATGAATCATCGCGGTTCTTCATGGCCAACAAGGCCGCCGCGACTCCCTTGGGGTCTGAACCGGCAATCGCGTCGAACCAGAAACGCCGCAGCTCTTGCGAAGCATCTGGGCCAAAGAGCAGATTCTTCATGCCTTCAGCTACCACCCGACTCCCCTGCGACAAGACCTTTCGAGCGGTTTCTTCGCGCAATTGAGTTCCGGCTTGGTCGTCGGCCTCTGCCCGCGTATCGACCAGCACAATCGCCCTGACCCGCGCTTGGTGACGGCGGAAGAATTCAAAGGCGAGGTAGCCGCCCATCGACATGCCGACCACAACAGCGGGCTTGCTTTCGCCGATTTCATCCAACACCGCCGCCAAATCATCGACATAGGTAGCCATGCTGGGTTCGCCGCAGGCTTTGCTCTGCCCCATGCCGCGAAGGTCGGGGATGATCAATCGGCAGTGATTCTCTAGCGGCTTGACGCAGTGCGCCCAAAGTTCTCCCGAAAGCGGGAACCCGTGAATGAACAGTACCGGCCAACCTTGGCCATGGTCTTGGTAATATAGCTCGGTGCCATTGACGGAGGCGTTCATTTCGTTTTCCCCTTTGCTGCGAATCGCATCTGCTGAACAGTACCTAACGTAGGAGACAGCATACCCTGAGGCTGATCAAAGCAACACGGCAGGGCATTGACGGGGATCTCTTGTCTTCAAAGCAGCGCGGGCGTAGATTGAGAATAGACTGCGATCGTGCCGCGATGTAGCGGGTGACGGGCCGACTTGCGTTCGCGTTGTTTTTATTGTGGAGACCAGCAACCATGTCCAAGTGCGCCGTTTTCTTCGGTTCGTTATTGTTCTTCGCATCCGCTTGGCCTTGTTATGCTCAAGCAGAGAACGCCAGCCACAACTGGCCGTCTTTTCGAGGACTTCGCGCCTCGGGTGTGGGCGATCCTGCCAAAATCCCAGCCACATGGGATGTCGAATCGGGCAAGAACATTCGTTGGAAGGTAGCCATTCCTGGCATGGGGCATTCTTCGCCGATTGTCTGGGGTGACAGGATCTTTGTCACCTCAGCAGTCAGCCCAGACCCAGATCCGCTCTTGAAGGTGGGGCTTTATGGGGCGAGTCCCGACCACACAGAGGACAAACCGCATGAGTTTCGCGTCTACTGCCTGGAAGCATCGACCGGGCGCATGCTCTGGGAGCGAACAGCCCACAAAGGTCCACCGAAGGTCAAGCGTCATATCAAAGCCAGTCACGCCAACTGTACACCGGCGACTGACGGCACGCACGTTATCGTCTCGTTCGGGTCGGAAGGCCTCTACTGTTATGACTTCGCGGGCGACTTGGTTTGGAAGAAAGAGCTTGGCTACCTGGATGCAGGCCCTTCCAACGCCAAGGATTTGCAATGGGGATACGCCAGCTCGCCCTGCATCTGGGATGGCAAGGTCTTCATCCAGTGCGACACGCGAAGCCAAAAGTATGTGGCTGCCCTTGACATCAAGACCGGCAAGGAACTTTGGAAAACGTCCCGAGATGACTGGCCTACCTTCAGCAGCCCCAACATCTGCCTCGATGGCGAATCGCCCCAGTTGGTGGTCAACGGCTATCACCACATGGGCGGCTATGATGCCCTCACCGGCAAAGAGATGTGGCGGTTGAGTGGCGGTGGCGACGTCCCCGTGCCAACGCCCCTCGTGTATGAGGGCCTCATCTACCTGACCAATGCCCATGGCGGTCGAGCGCCCATCTACGCGATCAAAGCCAGCGCTCGGGGCGACATTACGCCGAAAGAAGACGGGGCATCCAGCGAGCACATCGCCTGGACCAGGCGGGCGGGCAGCTACATGCAAACACCGCTGATTTATGGAGGCATGCTCTACGCCTGCCGCGACAACGGCGGGCTAAGCTGTTTGGATTTCCTCACCGGCAAGAAACACTACCGAACCCGCCTGAGCAAGAAGGGCCAAGGGTTCACCGCCAGCCCGGTCGCCGCCGATGGAAAGGTCTTCTTCTCCAGCGAAGAGGGCGAAATCCATGTGATCAGAGCAGGCCCCGAGTATGAGCTGCTAGCCGTCAACCTGATGGGGGAGATCACCATGGCCACGCCGGCGATCGCCAACGGGCAACTCTTCATCCGAGGACAACATCACCTGTTTTCGATTGAGCAAGCTTCGCCCGATTAGCCGAGCGCTTCAAGAACGATGACCCACTGTGTGCCACCGGCATCTTGCCGGTGGCACAGCTAGCATCGATTCTGGATTGACGTAAACCTAGTACGGCGATGCCTGCTTGGTCGGCGAGAAGGCGACCCGCTCGTCATGCCAGAGGACGACTTCGATTTCGTACCCCGTTGGGTCGCAGATATACCACGACTTCGAGTGCGGCCATTCGATCACCCCATTGTACATAACTGTGATCTCTTCATGCCCAACGATCTTCAACCATTCAGCCTCGTCGTGGATGCGCAGGGCGAAGTGGGCTAACCCGTGCAGCTTGCGGTCCCTTAAGGCGAACCGGTCCAGGAAGTCGCGGCCCGGCGATTGGTAGACGCAGAGCATGGCTGACCCTTCGCCACTCTCGGAGCGCAACACGCCCCAAGGTTCACCGTCCTGCATGTCCTTTTCGACCACGCTGAAACCAAAGACACGTTCATACCAGGCAGCCGTCTCATCAAAACTGTTCACCGTCAAATTCAAATGGTCGATGGCTGTCGTTCGCGCTGGCGTCGGTAGTGACATGGTTGGCCTCCTTGGGCTGGCGGTTGGGTAGGTTTGGTCCCCTCGGGGATCATATAGAAAGTACAACCTTTCTTTATGTAAGTCAAGGAAATACTTGCTAAATATGTTGGCATGGCGTAGCATTCCTCATGATGAAACCGCTTGGCAGCACATCTCAGGACAAGATCCTCTACTTGCTCAAGACCAAGGGGCCTCGGACCGCCACCTGGTTGGCCAAGCGATTGAAGCTCACCCCCATGGCTGTTCGACAGCATCTCGACGCATTGCTGGCCGAAGAATTGGTCGAATTCGAGGATCGGCGCGGCAAGGTCGGCAGGCCCGCCCGCCATTGGCGGTTGGCTGATGCGGGGAACCTCCGGTTTCCCGATAGCCATGCCGATCTCGCCCTGGGCATTATCCAGGCCTTGCGCGAAACCATGGGCCCCAAGGTATTGGATCGCGTGATCGCCGAGCGCCAGAAAAGTCAAGCCGCCAGCTACCGCAAGCAGTTACCGTCGATCAAATCGCCACTCGACCAGCGGGTAGCCGCCCTAGCCGCCATCCGCAAAGAGGAGGGCTACATGGCTGAGTGGTCCAGAACCAGAGACGGCGCCCTACTACTAATAGAAAACCACTGCCCCATCTGCTCAGCCGCAGAAGCCTGCCAAGGCCTATGCAACAGCGAGCTGGACCTCTTCAAATCTGTCTTGGGCAAGGACGTCAAAATTGAGCGCGTCGAGCACATCGTGTCGGGGGATCGGCGATGTGTTTACCGCGTGGAACCTCCGTCTCAAAAGTAACGCCGGAGTAGTACAATCTGCCGTTACTAAATCGTGACCGCCTTCGTGCGCAAACTGTAGTACGCTGAATCTATGCGAGGCCGATTGCGAGGATAGATCATGAACTACTACATGGTAGCGATGATTGCGGGGCAGGTTTGGTGCTTGGGCGCAGCCAGTGCGTCTTCCGGGCTTGATTCCTAGCCCCAACTACGAAGCGGTGGGACGCGCTCCCGCTTGGCTTACATCACCTGGTGAGGAAGTCGCGGGCGACGTTGAAATAAGGATGCGACGCCCTTCCGCATGGCTGACATCACGAGGAACGCACCGACAACAGACGTAGCCAGCAGCACCGCGACAGCCCAGAGAATGACCCGGAGAATCGCCCATGGGCGGGAAGTACTCTCGGGGCCACACGGCGAGGTTTGACATGAATTCTCAGCTTGTTTGGACGTGGAGTCCATGGAGGTAGAGGCGTCGCGCTTGTTGGCTATATTGACGTCAGGTTTACAGCCAATTCGCTGGAGCAAACTCGCTGGGAAACAGGATGCTTGACTTGACATCATTGGTTCTTCCATCGGCTCAAAACAGCCATATTGCTGCGATGCCCGGGTCAGTTCTGCGGGTGACTAATTGCAAGCGTTTGCTGCCGCCAATACGGTTGGGGAGATTGGCGGATTTCAGTCTTGCTGGCGTCTCGTTCTTCCTGCCAAGGAGGGGCCATCGCAGTTTCGCCTTGGCCCTGCGAGGAGAGGTTGAATCGGAACTGCGCCGGTTGGTGAGCTTCCCTCAATTCATTGGGTCGGGTTCAGTCCCGGGTTGATCGATCGCCTCCTAATGAGCTACAACCCTGCTCTCGGAACTCCAGTCTACAAGAATGATGGACAGCTCGAGTCCTTCCTTAGGACGATTTAAGGAATCGACCAAACTGGACCATGGTGAGGCGAGCATGTTGAACCTGCGGCGTCGCCCATACTCCGGACGGTCACGAAAATCATCCAGAAGATGGCACACGCCGGCGTCCATGAGACGACTCCGTGCGAAGGATGTTAGTGCTCCTCTCTTGGCCGAGGATGAACCGCGAATAGACGCGAATGAACGCCAATACCTTCATCCGCGTGCGTTGGCGTTAATTCGCGTTTACTTGGTCTTTGACGTTGGCAGGCATCGAACTGCATCGCGGATTATCACCCAGCAGGCCGTGTGGTAGGCTTGGGCTAGGATCGACGCCGGCCGCGAGCATTTCAAAGCCACCAGAATTCTGGTGTGGTCCCCATCTTGCATGACCATTTTGCGAACTGGCGTCGGCGGCGATAGATTGCCCTGCGCGTTGATCCCGTTGGATTCCTCTTGGAGGGGTAATAGCCCATGAAGACCATCATCGAGCCTTTCCGTATCAAGGTTGTCGAGCCAATTGCCATGACTACGGCTACGCACCGGGATCTTGCGTTGAAGAAGGCTGGCTACAACCTGTTCAACTTGGCGGCTGAGGATGTGATCATCGACCTGCTGACCGACAGCGGCACCGGAGCGATGAGCGCTGAGCAGTGGGCTGGGATCATGCGGGGTGATGAATCTTACGCCGGTGCCCGCAGCTTCTTTCGCTTTCGTGACCGCGTCGCTCAGATCACCGGCTTCGAACACATCCTGCCGACGCATCAGGGCCGGGCATCGGAGCGCATTTTATTCGAGATCATGGGTGGCCCGGGCAAAGTGGTTCCCAACAACAACCACTTCGACACGACGCGGGCCAATGTCGAGCACTCCGGTGCCAAGGCTGTTGATCTGGTGGTCGATGTCGCCCATGACCCGAAGAACCGCGCTCCGTTCAAGGGAAATATCGATATCGCCAAGCTCCGCTCCCTGTTCAAAGAGGTCGGGGCTGATGCGATCCCGCTGGTGATGATCACGGTGACCAACAACAGCGGCGGCGGCCAGCCCGTCAGTCTGCAGAACATCAAAGATGTTCGCGCGGTTTGCGACGAATTCGACAAGCCGCTCTTCCTCGATGCGTGCCGATTCGCAGAGAACGCCTTCTTCATCAAGGAGCGAGAGGAGGGGCAGGGCGATCGCTCCGTGTCTTCAATCGTCCGGGAGATGTTCGACTTGGCCGACGGGGCTACCATCAGTGCCAAGAAGGACGGCCTGGTCAATATCGGCGGGCTGCTGCTTCTGCGCGATGATGCCGTAGCCGCAGAAGCACGCAACGTCCTGATCATGACCGAAGGCTTCACTTCGTATGGCGGCTTGGCCGGCCGCGACTTGGAAGCCGTTGCCCAGGGGATGGAGGAGGTCCTGCACGAAGACTATCTTGAATACCGCATCCGAAGCACCGAGTACCTGGGCGAGAACCTCCTAGCTGGCGGCGTACAAATCATTGAACCGCCCGGCGGGCATGCTATTTACCTCGATGCCTGCGATTTCGCACCGCATATCCCTCCGCATCAGTTTCCAGGTCAAGCCGTCGCCTGCGCGATGTACCGGCATGCAGGAATAAGAGCCTGCGAGATCGGCAGCGTCATGTTCGGACAAGAGCAACCACCGGACATGGAGTTGGTTAGGCTAGCTATCCCCCGACGCACTTATACTCAATCGCACATCGACTATGTGATCGAAGCCGTTCTCGAAGTCCATGCAGATCGGGACAATCTTCGCGGCATGCGCATCGTCGAACAGCCGCCCGTCCTGCGGCACTTCACCGTACGATTCGAAGAGCTGTAAGCCGAAGGGTAGCACGCCTGGGCCACCTTCCGTCGCCGTTCAAGGCTGGTTGGCGATTCCAGAATTCCGTCTAGTTTATAACGCTATCCCCTTTGGACGTATGAAGTTGTGCGTTAGACCCCTCTTCACTTGAGCCTAGTGAAAACACGTTGTAGACTTGCATTGCTCTGCCCGATATCGTTTCGGGAACATGAGACTCTGATCAAGACGCCAGCGTTGTGGCGTGGAAGACTTCTTTCGTTACCAGCAGGAAAAGAACTATGATGAAAATGAAAAAATGGGGCCGGGGTTTGCTCGGGGTGGGTGTTTTCATTGTCAGCCAAGTGGCGCCGTCTGCCGTCCAGGCCGGCGATGATTTTCTTTTGCCAGCGTACACGCCGGGGGATGTCTTCCTGGTGGTCAACGCTCGGACCAATCCAGAACAGGAGTTCGTAAGGGACTATTGGAAGGAAGTCTTCGACGCCGTGCATGAGAGCGGCATTTCAGAAGACATCATGGGGCTGCTCAATTCCTTCGGGGCCGCAGATCCGGATCATGCTGCCAAGATCGAGGAATTCCATCAGATGGGTCTCAAGATGTTTGAAGCCGTCGAATGGAGCAAGCTCGCCGAGAAGGAATTCCTGTACGCCATGCGCATGCCCAAACTCGAGGTTGAGGGCAACTCGATGCACACCGGAGGCCCGGAGTCGATCTGGATCTTCCGCGGCACCGAGGCGAGCAGTCCGCAAAACTTCACTGGACTGGCCAATATGGCGGGCATGCTGCTTGAGCACATCGGCCAATTCGCCGGTGCAGAATTCAAACTCAATCTCACTGATGAGAATGGTATCCATCGGGCGGAGGTTCGCTTCGAGGAAAACGGCTTTGGCTGGGGACTACAGCAAAAAGGCGACATTATCGTCATGACTTTGGGCGATTCGATCGCCGACGAAGTGGCAGCACTCTTGTTGGGGAAAGGCTCAGCCAAGTCGATTGCCGCGAACGCCCGCTACCGGGACGCCTTCGCCGCTCTGCCTAAGGCTGAGGATGAGACATTCTTCTTCGACATGCAGCGCATGCTCGGCGACATCCGCGAGATCACCAACAAGGTGTTTGCCTCCATGGGCGTCGATCAGAAAATCATCAACGGTCAAACCAGCGAAGGCAAAACCGGCACTGGTTCGAACCCCGAAGCGCTCAAGATTGCCCAAGAGGCGTACGAAGCCTACCAAGCCAAGGATGTGGCTAAGGCGCTGGAATTGATCAACCAAGCCCTGGCCAAAGACAACACAGATTCAGTGATTCTCTACAACGCCGCATGCTTCAACGCCCTCCAGGGCAACAAAGAGAAGGCGTTTTCGTTCCTGGACAAGGCAGTCGAAGCCGGCTTCTATGAGCCGACCAGCATCAAGGCCGATGCCGACCTGAAGAGCCTGCACGGTGACCCACGGTTTGGAGCGGCCATCAATGAAGCGTCAGAACCTGTTCTAGGCCCTGCACCGATGCGTTTGGTGCGACGCATCATGAACTCGATGAGTATGATTGATTATGTGGCTGTCTCTGCTTACACGGATGGCTTCACCACCATGGCTGATTCGCACTGCGTGTTGACCAGTCACGCCAAGTCCCAAGCGATATACAAGGTGTTCGGCGATAGAAAACCCTTGAGTGATTTTGCAAAATTTCTTCCGCAGGAAACGCAGTCATTCTCAGTCAGCGGGGGCATCGACATCGTCGCTCTCTATGACTTCGTGCACGATAGCATCAGCGACTGGGGCGCCGATGGCGTATCGATTCTGGGTCAGTGGGATGGGATTCAGGCTCAGGTCGGCTTCAGCCTTCGCGATGACATTTTGAGCTGGATTCAGGGTGACGGCATCCAAGCAACCATCAACATGGAAAGCGGCACTGCCAGCGTGATGATGATTCGGGTGTCCGATGACGAAAAGGCGGCTAAGATGGTTGGTTCGGGCATCGATGCGGTGGCTGAACTGGTCCAAGGACTTGCAGCCCAAAACCCCATGATGAGCATGATGGCCATCAGAACCTCACCTGCGACGAACGAGAAACTCGCCGGGTTCAAGAACGTCTTCATCGGAATGACGCCCAAGCCGGCAATCGTCGGCGTGAAGGACGGTTACATCTTCTTGTCCGAGAGCGAAGAAGCCGTGCTGCTTTGCCTAGAGACAGCGGCTGGGGAACACCCCAACGTCACCAAGAACGAACAGGTGATGAGCGAAGCTCTGGCGCCCAGCGGATCGTTCCGAGCCGTAACCTTCGAAGACCTGCGCGGACTTGGACAGCAAATCTCTGAGGTTCTCCAAGTCGTTCAGATGGTGGGAGGCATGGCTGGAATGGCTGTACCGCCCCAGTACCAGCCGGTCTTGGGAACGGCACTGTCCATCACCGGTAAGTTGATTCGCCCGGCTGGGATGATCACCTTCTTCAAGTCGAGCGCAGGGCTGACCACCTTCGACGGCACAAAGTGGGTCACCAAGCAGAAGGTCAACTACTTCTCGCCATTGGAGCGAGAGGCGTCAACCAACTAAACGGCTGCCTGGCTGGTCTTGGATCAGCCGCGCATCTGTGGCCAAGAGAAAAGGGAGGGCGGCCTCGGGCCGCTCTCCCTTGTTTTATTATGTTCCGTCAAGAAGAGGCCTTACTGAATTGGCGTAGTCAAGATGCCCAGCCGATCGATTTCAAGTTCGATGGTATCTCCCGGCTCAAGCCAGCCGTCGGTGTTCTCCGGGCCTAGCTCTAGAATGCAACCCGTACCCACCGTCCCGCTGCCGATCACATCGCCAGGATAAAGGGTGACATCCGCTGACGCTCGGGCGAGCATCTGCGTGAAATCGTGGGTAAGGCCGTTCATGTTGCCGCGGGAGATCTCTTTGCCATTCTTGCGAGCGACCATAGTCAGATCATACTTGCCAGGTCCGACCTTCACGTCGGCCAACTCATCCTTGGTGACCACATAAGGGCCTATCGAGGTAGCAAAATCTTTGCCCTTGGCAGGGCCGAGCATGCACTGCATCTCCTGACGCTGTAGGTCACGCGCCGAAAGATCGTTCAGCACCATGTAGCCAAAGATTGCGTCCTCGGCAGATTCCCCCGAGACGTTGGTCGCATCTCGCCCGATGACGCAGCCGACCTCAAGCTCCAGATCCATCTCTTTGGTCGCAGCCGGCTTTTTGACCGGCTCGTTGTGGCCTCTCATGCTGCACGGATTCGAGAAGTAGAACACGGCGATCTCATACCAAGTCGGCAGCATCTCTTGGCCACGCTTCTGTCGGCAGGTCTTTACGTGCTGCTCGAAGGCATAGAAGTCGCGGAACGCCCGTGGATCGGGAACCGGGGGCAGCCAACGCTCGACGCTATCTAGCGGACGAGCCTCCCCGCCGGCAGCTTCAGCCAGCTTGATCAGCCCCGCGTCGCCGAAGCGGTCCAACGCCTGACGCAGACTCGGCGGAGCATCCAGCGGCACTAGGCCCTCGTCAGTCGCCTTGGCCAACTTTGGCTCAGCTTCACCCTTGAATTGCACCAGACAAAAACGCATCGCATACTCCTCCAAATGGACCAATCAGAATTCAGACTTCCCCGTCAGCTCCGGACTCCGTTTTGGCCAGATCGGGGGTAAGCATGATAGCGATTCATCGCCCATCCAGCCAAGCCCGACCCCACAGATCTCGCCACTGGCTACGTCCAGCGGAACCACTTCAACGCTAAAAGGAAGGAAACGACGCCCCAAGCGGTCAGAATGCTCAGCCGCATCCATTGTGAACCCAGGCCGCTCCCCTCCAACATCACCGCCCGCAACGCGTTATTCAACTGCGTCAGCGGCAACGCCTGGATGACGGGCTGCAACGCTGCTGGAAATCGCTCGGACGAAAAGAACACACCCGAGCAAAGCCACATGGGCAACATGACCAAATTCATCAAGCCCGAGATGGTTTCGAGTTTCTGGGCTCTGCTGGCTACCAACAGGCCTATACCTGCAAAGCTAAGCGCCCCAACCGCAGCCACAACCGCGAAACTAAGTAAGCTACCGGCAAATGGAATCTTGAACATCAACCAAGCCACAAAGAGCAGAATGGTCATCTCTGGAACCGTGAACACCATTCGCCCGCTGATAATCGAGAGCAGTAGGTCGCGCCGACGCATGGGGGTAGCTACCAATCTCTTGAGCAGCTTGCGAATGCGCATGTCCACGGTGACGAACCCGATGCCCCACAAGCCTCCACCCATCAGGTTCATCCCGATCAACCCGGGTACCAGAAAATCGATGTACCGCGATCCTGGCTCGGTTACCTGTACCTCAGCGACTTGGAGCACATCTTCCCTGCCGGCGCTGCGCTGCAACGTGTCATCCAGCAACAAACGCGCTCGGACCGCTTCGGGTTGAGTGGGGTCGAATCGGTACTCATATGCACCGGCCTCATCGTCGAACGAGACCATGATGTCGATTCGTCCGACTCGCAGCAGGCGGGCACATTCGGTAGCCGAGGCAGATTCAACGATGAATCGCTCATCCGCGTCCAACGCCGTCGCCAATTGAGCGACCTCCGCAGAATCGGCCAACCCCACATGAATCTGCTCCGGCGCTTTGTTGCGAAAGGCCAAACCCAGCCCAGCCGTCAGCAGAATCGGGAAGCCGTACGTCCAAAAAACAGCGGCAGGCTCGCGATAGAACTCCCGCATGCGGGCTAGGAACAACTCACGAAATGGCGAATAGGATCTCATGCCGGCACATGCTCCTCATCCGCTTCAGTCAAGTGACGGCCGGTCAAGTTTACAAAGACGTCTTCGAGGCTGGCATGTCGCGTCGTCAGGCGGGCCAGCGCGTAGTTGCTGCGGGCGGTATGCTCCAGCAGGGCAGGCAAGCAGACGTGCGGTTCGCGAACGGTCAAGACGAAACCATCTGCCTCGGCTCGGCTGCCGGTGACGGACGGTAATTCTGAATAGCTCTCCTTTAGCGGGCCATCCTGTGATTCTGCAGGATTCTCCAGGGCAAATTCGATCACATGGTCTCCGCCCAGGCGGGCGATCAACTCGTCGGGGGTGCCCACGGCAATCACCTTGCCTCGATCCACAACGGCGATCCGATCGCACAAGCGCTCAGCCTCATCCATGTAATGCGTGGTGATCAAAGTGGTGTAGCCCCGCGATTTTTGTTGACGCACGATTTCCCAAATCTCTCGCCGCGACTGTGGATCCAGGCCCGTCGTCGGTTCATCCAAGAATAACAACTGCGGGTCGCCAACCAAGGCGCAGGCCACCGCTAGCCGCTGCTTCTGCCCGCCGGAGAGTTTCTGAACCCAGGCGTTGGGTTTGTCGGTAAGGGATACCACCTCAAGCACCTCGCCAGGATCCCGGCCTTGACGGTAGAAGCTGCGGAACAGCCGTACCGTCTCGGTCACCGTCAACTTCTCAGCTAGTCGTGTCTCCTGCAGGGAGATGCCGATGCGCTGGCGAAGCTGGTTGTCGTCGCTGCCCCAGCGCATTCCCAACAGTTCAACCGAACCGGACGTCGGCTCCAATAGGCCCTCGAGAATCTCGATCGTGGTGGTCTTGCCCGCGCCATTGGGGCCTAGCAGGCCGAAGCATTCCCCGTGGCGAACCTCAAGATCCAAGCCCACCAGGGCATCGACCGGCTCCTTCTTGCGCGGGTCGTATCGCTTTCTCAAGTCACAACATCGGACGGCATCAGACATCGCAGCCCTGCTTTCGCATACCAAGGTAGGTCAAGAGCGCGGGATTGTAGCCGCCTTCCGCAAACTGTGCGAAGCGTCTGTACCCCAAGAGCGGGGATTTGAAGCCCAGCGGTCAGCATGCCCCAGCCTTGATGTTGACCAGGGTGGGTGGCCCGCTATCATCTGGGCCATGAGAACCACGATGAATGTCGATTCAAGTGCCGTCAGCCCAGCCGTTGCCCACCATGCTTGGGTACAGGCCTTGGGCGTAGTGGGATTTGCCCTGGCCACCGCTGTTGGTGCCCGCATCGCCATTCCGATTGACGGCACGCCAGTTCCCATCACCCTTCAAACGATGTTCGTCGTCCTGGCTGGCATGACCCTAGGCCCATGGTTGGGCACTTTGAGCATGGTCTTCTACCTTCTCTTGGGCGTAACCGGCTATCATGTGTTTGCTTCGTCAGCTTGGGCGCCCGACACGGTGATCCGGGCGACCGGCGGATTTTTGGTGGGTTTCGTCCTGGCTCAACCAGCCATCGGAATGCTGACCCGCAGATGCAAGGGCCGGGCTTGGGGGCTGATCCAAGCCACAGCCGTTGGCAGCGCGACGATCTTCGCAGTAGGCCTGATCTGGCTGCATCTCTGGCTGGGCCATGTTTCTTGGGCTGAATCGCTCCGAATCGGCTTTTATCCCTTCGTTCCGGGGCTGCTCCTAAAATCGGTGGCTGTCGTTGCCGGCGGACTGCTGCTCCAACCCATCTCCAGAAAGTACTTTCAGCCGAGGCAGTAGACCAAACAACTCAGTTCAGGGCGAGACTCAATTCCGTTATCGCTTTTATTTTTCCATCACCAGTCGTAAGCTCCTGCAGTGTAACTTACTTCTAAGCTGGCCGATTGGTTCCGATATCAACTTGGCGGGCCACGGTTTTGGTGCAGCTGCGCGGCTGGGGAAGGGGAGGTCGCACTTTGGAAGAGAACGTTGGGTACACCTCGAATCATATTCTTGCATGCCATTGCCTTCCTGGCTTGGGTAGGACCAGCCTTAGGCGATGACTTTATTATGAGCGCGCAGGGTGCCGGTCCTCACTTGGCCGCTGCTGTCAACGCTGTCCTGGCCAACAACGGCTCTGGGGCGATCATCTTTGATGCCGACGCGGAAATTCGGCCTAACTTCAACATCAACAACGTCAGCGGGATCACCGTCAGCAGCGGTGTTACGGCTACGATCAACTTTCTAGCTGCCAGTACCAGAATCATCTTCATCGACGCGGATGCCAATTTCCAACTTAATGGCAACGCCGTGCTCAATGTTCAGGGCGCCAGTGGGGCTGCGGGGTTTGATTTCGCAAGTGTTGCCAGCGGCAGAATCCTCACCTTTCGGTCTTCATCAGCCTCCACGCTCGACGACAACGTCCCCGCCAACCGAATCATTCTTGGGGTGAACAACACCTTCGCCATCAGCGCCTCTGGAAACACCAACGGCATCAACAAGTTCGCCGTGGCCGGAGACAGCACCATCCGATTCACGGAGGCAGCCACCGTTCGTACGCTAACTTTGGCTGCGCCTGTCACCCTCGATCTGGATACCGACGACGTGGATGTTACGATCACCAATGCCGTAAGCGTCGGCGCCAATAAGGTTACCTTAGTAGGCTCGGGCGGAGGAACGAACGAAACCCTGAACGCAACCCTGGATTTGGATAACGCTGCCAGTGAGCTTGAAGTGTCAGCCTCAGCAGCGGCCGACTTGATCGATGGTACAACGATCAACGTGACCGCGGACGGCGCAACTTTGGACATCAACAACAATTTCGCGCCTACCGCGGTAGCGATGTCGGCGGGCACTGGAGATTTGGTTCTCGAAACCGGCGCTAACACGTTAAGCACGACCATTGAGGTCAACGACAATACTTTGACCATCAGCGAAGCTGGTGCAGGAGTCATTAGTACGGTCAGATTGGATACGGCCGGGGGCGTGGTTGATCTGAACACAGCCAAGACCATCTCCAACATCAACATGTCGTTGACCTCGGGATCAGCCACGCTCCGGAATGGGGCCACCTTGCTGGGAGTCGTGACTGCAGGCGGTACTGGCGGCACGCTGATTATCTCCGAGACGGGAGCCATCGGGGTGGTCGCCGTGACCAACAGTTCCACGTTGGACGTTGACGAATCGTTCACCGCCGGTTCATTCGATATGAATGGCGATGGGAGCGTGGATGTTGCCCCTGGCAAGACGCTGACCGTAACAAACGGGCTGGATACCAACGCCAACACGTTGGCCCTGACTAACACAGGTACTCTATCTCGAGTCGATATCGACGGCGCTGGCGGAACGGTCCGGTTGAACGCCTCCTCGGCTACGATCACAACCTTGAATCACACCGCAGCCGGTACAATCGACCTGAACAGCGATGGCTGCAATCTAACTGTGACCAACGATATCGTGACTGGAGATCGCAAGCTGTCCCTGAGCGGATCGGGGGGCGGGGCGCAGGAATCATTGACCGCCACCGTGGATCTAAGCGGTGGGGCTAGCGCAGAACTGGAAGTGACCGGCGCGGACGCGGACAACATAGCCATCACGGAAATCGATGTGAGCGTCGATGGTGCGACGCTGGACGCAAACATCGATCTTGCACCGACGCTGATCGATATGAACGCCGGCCAAGGTGATTTAACTCTGCAGATCGCCGCCAACACCTTGACCACCAACATCGACGTCAATGACAACACCCTAACTATCAGCGAAGTTGGTGCCGGTACGATTTCTACCGTCACCTTAGACAGTGCCGGCGGGGTCGTAGATTTGAACACGGCCAAGACGATCACCAATCTGAATGCCACGCTCACGGCTGGTACTGCTACCCTCCAAAATGGTACCACCTTGTCAGGCCAGATCACCGTGAATGGCAATGGCGGTACCTTGCAGACCGCCGAGACTGGCAGCATCAACCAGATCCAGATCGATACGAATTCTACGCTGGACGTCGATGACTCGCTCACGGTGACGACTTGCGACATGATCGGAAACGGTACGGTCGATGTCGCTCCCACCAAGACGTTGACCATTACCAACGGTCTGGATACGAACAGCAACTCGGTGACGCTGAGCAATACAGGTACGATTCCCGGCATCGACATCGACGGGGCCGGCGGAACAGTTCGCCTCGACGCCGCCACAGCTACCGTCACCACCTTAAATCTCACAGCAGCCGGTACAATCGATCTGAACAGCGATGGCTGCAACTTGAGTGTGACCAATGACATCGTAACTGGAAATCGCAAGCTGTCGTTGAGTGGATCGGGAGGTGGTGCTCAGGAATCGCTGACCGCCACCGTGAATCTAAGCGGTGGGGCTAGCGCAGAACTGGAAGTGACCGGCGCTGACGCGGACAACATTGTCGTCACCGAAATCGATGTGAGCGTCGATGGTGCAACGCTAGACGCAAACGCCGATTTTGCACCCACGCTGATCGACATGAACGCCGGTCAAGGCGATTTGACGCTTCAAATTGCCGCCAACACCTTGACCACCAGCATCGACGTCAATGACAACACCTTGACCATCACTCAAGCCGGGGCTGGCACCATCTCCACCGCCAGTTTGGACAGCGCCGGCGGGGCCATCGATCTGAACACGGCTAAGACGATCACCAATCTGAATGTCACGCTCACGGCCGGCACTGCTACCATCCAGAATGGGGGTAGCCTATCAGGATTGGTCACCGTGAACGGCAATGGCGGCACCTTGCGGACCACTGAGACGGGCAGCATCAACCAGATCCGGCTCGATACCAACGTTACCTTGGATGTCAACGAATCGTGCACAGTGACGACTTGCGACATGCTCGGAAGCTGTACCGTCGATGTCGCCCCCACCAAAACGCTCTCCGTGACCAACGGCTTGGACACAAACAGCAACACGTTGTCGCTGAGCAATACGGGGAGGATTTCTCGCGTCGACTTGGACGGTGCTGGCGGAATAGTTCGCCTCAATGCAGCCACAGCTGCCATCACCACCTTGAATTACACCGCAGACGGTACAATCGACTTGAACAGCGATGGCTGCAACTTGACTGTGACCAACGACATCGTGACTGGAAATCGCAAACTGTCCTTGACCGGATCGGGGGGCGGTGCGCAGGAATCGCTGACCGCCACCGTCGATCTAAGCGGTGGGGCTAGCGCAGAACTGGAAGTGACCGGCGCTGACGCGGACAACATCGTCATCACCGAGATCGATGTGAGTGTCGATGGTGCGACCCTGGATGCGGACATCGATCTTGCACCGACGCTGATCGATATGAACGCCGGCCAAGGCGATTTGATTCTTCAAATCGCCGACAACACATTGACCACCAACATCGATGTCAATAACAACACCCTGACCATCACCGAACCTGGGGCGGGCACGATTTCCAGAATCACCTTGGACAGTGCCGGCGGGGTGGTCGACCTGAACACTCTCAAGACGATCACCAATCTGAATGCCACGCTCACGGCTGGTACTGCCACGCTCCAAAACGGCGTCTCAGTGGCAGGTACAGTCACGGTTAGCGGAGCCGGCGGCACTTTGCGAATAGCAGAGGCTGGCACGATCGCGGATCTGGACATTACAGGCAACGGCACGTTAGATGTGGACGAGACGCTGACCATCTCTGATTTCGACCTGACCAGCGACGCCACGCTGGATGTCTTGGCGGGCAAGACTTTGACGGCCACCAACAGTGTGAACGTGGCCAACAATACGCTTACGCTCACAGGATCGGGAACCATTAGCCGCCTGGACGCTACTACGGGGTCAGTCATCGATAATGCCGGTAGCCTGATCAACGATTTACGTCCCCTTCCCGGCGCGGGCAACACGTTTACCTGGGGGGGCACGGGGAATGCTACCGTCACCATTTCACTTGCTGGTGCATTGGGCAGCCCGGGAAATATTTTCAGGAAGACCGGAACCGGTAGATTGAGCATAACCAGCGGCGTGTCGGATTTGTTGGACAATGCAACCGGCGTGCGATTCTCCCTCGATGATGGTGAGACTGTCGTAGGATCATCCGGCAGCAACGACGACATCAACTTCGATGACGACGCGGATACCATTAACCTGGGCAGTAGTGCTACTTTGACAACTTTTGGCAGCTACACTGTCGGAGTTGCGGGCGCCAACGTCAATCTGTATGCAGCCACCGGTTCGACGATCAACCTCAGTTCCAACGCCGGCGCCGAAACGGTAACCGCCCTGGCGAACATTGACTATCAGATTTTGGGAACGGTCAACATCAACGGTGCGGACAGCGACTACACGCTGGGGGGATCGTTCCACTTTAATTTTGCCGACGTGAACATCAATACGACAGGCTCATTCATCTTCACCGAACTGGACGGGAGGATCAGCTTCTTGCCGGGATCAACGGTCACAATGAACGGCAGTGCAGTTCTCACTCTGGGCAGTTCAATAGAGAGCCAGGAGGTTAGACTAGACACCATTACGCAGGCAGGCGTCTTCACCATCTCCCGCATGGCGTCCACGAATCTCACCCTGTTTCACCTTGCGTTGACCCGCGCTAAGTACGCGAGCACAACTACTTTGTCAGCTGTGGGCGATGGCATAAACCTTGACACGGTTGATTTGAATGTCGGCACGGTGAACTGGCGAGCCGTTGATCCATTGGGCGCAGGTGGAAGCGGAGTACCGGACGAGCCGGAACTGGATCCAGATTCAGATTCGGATTCGGTTCCCGAGCCCGAGCAGCCGGCAGAGCCTGAACTCGAGCCAGACGATCCCTGCGTCTCCTCGATCGACACCAATGGAGCTTCCCAAATCGTGTGCGGCACAATCGATGTTATGGTGTCGGGTGCAGAGGAGGGGGCTACCGTGTCGGTTGTGGGTGACGAACCAGGCCACTCCGTCATTGCGGTGAGTGACTCGGACGACGGCTCAGTAGTCGTCACCCTCGACGGGTTTCTGGAAGATGTGTCTGTCGCGATAGATTTTGATCTCAATGGCGACCCAGCCATTTCCATCACCGATGCTGATGAGGCTGAACTGTTGAATTTGGTTTCGGTGGCGTCGGGCAATACGGCAGCTATCAGCATTGCGATGGATGAACAGGGTAATCTGGTCTTGGGCGTGCATGAGGATGGCGGCAGGGCCGTTTCAATCGAATTGGTTGATCCACCGACTCAGCCTGAGATCGTGCTCGATACGTCTGCTGCCGACGCAATCGAGTTGGACGTGCTCGATCAGGCGGGCGAGCTTTCCGACCTGTCCATGATCTTGCCAACAGGGCAGGGCGATGTGCTGGTGGTCATCATCTACACAGATGGGTCAACTCGCTCGCCGACAAGCCAAGCGCTGGCTACGCAGGAAGGCGTAGAAGATGGAATCATCTACGCAGGCCCGCTGACCGTTTCAGCGTCCGGATTGGCAGAGGAAGCAGTGATTGGCATTTCACTCTTCTACATGGATGCAGATATTCTGGGGATTGACGAGTCCGCGCTTCGCCTCCACCAATTCGATCCAGCCGGCAACCGCTTCAAGCCAGCAGGCAGCAATGATGTCGGGCTGGGGCCGCCCAGCGCGGTAATGGACGATCTCGGCCTAGATATGAGCATCAACCAAGCCTGGGCTGAGGTAGCCACGTTGGGGAAATTCGCCGTTGGTATCCCCGCACTGACTGAACAGCCGCCAGAGGCAGAAGATGAAGATCTGTCCACGGATGAAACGCTCAGCCTGGGTTCAGCAAACGGCGCTCTATGCGGAGCGGTAGGTAGCCTGATCCTGCCGGCGACAATCCTGGGGATGGTCGGTTTGGGTGCGCGTCGGCAATGTTGCGGCCGCCACCGCTGACTCGCCAATCCTTTGGGCAGAAATCGCCCGCAGACTATTCGTCCTCAAGGGCAAATTCGTCTGCATGGGCACGCTCGTAAGCCTCTTCCTCGGCTTCCTTCTCCTGGGCATCAGCACGCCGCGAGACGATAGAACGAACGAAGAAATTCGCAGCAATCACCAGGGCCATCCCGGGAATTTCGAGGTGATAAATGACCCGGCAAACCAAGCCCGCAGCAACCATGGCAATGGCCGCAGAGATGAACCAGCTGGAGATCACCCAGATGACGCGCCCCAGCTTGAGGGCTGAGTCGCCCCGTTGAAAAATCTTGTCGGCAAAGCCTGTGGCTAGAACGGCTGCGAAAGTGACATAGGTTGTGGATACCGGCAGTTTGAGACTCGATGCCGTGGCGATAACGCATGCAGATACGGATGTGATCGTACAGGCTCTAAGCGCATCGTAGTGCAGCTGTTTGCCGGTTTGGGCTGGGGCTGCTACCGGAGCCAGTGAATTGGAGCTGCCTCGCCATCGCAGGAACCATTGGGCTAACCCGATACACCAGCGCGGTGCCCAGAGGGCAACATGGTCCGATTGACTCCCCGCGCGAACTTGAGCCTTGGTAATTCGCAGGGCGTTGCGGGTCAGCATGCCAACCACCATGAGTAAGCCACAGCCCACCAATTGCCAGGCGGGCACCGCGACCTTGGTAATCGCATCGATACCTTGGTCCCAGTGGACGAGTAGGGCGACAACCGCCAATCCCGGAGAGGCGCAGTTGGCCAAGTCGTTTTGGCCAAAGGCAAACGCCAGTGCCAGCATCCCCAGGATGGCCAAGACCGGAAAGAGCAAGCGGGCTGCCCTCTTGCGGAAGAACACCAACAGCAGGTGAATCGCGATGGCGAACACCCCCCAGAGGAGTACCGCTACCACCAATTGATAGTCTGCGATCCGCTGCTTCAGCTCGGCGACCACATGGATGCTCTTCATGCCCTTGAGCAACATGAAATAGCACAGGGCAGCTGCCATCCCACCACCGACCCATCCGCCATGCAGCAGGAGCGTCGCAAGTTGCGTGCTCCGATCACGGATGGCACCGCGGATGGCCCGGTGGATCAAGAAGGAGGCAAACCCACTTAGAATAATCGAAACGACAATGCCCGAGACCACTTTGCCGGAGTTTCCCCAATGGATGACATCACTGAACTCGAGAGCAAAGGCAGCCCCCAGCAGCTCGAATACCAGACAGGCGGTCGTACTGACCGGCATGCCGTAGGCTGAGTAGCTGTATAGCAGGATGGTATCGACCACGTAAACGCTGACAAAAATAGCCAGTGCCTGCTCGGGTTTCAGCAGATTCGGATCGAAGATGCCCTTGCGGGCGGTTTCCATGACTCCCGACGCAAATGTAGCGCCCAACACCACGCCGAGGGCTGTGATCATGAGAATGTATTTGCGGGCCATGATTCTCGCGCCGTACACGGCGTTGGTTAGGTTGACCGCATCATTTCGGCCAACCTCTACGGCATCCCACAGCAGCATCACCACGCCCAAGGCCAAGCAGGCGTAGGCAAAAGAGCCAGGACTCGATGTAGTTTGAGCCAGAAGGAGCATGGTCACGTCCACCCGGTCTGGAGATCGATCAACTTAGAAGAGCATCTACCAAGACATCATGAGTCACATGCTACGGACCTAGTGGGCCAACATTCTGCGGGCCCGGTCGGCAACCTTCTCAGCATGATTAGCCAGTTCTCCAAGCAAGCCGAAGACCCGGAACCAAAGAAAAATGTCGGTGGCAGCCACTTCTTTGTCCAGGGCAAACAGATCCTTTGATAGGTCATGCTGCTTGCGATCCGCTTCCCACTCGGCCTTTTCGGTGGCTTCGACCAACCGGATGACTTTGTCGACGTGCTCGCCGCCGAACCCCGCTTCAGCCAGGCCAGCCATCGCCTTGCTCACTTCGTTGGTTCGCTCGCAGGTTGTGATGATGCGATCGACGTACAGGGAAACCCCTTCCACCAACGGTTTGGGCATGGTCAAGTTCTTGATGGTTAGCATGAAGGCGAGGTCTTCGACGGTGTCAGCCATGCTGTCTTGCACAGCCAAGTAGCCAAGGAGGTCCCCGCGATAGACCGGGAGAAAGAAGCTCTTGGGAATGGTTTGACGTATCTCATCTTTGATGAGATCGGCTTCATGCTCGGACTTGAAAATGGTGCGAGCGACTCGATCCAAACCACTCCAATCGGCATCGCGAACCAGTTCGAGCATGGGCTTGGTGTGCGACACGCACTCCATCACCTTCTTCATGTGCTCCCGGAGAGGCCCGAAAGGCGACCCGCGAAACATTTCTGAAATCTTGGACATGGAATCCTCCTAGTCGGTCATTACCTGGGCCGCATTATGGGCTGCTACCGTGTCTGGTTGCAACGGCCCGTGCGCAAAGATTGCGTTAATGTAGAGGCATATGGTTGGGCCGTCTCTCTCTTGCGTGAGGGCAGGGGAGGCTATACTCTGGCCCCTCCTGTGGCGCGGTTCGGACAGACAGCCTCCTGAATGTCCAACAATTCACAGGCATGAGAAGACTACCCAACACACAATTCCACCTTTGTGGGCGGATTGGGGCCGAGGTTTATAGGTAGGTGTCCATGTCACCAAACCAATCGGATGCAAAAGAGCGACACGGGCTGACGTATGAGCACCCGCCGGGGTTCCGCCTCCGCCGGGGTCAGAACTGGTTCTTCCTGGGCCTGACCTACGCCTCGTACTATCTCTGCCGGTACAACCTGGGCATCGTGGCGCCCGAGCTGAAAGAGGCGTTGGGCTTTAGCAATAGGCAGTACGGGGCCATCGACGCCGCGAGGAACGGCGCCTACGCCATCGGCCAATTCGTCAACGGCCTATTCACCGACAAGTTGGGCGGCAAGCAGGTCATGACCATCGGTGCCATCGGCACCGTCATCCTCAATGTGACGTTTGGTCTGGCTGCGTGGTCGAAGATAGGCTGGTTGTTTGCCGCCTTATTCATCATCCGCATGGTCGATGGCTACATTCAGGCGTTTGGCGCCCCGGGCATGGTCAAGATCAACACGGCTTGGTTCCGCCGAGAAGAACGCGGTTCGTTCGCGGGCATTTTTGGCATCATGATCAACCTGGGCCAAACGTGCGTCGGGCAATTGGCACCACTCTTAGCCCGAGGATTCGCCGTGCCGCTTCTATTCTTCACCATCACGATTCCGACGCTCGACTGGCGGTATATGTTTATTGTGCCGCCCATGATAACGGCTGTGATGGTCATCCTCATGAATCTGACGGTCAAGAACCATCCTGAGGAAGCGGGTTTTACGATCCAACATGATGACGAGGATCCTGATGACGATCCGCACGAGCATATCGAGATCGGCCAGGTGTTTCGCAAGATAACCGGCAACCCCATCGTCTGGATTGTAGCGGGTGCTTACTTCTGCACCGGATTTGTCCGGTCAGCCATCTATGCTTGGTATGTGATCTACCTAAAAGACGTCTGGTCCGTCGTCAAGGTCGGTCAGGGCGAGACTATGTTCTGGTGGTTCGCGGTCATCCTGTTGCCGGTGATGGCCTCAGTCGGTTCGCTGGCATCGGGCCTTATTTCTGACAAGCTGTTCCACGGCAAGCGGGCGCCGGTGGCTGCCTTATTGTACCTCGTCCAACTTGGCTTCACCTGCCTGGCGCTGGCCATGTCCTTGCAGTGGTTTGCCTCCTCAGCCACCATAGCCGTAGTGCTCATTCTCGGCATTCACACCGGGTGCAATGCGACGCACTCGATCCTGGGTACAGCAGCAGCCATGGACTTGGGCGGACGAAAAATGGCGGGATTCGCCGCCGGGGTCATCGACTCATTTCAGTATTTTGGGGCGATGTTGGCGGGGTTTGGCCTGGGTGATTTGTTCGACCGATTTGCTATCGTCCAGGCTGAGTCAGCTACAACGACCTCTCAGCCAGCAAGCACGTTGAACCCCGTTGTCTGGTTCGCATCCATGCTGCCCTGGTGCTTGCTGGGGACTGTGCTAATGGGCTACCTCTGGTACCAGCATAGGGGAAAAACCACCCGCGGCGCGTAGCCGGGCGAAGGCGAGTCGGCATGAATTCAGCGCCACGCCCGTAAGGAAGCGGGCAGTTTGGCGCGTTGTTGCGTCTTTGGTTCCAGGGCGCGACGTTAGCTGGCTTCGATCTCCTCAGCCTTGGCTTTGCCCATTGCATCGACTTGGTCTTCGCACTTCTTGGTCAGCTTTTGAATCTTGTCCTTGGCGTTCTTGGCTTCATCTTCGGTGAGCGTGCTGTCTTTCTGGGCGGCGTCGATGGCTTTGTTGGCGTCCCGCCGGACATTGCGGATCGCCACTTTCTGGGCTTCCCCCATCTTCTTGACGTGGGTCGCCAACTCAGCCCGCCTCTCACCCGATAGCGGAGGAATTGGCAGACGAATCACCTTGCCGTCAGAGGCTGGGGTGATGCCGATGTCTGAGGTCTGGATGGCCTTTTCGATGTCCTTGCTGGTGCCGGGATCAAATGGTTTTATCAGCACGGTAACCGCATCCGGCGTGCTGATTGTCGCCAACTCGCGCAAGGCCATGGTGCTGCCGTAAGAGGCAACCTGCACTTTGAGATGCTCTACCAGTCCTGGGCTGGCCCGACCGGTGCGCACGCCGCGATGCTCATCTTTCAAGAACGAGAGGCACTTTTCCATGCCGGTTTGACACTGTTTTTGAATATCCGATTCTGACATCCGCAGCTCCTTGCGTTCCTTTGAATCAAACACATCCACCTGCTGGGTTCGCGGCCTTACATCGGCTGCGCCGAGCTATTCCGCTGTGCTTACCAGTGTACCAATCGGCTCGCCCAAGACCACAGCCCGCATATTGCCCGGTTGCTTGAGGCTAAACACCACGATGGGGATGCTATTCTGGCGGCACAGATCAATGGCCGCGAAATCCATGACCCCCAGACGGCGATCCAGCACTTCATCGTACGACAACTTCTCAAGCTTTGTCGCTGTCGGATCTTTCACCGGGTCAGCTGTGAAGACTCCATCGACTTTTGTGGCTTTGAGTACTACGTCGGCGCCGATTTCCGAGGCCCGCAGTGCCGCACAGGAGTCGGTGGTCACAAATGGATTTCCCGTACCGGCTGCGAAGATGACCACCCGGCCCTTTTCCAAATGCCGAATCGCACGGCGGCGGATGAACTTCTCGCAGGCCCGGTCGATGTTGATGGCGCTCTGTACCCGCGTGGATACGCCCATAGCTTCCAAGGCATCCTGGACTGCCAAGGCGTTGATCACCGTGCCAAGCATGCCCATGTAGTGGCCTGTGACCGTTTCGATCGGGGAGTCCTTGGCGATTTGGCCGCCTCGAATAATGTTGCCGCCTCCAACCACGACAGCCAGCTCCACACCGAGATCCGCTACGGTCTTAATCTCAGTGGAGATGTGATGGAGTTGCTCGCCATCGATTCCGCGCCCACCGGCTGCGCAGAGGCCTTCACCACTGATCTTCAAAATAACCCGGTTGTACTTGCACTCTGCCATCGTTCCGTCCCGATCACGCACCGCCGAGGCTGTTCTGCCCATGAATCCGTTCTCTCGCACATGCCATTATTGCTCCCGACGTGGGCTGATCATACCAGGAACTTGCTAGAGCGACACCGACGCCGAAAGTACAGGCTGATCTGTAGAATCGGCGATTCAACTCGACAGCCAGCCCGGGCCTGGGCTTGTCTATACAAAAAGTCGATACCGCCGGCAGGAAGTGCCAGACCCGAGCCGCGACCGTCAGGGAGCGGAGATCCGCAGCCCACCGGTGCTCACCATACCTAATCGAGTGAGACGACCGCCTATCACGGTGCCAGTGCGTATCCCATAGTTCCAGAATAGCGACCAGTTAGAGTTTCTTGACTTCCGTGGGACGATATGGCTACGCTGACAATAGAAGATTGGGCTTTGGCCCGGTAGGATTCAGCTCGAGTCCTACCGGAGCTTGAGGGATGTGCGGCATGTCCAAATCCGCAGCTGTGGTTTCAAAGATACTCGCCTGCTTGGGAGAAACATTGCGGTGGGCAAGCAGCTAGCTATGCTGATCCTCATTGCATCCAAGGCGGGCGGTAATGACAGGAAGTAGCAGGCCAAACCCCCTTTGCAGCCTCCTGTGCAGGACAGCGAGAAGGGGCGCAATTGGCCAAGACTACAGGTGATGGTCAAAAAATCTTCCTGACACCTTAAAAGGTCCCACCTCAAAAGGTCCCTTCATTTGGACCGGCTGGCTGGATGAACCGATTGAAGGCAGCATCATCGACTATCCCGACCTGCTCCCCCAATGATTCTGCGCCCCCCAGCTGTCCGGAGGCCTTCGCCACTGATCTCCAAGACGACCCGTGTTCTATTTGCACTGTACATCCCGCTATTCCCATGTAGACCTCCTCGTCAATTCCTCGCGCTGCCATGTGCCTGGGACAACGGGACGATCATACTAGGATATGGCCGGAGCGACTCCGGCGCATGCAAAAGGGGGCTTGTTCGCCCCCGGATGCAAAACCTTGATTGGGCAAGACCGCCAGGGTTAAGTCGCGGCCTGCAATGCTCTGTTACGCTCCAACCCGCATGAACACCAGGTCAGTGACGGCTGTCACGCCGGCGCCTTTGAGCACGTCGCGAACGCTGGTCTTGCTGACTTTGACATGCTCCTGCTCCATCAGCGTGTGCTGAGCGTAGTAGGCGTTTACCTTGCCCTCGACGATCTTGTCGATGATCTGCTCTGGCTTGCCATCCGCAACGGCGGCTTCGCGGGCGTCAGCCCGAACTTTTTCCACCTGCTCTGCCGGCACGTCATCCCGATCGATCGCCTTAGGCTGGGAGAAGGTCGCGTGGTGGCAGAGATCCAAGCCGATATTGTCTTGCGACGGCGTGGCATCCAACGCGATCAACACGCCACTCTTGAAGTCGTGGTGGATGTACCTAGTCAAGTGGGCCCCGGTCACCTTCCTGCACTTGGTCAGGTTCATCGTTTCGCGAAGTTTGCCGTATATGTCTGACATCAACTCGGAAATCGCGGTGCCGGAGTGGCTGGATGCTTTGATCGCTTCGGGGTCTGGCGATTCGGCATCCTGCTCAGCCACGGCCTGGGCGATCTTAGTGGCCAGGTCTTCAAACATCTCGTTCTTGGCGACCGGCGCGGTTTCGCACTGCAGCTCAATGATGCCGCCCTTGGTGCCGTCATCACTGATGTAGATGGCGATACGCCCTTCGCCCGTTTCCCGGCCTGAGCGGGCTTCCATTTTGCCCTTGTGCTTCTTGGCCAGGATTTCCATGGCCTGTGCTCTGTCGCCACCCGCTTCAGAAAGTGCAACCTTGCACTCCATCATGGGCAAGCCCGTTTCTTCCCGTAGGGCTTTTACTTCTGCTGCACTGATCGCCATTTTGTAGATACTCCTAATTGGGCAGAGTCCAGAGAGGCCTCACGCCCTAACTTGCCTGTTCCACCGGGAGCGAATCCCGGCAACTGACACCATTATCATGATAGTGCACCCCACGCATCAACGGACGCCCTGATGGTCCGCCTAGCAGGATCCGCGACTATACTGAGTCAGATGAATCGGTGGGCACTTTCGGCTCTTCCGGGGCTGGGGCTGGTGTTGGTGTTGGCGCCGTCTCGGGCTTGGCTTCTAGGACCGCGACATTGGACTCCGAGCCGGTGTCGGCCATGGCAGGGGTCTGCCCGGCCGGTTCCTCGGCGCTGCCTGTCGTAGGCCTTTGAGACCGCCGCTTGATGTCACCACTCTTACCATCGTCCTTGGCCTCGACCCTCCGGCCCTTCTTACCCTCTTCGATTGCATCGGTGAGGTGCATCAGTATGACCTCAATCGAACGCATTGAGTCATCATTCCCGGGGATGGGGATATCGGCGAAGTCAGGATCAGAATCAGTATCGATGAGGCATATTGTAGGAATGCCCAGTTTCTTGGCCTCACGAACTGCCAAGTGCTCCCGCCGGGAGTCGATGATCAGCAGGGCACCGGGCATCTTGTTCATCCGACGGATGCCTTCCAGGTTGCTCTTGATCTTCCGGATTTCCCGGTTGTGCATGGAGATGGCTTTCTTGCTGTACTCTTGAAGTCTGCCGTCAGCCTCTACCGCTTCCAATTCTTCCAAGCGGGTCAACCGTGAACGGATGGTACGAAAGTTCGTAAGCGTTCCGCCCAACCAGCGGTTGTTCACATAGGGCATCCCGCAACGCTCAGACTGCTCGAAGATCGAGTGTCGAGCCTGTCGCTTGGTGCCAACAAATAGCACGTCCTCGCCACGGGCAATCACTTGGGCCAGATACTTCTTGGCCCGCAGCAAGCCTTTGACGGTTTCTCGAATATCGATGATGTGAATGAGGTTCCGCTTGCCAAAGATATACGTCTCCATCTTTGGGTTCCACCGACTTACCCGGTGCCCAAAGTGGATGCCTGCATTCACCAATTCACGAACCAACTCCGATGCCAAGAAACACCTCCCACACCCAGGGCGCAGCCTTCAAAAAAAACAAATGCGTCGAATCGCGGACTCTACCAAAATCCTCGACTAAATCAAGCCCTTATCTGGTCAAATCAGTGTACTCGATGCTGCTAACGGCCTTGTCGGCCGGCACGAGTTGCCTGAATCGCCCGCCGCGGCTACATTTTGCTCCCGCCATGCCCGACCCAACGAATCATGCCGATCTCTCCACAAATCCCCTGGATTCGGGAGAATCCCATGGCCCCTTGGTCTTCATTTCGGCAGCTGAACCCAGTGCCGACGCTCACGGAGCTGCCTTGATCCGGGCCACCCGTCGAATCAGACCAGAAATCCGCTTTGTCGGCATCGCTGGACCGGCCATGCAGGCCGAGGGCTGCTGGCCGATTTTCGACATGACCCAACACGCAGCCATGCTGCTGGGCGTGGTCAAAGCAGTCCCTCAGGCTCTGCGGCTGCTCAAGACCACCAAAGAACATCTTCAAGAATATGACTTCTCAGCCGCAGTGGTCATCGATTCACCCACCTTGAACCTGCCCATCGCTCTCCGGGCAAAAAAGGCTGGTTTGCCCGTGCTCTACTATATCGCGCCGCAGTTGTGGGCCTGGGGAGAATTCCGGACCGCCAGGGTCCGCAAACGCGTGGACCGGCTGGCTGTGATCCTCCCGTTCGAGCAGGAATTCTTCCGCGGCCACAACATCGACGCGACCTTTGTAGGCCATCCTCTCGGAGACGTCCTGGCATCCCAGCAACCTGACGCCGAGCTAACTGCCCGCATCAAATCCAGCGGCGAACCGACGATTGCCATTCTGCCAGGCTCGCGTAAGCATGTGGCTGAGGAAGTTTTCTCAGGCCAACTGGAGGTCGCTGCTCAAATCGCCCGTCAATTCAAGAATGCCCACTTCGGGGTTTCGGTGGCCAATGATCGGGTGGCGGGCGTAATCGATGACCAGATGG
>JAJDDP010000073.1 GCA_029260235.1 Phycisphaerae bacterium | reverse complement strand
TAGCCCTGCGCGATGCCGTATTCGACGGCGAAGTCCAGTGGCGAAAATACTACAAGAGCGCCAAGTGTGCCGGCATCGAAGAGGTCAACCAAGCCCCCTGCCACAAGGTGATCATGACGCCCTTCGAGGGCAACCCCGAGACCCGCTATTATGACAAAAAGACCCACCTCGCGGTCAAGTTTGAATTGGACACCGAAAACCTGGTAGGTTCGTTCCACGTCACCGTGACCTTTAGCGACTACCGAAGAGTGGATGGCCTCCTCTTGCCGCACAAGATCGTGCAAGTGATCGGCGATGGCCTACAAACCATGGTCTTCACCACCGACAGTATTGAACACAACACCGACATCCCAGAAGATCGATTCGACCTACCAGCCGAAATCCAAGCCCTGCAAGAAGCCAACCCCGAGCCAAAGCCAAAGAACAGGAACAGGGGCGGACGCAACAGGAGGAGGTAGCAAGTCGGGAGCCGCGCCCTGGGCCAGTCGATGCGGGAGTTTGCTCACGGTTTCGAGAATTGGCTGATCCAGGTATATCATGACGTGGATTGAGTGCGTTAAAAATGGCAGGATTAGAGCCAGCGATGAAAGAAGGGCTGTCCCGGAGCGCATGCGATGGGCAGACGAGGCGAGTTCAGCATTGGTCATCGACTACTTGATTCATGGCAAACACAGCAACGGGTACTCGTTCTTCTTGCCGCTCCGGCTTTGGGGGCCGCGCGGGATCGACTTTGATCATCGGCTTCGTTCAATCGTAGATCAAGCCGCAAAAGTCCTGTCGTGGGAGATCGAGGAACGAACTGTCCGCTGGGTTCCTTCGCTATTGTACTGGGGGCAAGGAAACACAGAGATTCAATTTGTGTTCTACGGAGGAGAGGAGTGATTTTGCCCCAGGGCGGCGTCAGCCCCGCGGCTCAACTAAGCAATCCCAGTACGCCCGGCGCCAAATAGCAAGCTAGGTGCAACACGCCGCAGGTGTAGAGGCCAGCTACCACGTCATCGCCCACTACCCCCCACCCGCCGGGGACCCGCTTCTCTACTACGTTGGCTGGGAAGACCTTGGCGATGTCGATGGCTCGCTCTAGAAAGAACCCGATCACCACCAATTGCCACGTCCACGGGACGGCGAACATGGCGATCCAATATCCCACCAGTTCATCCCACACCAGCTTGCGGCTGTCTTTTTCGCCTAGAATTCGGTCGCCGATCTGATGGATAGCCACCGACACTAAGGTCATCACCGCGACAACGGCTACGTAGGCGGGCAGGGAGAGATATTTCTGCATCAGCCAGCAAGAAGGAATACCAGCCACCGCGACCGCCAGCGTTCCTGAGGCTGGGGCATGGCCTACTGGACCAATTCCTCCCACGATCAACAGCAACTTCTGCCAGGTTGTTCGATTCGAATCCATCGGAAGCAGGTCGTAGCTGATCGTTGGGATGGGGTCAAGCGGTTCGGCAGGCGATGCCCGCCCGACAGGATGCCATTGTGCCGCCGGTGTTCGAGTTGATTCACACTCCCGTTGGTTGCCTGGGCCGCTCTGGACTTGTTGTACCTGCCAGGTCTTGTTACCGTTCTTTGCTTTAGACTCCGACTGAGGCATGAATGGCTCCATCGTCTCCCCGACAATCCGTTTTCTGGTACCGCATGCGGGCCCGTCTTAGCAAATGGGCTCGAGCGCTGGGTATCGGCGAGGATTACTACCTCATAGGCCTATCGATCTTGATCGGTGGTGCTACCGGACTCGGGGCACACCTGTTCTACACTTTGATCGAAATGGCTGACGCCTGGTGCTACGGGCATGATGGATCAAGATCGGGTGGGCTGTACAGCGGCAAAACCTTCATGCTCGTCGCCCTACCTGCCATCGCAGCCTTGGCTGTGGGACTGATCACCCGTTTCTTTGCCCGCGAAGCAAAAGGCCATGGCGTCCCGGAAGTTATGGATGCCCTTCACCGAGGCGGCGGATCGATCCGACCTCGCGTGGCTGTTGCCAAAGCGATATCGAGCACGCTCACCATCGGCTCTGGAGGTTCAGCGGGCACGGAAGGACCGATCATCCAGATCGGCGCAGCCATCGGCAGCACGTTCGGACAAGCGCTCAAAGTAACCCGCCGTCAAATGAGCGTGCTGATCGCCTGCGGAGTTTCGGGAGGCATCGCCGCCATCTTCAATGCCCCTATCGCCGGAGTCCTCTTTGCGCTAGAGATTTTTCTCAAGGACTTCTCGTTCCGCACTTTCTCGCCGGTTGTCTTTGCCAGCGTACTGAGTTGTTCTCTGACCCACGCCTTTCGCCCGGAGGATCGGGGCATCTTCGAGACGGCTGGGTTTCAAGACTATCAGTACACGTTCGACGGCTCGGAACTACCGTTCTACCTGATCTTGGGTCTCATCTGCGCAGCAACCGCCGTCATCTTCATCAGAGGGCTCTACTTCACCGAGGATGTCGCAGACCGAATCCGACTTCCAGAGGCACTCAAGCCCGCCATAGGTGCGGTAATACTCGGGGTGACCGGCATTGCCTACTGCTCGATTGTCAACACCCAAGACGCTCCGCCGTTCTTCGGCAATGGCTACCCAACCATCGAGCTAATTACGGGTGCTGGTATCTTTGAAATGAGCATCACCGTGCTGCTGGTGATGTGCGCCCTCAAGGTCTTAGCCACTTGCCTCACCCTCGGCTTCGGTGGATCAGGGGGTGTGTTCGCCCCTTCTTTGATGATGGGGGCAGCCGTCGGCGGCGCCCTGGGACTGGGCCTCTACCACTTCGGTTGGATAGAACAAAACAGCGTCTCAGCCTACGCCTTGGTCGGGATGGCCGCTCTTGTGGCTGGCACAACCCACGCGCCGATGACAGCTATTGTCATTCTTTATGAATTGACCCGAGAGCCGAAAGTCATTCTGCCGGTTATGTTCGCTGCCATCGTTTCAACATTCGGGGCTCAGCTTCTGCTCAAGGACTCCATTTACACCTTGAAACTACGCAGGCGAGGCGTTCGCTTCGGTACGCTGGCTGATCTGACCATCTTGCAGCAAATTACCGTCGAAGATCTCCACCAGATGCCCGCTCCTACTGTTCATCCTCAAGATCCCCTGCAAAAGCTCTTGGACATGGCCGCCGAAACTGACGCCGCGAATTTTGTCGTCACCGATGAGGAAGATGTGTACCAAGGATTGGTGGTGGCTGACGATATCAAGACCGCCCTACTGCAACCCGAAGCGGTGCCGCTGCTGCTCGTGGCTGAATTGATGCGCGACAATGTGCCCGTGATTCGGCCCAACGAGCCGCTGGATGAGGTTCTCAACAAGTTCGCCAAGAGCGACGTGCCCGTGCTAGCCGTCGGCGTCTTTGGAGAAGAGGGGAAAATCGACGGCTTGGTTTCATGGCAATCCATGGTGGACCGATACCACAAAGAACTTGATCGTCCCGCAGGCTGAGTCGGATCGTATGGGCACTGCCTGCGTGAATCAGCTACACGCGAGAGCCACTACCCCTCGAAAGCCGACTCAAGGCCGTAAAAACCAGCACAACCAGCAGCCCGATAGCACCGATGGGCCAAAAAGAGCTTGAGGCTGATGTTGCTGTTGCTGCATCGACAGCCAAGCCGAGCAACGGTGCGATTATTGCTGCTGAGAATCTCTTCGCCTGCGATTCAATCGACAAGATCGTCGCTCCGGAATCCTCATCGGAACACGCATTGAAGCGGCTCACCAGAATGGGGCGCCACAAGTTTTGCAGAACATGCAGCGCAACGAACACAACGACTATCACGGCGATCAAGTTAAACCAACCGGCGATCAGCAGAGCGCCATAGGAGACAACGGCCAATCCCCACAACCTACGAGCGGCTCGATCTTCGTTTCCAGCTGCGACGACTAGACGATGAGCCTGACCGCTTGCGAAACCCGATAGAAGGTGCAAGCCGAAGTAAATCGGACCCACCACCAAGGCAGCTTGCTGGGCAGCATTCCAATCTTGCCCCGTAATCCAACGGGCAAATAAGATGGCTGCTCCTGCTTTGATGATAGGCTGCAAGTAGTCCTTGACCGCACCAAACGTGCCCTCGAACCCCATCGAGTCCAAGTAGAGTCGTCGAAGTTCAGGCCTGCTGATGGAGTTCTTAGCCGCGTGCCACAAGTGCTGACTCAATGCTCGAATTGAGATTGCATCCAGGCGCGGTCCTTCCAACTCGCTCGGATAGGTGAGCAGGTTGATGATCGAGAGCATGCACGGCAAGATCGAGAGAAAGAAAATGTCGTCGTAGTCTCCTCGCCCGAAAACAAGCAGCGAAGCCACCACAACCGACAAGGCTGCTCCATACTTGCTCCATGATCGGGTGAATCCATAAACGCGGGTTCGCTCATCCTCACGCCCGGTAAGCCGAAGCCAGGTGAAGATCATCGCCTTGTGCGTACCGGTTCTAAAGGCCTCCCCCAGGCCGAACAAGCCCATGGCGACAAAGAGAATGCCGACAGAATCAGCTAGGCCAAAGCTGAGAAAGCTAGCCGCGTAGGCTACGAACGAGAGGATCAGCGAACGCCTTCGACCCCAGAGGTCAGCCAACGCCCCTGACGGCACCTCCATCAGGTTGGTCGCAATTTCGCGAAAACTAATCAGCAGCCCGATGACGAAGAAGCTCAGGCCCTTGTCGAGGAAGGCCAGAACCAGAAACGGTTCGTAATATCGTTGGTTCTTAAGAAACCCGTAGAGGCTAAATCGCCAAAGCATCACGCCCTCATCGCGAGTGAAGGATCGGGCGGATAGCCCGCCGCACGACGCTCAGCATAATCATTCGCGGTCTCGGGGACGACCGCCGTGGCCGTAACCAGTGCATATTTCTAGTTTTGTTGTCTCCTCGACCCAACTTTCAGTATTGGCAGGCCCATCTGGTTGGAGGCCAAGCAGAATCAAGTCCTCCCTCGCCCGCGATCGGCCGATAGCCTCGGGCATCAGGTGGATCAGCTAGTACCACAGGAAGCAGCGTGGCGCGGTGCTTTCGATCCAATGGGTTAGACAGCCATCTGAGCGAAGTCGGTCGCAGTGAGTGGTCAAGGGTCAGGCGCAGCGCAATTCAGCCCTGAAATTGTGTCGGCAATGACGCGCCGGTTGCGGTACGATCAATGTTCGTGGTCAAGAATGGGAGGCCAGCGAATGCGCAAACCGGTAATCGGCGTCATGGGCGGTGCCTCCGTCAGCAAATCCTTCGAAGCCATGGCTGACCAATTGGGGGCATTGATCGCTGGCGAAGGCTGGATTCTGCTCAATGGGGGTAGGCAATGCGGTGTGATGGCTGCCAGCGCTCGGGGGGCAAAACGAGCCGGCGGTTTGGTCATCGGCATCCTGCAGTGCGAGACGGCTGATGGAAGCTCCCCCGATCTCGATGTTGCCATCGTGACCGGCATGGGTGACGCCCGCAACGTTATCAACGTGTTAAGCAGCACCGTGGTCATCGCCCTGCCTGGCGGCGCTGGCACGCTCTCAGAAATAGCCTTGGCTCTAAAGGCCAATAGGCCAGTCGTACTCCTGGGATCCGAGATTCCACCCAGCCTCAGCCCCTACCGCGCCAAGGGACTTCTCCACCATGCCTCCACGCCGGAAGAAGCCGTCGGCCTTACGCGAGCGCTGCTCGCTGGCTAGACCCGCCCGCCTCCCAGGCTGGTTGCAATCGTCGCTACTCTGCATAGGCTAGGGCCTCGAACAGAAGCTGCCTCATGTCTCGGGGAGTGTCCGCCGCCAATGTCCGCCGCCCAACCAAGCAATCAGACCGGGAACTTGTGGACTGAAGCGGGTGTGCAGCATTCAATGTTGGTTGCCCAGGTCGCCCCCGATGTCCCCGTGGACCGCGTATACACCTTCGCCATCCCCAAGGAATTCTCTGAGCAAATCAACCCAGGTCAGCGGGTCACCATTCCCTGGGGACGACGTGATCGGCAGGTCGAAGGCTACTGCCTAAGCATTGATCAAGTACCTTGGACCAACACGCTCAAACCGATTCTTGGCCTGGTGGACGATGCAAGCTACTTCAACGGCGTCCTGCTCGAACTTGGCCATTGGATGTCGCGGTACTATGCCTGCCCGCTGGGCCGAACACTCGATGCCTTGATACCATCGGCCGTGCAGCAGCAAAGCGGATATCGCACCGTTCGCATGCTGTCATCGGCGAAGCCACTTGCTGAGATCCTCGCCAACCAACCCCGCATCGGCCCCAAGCAGCGCGCCTTGCTCGAATATCTCGACGCAAAAGAGGTGCCTGTGCTCCTCCGTACGGCGCTCTCGGATCTAGGTGCGGCAGCCAGTACAGCCACATCCGCCGCTCGCCGCGGCTGGGTTGAAATCTCGGAGGAACGCAGAGCGTCTGCTACCACCGATTTCGATCTGCCTCGTGACGAGCCAATTTTCGAGCTTACCCAAGAACAAGCACAAGCCTTCGACTCAATCTCGAAGATGATGGATGAGCGATCTTTTCAGGTGGGGTTACTCTTTGGCGTCAGCGGCTCGGGCAAGACCGAGGTGTATGTCCGGGCGATGCGCAAGGTGCTTGCGAAGGGCCAGCAAGCCATCATGCTGGTGCCCGAAATTGCTCTGACCACACAGTTGGTTCAGCGCCTGGCTTGCCGGTTTGAGCACGTCGCCGTAATTCATAGCGGCCTCACCAATGTCCAGCGAAGCCTCATTTGGTCAGAGATCGCGGCTGGGAAGCGCGAGGTAATCATCGGAACCCGAAGCGCGGTGTTCGCCCCGTGTCCCAATCTGGGGTCGATCGTAGTGGATGAGGAGCAAGAGGGCAGCTTCAAGAACCTCCAAGCCCCCCGCTACCACGTTCGCGACGTAGCCATCAAGCGAGGCCAACTGGAGAACATCCCCGTTCTGCTTGGATCCGCCACGCCCTCGTTGGAATCCTGGATCAACTGTGATCGGTCAGCGCACTATCATCGCTTCGAGCTCACCAAGCGTGCCCTAGCTCAGCCGATGCCTACCGTTGAAATCGTGGACATGGCCAACGAGAAGCTTGAAGGCCATCCGCTAGCTTCGCGTCTCTTGCAGAAACGCCTCTCGGAGACTCTCTCTCGCAAAGAACAAGCCATGGTGTTGCTCAATCGGAGGGGGTTTTCAAACTGGCTGGCCTGCTCCAGTTGCCGGAGACGCATCGTCTGCGCGCAATGCAGCGGATCCATGGTCTACCATGCTTCTGGAAATGTCATCGTCTGTCACTACTGCAGTCGTCGCGATCCAGCCCCCTCCCACTGTCCGGTCCTTGGGTGCGGACACAAGCTAAATGCCATTGGATCAGGAACTCAACGGGCTGAAGAACTTCTCCAGAGATGGTTTCCAGACAAGCGGATCGTCCGGGCAGACAGTGACACGATGAAGCACCGGCGGCTGTACAAGCAGCTAATCGACGAATTCTCTGGCGGGCAGATCGACATCCTGGTCGGAACCCAAATGATCGCCAAGGGCCTCGACTTCCCAAACGTCACTTGCGTCGGAGTCATTGGAGGCGACGCCGCCGGCGCTTCGACAGACTTTCGAGCCGGAGAACGCCTCTTCCAATTGATCACCCAGGTAGCAGGCCGAGCCGGGCGAGCGCACAAACAGGGCAGCGTGGTCGTCCAATCGATGAGTCCCAATGCACCAGCACTCATCGCAGCCATGAACCACGATTATCCGGCCTTTGTAGAGAGAGAGCTAGCCCTTCGCAAGAAGTTTGGCTACCCCCACTTTTCCAGGCTAACCATAATCATCGCAGCCGACCGCAGAGAAGAAAAGGTACGCTCCCAGATTGAAGGTATGG
>JAJDDP010000072.1 GCA_029260235.1 Phycisphaerae bacterium | reverse complement strand
TGAATGGCCCGGCTGGCACCAATGGCCTGACCGGCATCGACTCCACAAGCTGTCAACCCGGTCAATGTTCACAAAAAACCTCTTCATCACCATCCACAAAAAAACCTGCCACCAAGAAAATGTCCAACCGGGGCGTTGCTTAGCAACCTGCTAGGAATCGACTACCAATCATAACGTGTTCTGGGTTCAGGGGATGCCAGATTGGCGACCGCCCCAGCATCTGTGCGACTCTGGGAGGGGTCCCGCTGCTCCTACGTTAACACTCGCCGGCTCGCCCTATTCGTCTTCCTCGCGGCTTAGTGCTCTTTCGGTTGCGCGGACGACTTCCGCAGCCGGCAGGATCAAGCCGCTCATTTGTTCTTGCATCCCGGACATCATGCTGAGCATAGCCATTGGGTTGGCGTCTGCACCTTCTTCGGCGGATGATTGTGTGATGGGAACACCGACCACGGTGCCATTCGGCAGGTAGACGGGAAGCCCCAGTGCCGCCATCAACTCGCCGCTGGGCACATAGAGTTTTCGAGGTTTGACCGTAACGCCGGCGATACGACCTTCAATGACGACCGGTGCTCTTCCGAAGTACTTATCCATTTTGCGCACGAGGAGTACGCGTTGCCCCACGTCAATGCTGGCTGACTTGGAAAAATCGAGAAATTCGAACATCTTGTCACCCGGCTCGGATATGCGGATCCAGGCTAGATCCAGCTCGGTATCGCGGGCAATCAACTCTGCATCAACCCCCTCGGTGTCATCGCCCACCAGTACCTTGAGGTCGGTCGGCGTCGCGCTCATGTTGCCGCCCATGGGTCCCATCATGCGGCTGAACATCGCCATCATGCCGCCAAGTTGAGTGTTGGAGCATAGAACCAGTCCCCTCTCGCCAATCATGATTCCGGTGACTTCGTTCTCGCTTTCCTGCTCGCCTCCGCCGCCCATCATTCCGCCCATCTTGAGCTTCAAGACGAACTTGACTGTGACTAGCACCGACTGCTCTTCCTGCAGAAACTTGCGATACTCCGCCGCTTCGTCGGCCCGCGCCATCCCGGCCATGACTCCGAAAAGGCAGGCGATGATGGCCGGTGATATGATGTTCGGTCGTCTTAAGACGGTGATCATGCTGTTACTCCTCTTTCTCGTTATCTTGACTGTCGTCTTTTGCGGGGCTCCATTCGGGCTCTGCGTATTGAAAATGTGTTCGCGAGCCTCGTAGCACCACGAAAACCACTCGCTCCGATTTGCTTTCCGTGACGGCTTCCATCGCCTTCCGGTAGCTCTTGAGGCCCGTGATTCGCTGATCGTCGATGCGCTGGATCAAGTCTCGCGGGCGCATGCCCGCAAGCCGCGCCCAACCAGCCGCTTCCGCGTCGGTGATCAGAACCCCCTTGACGCTGTCGTCCCATCGGCTCTCGTCGCGGTCGAAGAAGGTCACCTCTCGGACAATGAGTTCAAAATCACGGTTATGGTCTCGCCTAGCCTCCTGTTGCGTGATGCGCGTGCGCTCGAGCGACACCTGGATGTCATTCTCGGCGTCGGCTCGGCGTACGGTGATCGTAGCCTCGTCGCCGGAATGCAGGCGCCTCACTTGACGGTGGAACATTCCCGAATCCTGTTTTCCGCGGGGTTTCAGCCTCTCGCCGTTGAGCTTCGTGATGACGTCGCCGACCTTGAGATCGCTGTCGGCCGCCAGAGTCCGAGGGTACACGCGGGTGATTCTAAACCCGACCAATTCGGGATCCCCCAGGTGTTTGGCCAGTTTCTTGACGACGGGTTGCACGGCTACGCCGATCCATGCTTTGGCCACTTCGCGGGGCGGATCGACATCCTTGTCCGGTTTGGGCTTGACCAAGGTCAAGTTGCTCTTTCCTCGGCGATCGAATTCGACCAGCAAGTAATCCGGCAAATCCTCGGCGTCCATCAGTGCCTCATAGAAGTCCAACAGATCTTGCAGTTCGAGCATGGGCTGACCGTCGATGGCATGGATGATGTCCCCGGATGCCAAGGAAGGCTCAGCCATCATGGCAGGGCTTCCGTTGCGAACGCTTCCGATCAATACGCCGTCGGTGTTTTCCAAACGGCGTTCGCGGGCCATCTTGGCGGTGATGTCGATTGCTACCAGCCCCCAGGCTTTGAATGCCGCTTCGTCACCGCGGTCTTTTTCCAGTCTGGCCGATTTGATGATGGCCGTGGCTGTTTCGTCGCCTCGCTTATAGGTGACAGAGAGCTGTCCGCCGATTCTTAAGTTGGCCAGACGGTCCAGAAGTGGCGGCACCTCCTCGGGAAACCAGACCGTGATCGGATCACCGTCGATTGTCATAACTACGTCGCCCGCCTTGACGCCGGCTTGGTCAGCCGGGCCGTTCTCCACTACGGAGTTAACCAGCACGCCTTCTTTGTGCCCCGATTTCTTGATGGGCTTGAAGCTCATTCCGTACCAGCTTCGCGATACCCCGCGATGCTCGATCAGGTCGGCGGCAACGCGTTTGGCGACATTACTCGGTATGGCGAATCCCATGTCTCCTCCGAAGAATGTCCCGCGGGCGTTCACGCCCACGACCTCGCCTTTGAGATTGACCAGAGGGCCGCCGCTGTTACCAGGATTGATGGCTGCGTCATGCTGAATCCAGCGATTGAAGATCCCCGTTCGCTGATCGCGGTTGAAACGCATTTCGCCAGCATCGTCATCCGAACCAGCCAAAATGCGTTCCGTATTGGACACGATACCGAGTGTGACCGAGCGCGAGAGCGCCCACGGACTCCCCATAGCCATGACGGTGTCGCCGATTTCGAGTTCCTCGGAATCGCCGAGTTTGGCCACCGAAAACCCCTGGCCATCCAGACCAAGAAGGTCGATCTTCAGAATGGCCAAATCCGTCAGCGGATCCTCGCCTACCAGCTCCGCGTCTACCTCTTTCTTATTGCTCAGGGTGCACTTGAACTTCTTGCCGTTTTGGACCACATGAAAATTGGTCAATACATGACCTTCGCCAGAAATGATCGTTCCGCTGCCGGTTGCCTGACCCTTCCGCTCTCTTCCGCCGTAATATCTGGCCGTAATGACGCGGATGTTGACCAATGCGGGAAATACCCGATCCCTGGCCAGGGCGACCATGTGTCTTAAGTCTTCTCGCAGTCGGTCTGCCCTTTGCTGATTGATGGGCGCTAGCTCCTGCATCTCCGCCGTCGCGGGCTGCGCGCTGGATTGAACCGGCCACGACGTCGTCGAAACTGCACAGAGCATGGCGATCAGGCAAGACGCGATTGCCGGTCTGGATAACTTGGCGTGCTTTGGCATGGTGCAACTCCTAATCGATGGGTAGGAAGTACCGGCGTGGTTGCGCGCCAAGCCGCTGATCTCCGTGTCAAGGTGATCCTTGATTTCCCTGCGACAATGCTATCCACCTAGTTCTGACGTGGAGTCTCGACCCGGCACATCGCTGGAATGCACAGCGCGATGACGAAATAATATCAGGTAGGGCGTACCGAGAGCAATCCCCGATCATTTGGTACGCTTCCTGTGTAGGCGCGCTGGCCATGTCTTGCCTTGTCGTTCGAGGGCGGTCTGCTCCTTTCTGTAGCGACAAACACGGGCAGATCATAGTCCAGGGTCGCCCATCTGCGGATCCATGAATCGCCACATGCGGCCCTGGGGGAAATAGGCTGATTGGATCAACGCGACCACCCGCGTAGCCTGCCTATGCCGTACACGCCGGCCATCAGGCCTAGAGCGATCAGCACGGCGCAGAAACCGACGTCGGTCTGGCGCCCCAAGATAGCGTTAAGTAGTGGGCAAAGCACCAGCCCGGCCGCTACGGCTAACCCGCCCGCCCAAACCAGCCGTCTGGCTGTCGGATCGTTACGGCTCATAGATTTCTTCCTGCATAGACTCTAAACAGAATCGGAGCTGACTACATTCATAGTTTAACAAGACCGCCCTTACGCCCAGCCGGAGCACACCGCAAAACAGCAGTGGCCCCGCCCCATTCTCTGGGACCCCGTCCCACAAACGTGGCCTTCAGGACACCAGCGGTGGTGGTCTTGCGCCATTATCTCAAGCTCGCATCAATTCGTTCCTTCTTTGAGGGCACTTTGGATCCGGCCTCTCGCTGCGGTCAATCGACAACTTGGTACAGCCGGTGAGTCACATGGTTTGTCAAAAACCGGCCCACACCATGGACTAGGGTAGCCACCCCAGTTGATCTGAATTAAACTGCTACTGCCGTCCATCCTCTGGCTAAGGCCATGCAAGGGGCAGCCGCAGTCGCCGGGGAGGGCATGGCGCGATTGCCGTTGCGATTCTCCTGCTACTAGCCAGTACGACGCCCATATAATGACAACTTCAGCGTAGCCATGAGCCTTGGCTGTGGTATCAGACGCGGGAAGGTGACCAATGGGGACAAATTTCTTGAGATTATGCGCACATCAGGGTTCCATCGGATGAAAGGTCCAGAACCAGACCCTAAGGGCAATTGCGACCAAGAGCAGTCCCGTGTTGGCGCTGATCGCGATCCTGGGGAAGTCTATGCCGACCTGCGAAGGCTGGCGGAATGCTATATGAGCCGTCAACGTCGGGACCACACCTTGCAGCCCACTGCCCTGGTTCATGAGGCCTATCTTCGCTTGCTCAAGCAGCCAGCCTGGTCGTCCCAGGACCGCGCCCTTTTCCTTTGGACGGCTGCCCGGGCCATGCGGTCGGTCCTCGTGGATCACGCTCGGCGTCGCGGAGCCATCAAGCGTCAGCCCGGCGGTGATCGTGTCCCCCTTGACGATGCGGTTGCGTCTTATCAGAGGCGGGCAGTAGATCTGGTTGCTTTGGACGAAGTATTGGAAGGCTTGACCAAGGTGGACCCCTTGCTGACCCGCATCGTAGATTTGCGGTTCTTCGGCGGCATGACCGAAGGGGAAATCGCGGCTTCGCTGGATGTTACACCGCGAACGGTGAGGCGCAAGTGGCGTTTGGCCCGTCAATGGCTTCACGCCCAGTTGACCGAGAAGGAAGAATCATGACACCTCAACAATGGCAACGCGCCCGAGAGCTGTTCGAGGAGGCATTGGGACTCAAAACGGAGGAACAGTCGGCATTCCTGGATGGTAATTGCGGCGACGATGACGAGATTCGCCGTGCGGTTGAGGCGCTTCTCGATGCTAGAGAACTGCCCGGAGATTTCCTGGAGCCACGGTGGAAGGGGCCGCGCTGGGACTGGTGGTGGAGGGCATGCTACCCATGGCTTTGGGGCAGCGGGTGGGCGTTTACGGATTGGTGGATGTCATTGCCTCGGGCGGCATGGGAACCGTCTATCAAGCCCGGCGGGCCGATGGTCGGCTCGACCAGCTGGTGGCTGTCAAGATCATCCGGAAGGGGATGGAGACGTCCCACGTCCTGCAACGTTTCCGTCGTGAGCAGCAGGCGCTGGCTCGGTTGGTGCATCCTAACATCGCCAGATTCCTCGATGCCGGCGTTACCGAGCAAGGGTTGCCTTATCTGGTCTTGGAGCTGATCGAAGGTCGTTCGCTGGGTTCGTATTGCGACGAGAAAAAGCTGACCATCAAGAAGCGCCTCGAGCTGTTCGGCAGCATCTGCCAGGCTATCCAGTTCGCCCACCGAAACCTCATCATCCATCGTGACTTCAAACCAGGGAACATTCTGGTGACCGATGATGGCACGGTGAAGATACTGGACTTCGGTATCGCCAAACTGCTCGATCCGGATGGCCGGGGCGACAACGATGAACAAACGCTCACCGCGTTGCGGGTGATGACCCCGCAATACGCCAGCCCCGAGCAGATCAGCGGTGAACCCACTACAACAGCCACCGACATCTATTCACTCGGCGTGATCCTCTATGAGCTGATGGCCGGGCATCGACCGTATGAAGTCAAGGAACTTCCGCGCGTCGAGGCGGAGCGACTTATCTGTTTGATGGAACCCACCACGCCAAGCGCGGTCATCAGCCGCACCCTCGAATTGCCGCAATCGGACGGTGGTACACGCCGCGTCACCCCTGCCACGGTAGCAGCCGTAAGGGAAGGCAGCCCCGAACGCCTCCGCCGTAGGCTCATAGGCGACGTGGACACCATCGTCCTCAAATCCATGCACAAAGACCCCGCCCGCCGTTACACCTCAGCCGAGGCACTGAGCGAAGACATCAGACGCCACCTGCAAGGCCTGCCCATCCTGGCTCAGCCGGACTCCGTCAGATACCGATTCAACAAGTTCGTCCGAAGGAACAAGGTCATCGTCATCGCGGCAGTGCTTGTTTCCATATCGCTGTTAGGCGGGGTGATCGGAACTAGCATGGGCCTAGTGCGGGCACAGCGTGCCCGAGCAGAAGCAGAAGCAGAAGCAGCCCGGGCGGATGCAGAGGACGAAGCTGAGAGGGCCCGCACAGCAGCCGCGACCACCAATAGGATCAGCGAATTTCTCCAAAGTATTCTCGCCGCCGCTGACCCGTATGAAGAGAGCCAGGACATCACGGTTCGCGAGATTCTCGACCGTGCAGCAGGGAAGGTAGATGTAGGACTCACCGCCCAACTCGAAGTCCAGGTAGCGGTCCTCAACATTATCGGCAGCTCTTATCGCAGCTTGGGACTGTACGCTGAGGCAGAGTTTCAGTTGCAGAGGGCTTTGGTTGTCTGGCGCGAGATTCGTGTCGAAGACGGATTGGAGGTAGCTGATACGCTGAATAGACTAGCGAACGTGGCACACTCTAAGGGCGACCTAGGGCAAGCCGAGCGCTTGCACCGAGAGTCGATCGCGATTGAGCAGAGTCTGCTTGAGCTCGATTCTCCAAACATGGCGAGCCAACTTCACAACCTGGGGAGAGTGATGGAGGAGAAGGGCGACTACACTCAAGCTGAGAAGCTCCTTCGTCAAGCACTCACCATACAGCGGCGTTCCGGCGCAGAGGACCACGAAGCGATGATCTTGTTCCTCACAAGCCTGGGACGCCTCTTGGAAATCAAGGGCGACTACGAAGAATCAGAAACGATGCAGGAGCGGGGCGTGGAACTAGCCCGAGCTCATCTTAGGACGGCACATCCCTTACTCGCCAGCGCCTTAAGCAGCCTTGGGCACTTTCGCCTACAGATGGGCGAATCGGAGGCTGCCGAGGCACTGTATATCGAGGCAATTGGGATATTCAGCAAGACGCTTGGAGAAGAGCACCCAAATACTCTTTCAGCGTTGAACAGCTTGGCGCGTGCCCTTCGAGAACAAGAGAAGAACGACGAGGCTGAGGCGGTATTGCGAAAAGTTGTAGAACTTCGACAGGATCAATTTGGCCCTGAGCACCAGTCCGTGGCAAACTCTCTGAATACTCTGGGACTGCTCCTACAGGCAAGAGGAGAATACGACGAGGCTGAGTCGATCTTCGAGCGGGTCGTGAAGATCTATCGCGCGGCACTGGGTGAGAAACACTACCATGTGGCGATCGCGTTGAACAACCTTGCTACCGTGCTCCGCGCCAAGGGCCAGTACGCAAACGCTGAACAACTGTACCGCAAGTCGCTATCCATGCGTCGTGCACTTTTCGGCGACAACCACCGTGCTGTGGCAGGCATATTGAACAACCTCGGAGGCCTTCTGGAGGACAATGGCGACCTTGCTGCAGCGGAGTCGTATTATCACGAGAGCCTACGCATTCATCGTACTTTGTTCGGTAATCAACATCCCGATGTAGCTGTGTGCTTGCACAACCTGGGAGGATTGCTGCATCAGAACGAGCGGAGCGCAGAAGCGGAACCTCTACTGCGAGATTGCCTAAGCATCAGGGAAGCATGTCTGCCCAGCGCATCTCCGCTTGTCTCGAAGACTAAGGGATTACTGGGGGCATGCCTCGTGGTCCAACGACAGTTCGGAGAAGCGGAATTGCTGCTGATCGACAGTTACTCGTTTGCGGAGGATCAGGGAAGGCGTACTGAGGAGCCGAGACAGATAGCTCTTGAGCGTCTCGTCCATCTCTACGAAGCCTGGAACAAACCGGCCGAAGCGGCCGAGTGGCGGGCTAAGTTGCCGGTGGCTGATGAGCTGGCCAGCAGCCAACCCCGCCTCGACGCTGCGGCTACGAGCCAACCTGTTGCAGGCCAAGCGGCGGCTGGCATCGAAGGGAACCAAGCTGCCACGGCAACCCCCGTATCCCAGCCATCGGCAGATCGTGGAGCCGATCCCCCGAGCCATGAGCCCGACCCGGTGCATCCGGGGTGATTCTGCCCAGCCGCTTGGTGTATCGCGCCGCGGCGGTGC
>JAJDDP010000071.1 GCA_029260235.1 Phycisphaerae bacterium | reverse complement strand
ATGCAGCTTCGAGCGTAGTGATTGGTTCCATTATTAGGCGTTCGGCGAATGTTTGAAAGGAAAACAATGTGCTCCACCAGCTACGCACTGGGGGAGTGGGACACTGCGATGAAAGATCGCTTCCCTTAGTTGCCGTCTCCGGCATCCGGTTGTGATTCGGTGTGATCGTCTGTTGGCTCGATTATTGGCTCGACAAAGGGTTTCAAATGTGGTTCGCCCGAATTGCCAAAGGCCGGACGGATAAAGGGCTCCAAGTGTGGTACTGTCGAATCGTGTAGCGGATAGAGAAAGGCCCTTAGTTGCGGCTCAACTGGATCGGGTACCGGATATGGAAAGTGCGTTAGACCACTGGATTCGAGCTTCTCAACTCTTCCCTCAGCAAGGGATTCTGGTAGTTGGGATTCGTTCGAAACGGCAATGGGAATGATAAATGGCTCGATTGGTCTGGACGGTATGAACAAAAACAATGTAGCAAGGAGAAAGAGCGTCAGGCCAACACAGAATGCAAAGAGTTTGTACATGGCTTTCCCTCAGCGGATGACCTTTTTGTAAGGTAAACCAATACTGAAGATTCTAACAATCGTAACTGAATCTTCAGAAAATGGCTAGTTCATTCTATAGACTCGCGCATTTCTTGCTCTGCAGTAGGGGACTGAGCGCCATTCAAGCGCCGTTCGATACATGTCTGATCGCCAACCGCAGGGCCTGCTTTAATAATGTATTGTGGGCCTGCGGGCAGTTTTTGCGCTATATCCCCAGCGCAGAACCTCGGTCGCCCTTAGAGTCGCCCTTAGATCGTCTGAACTTAACCCGGGTTTTGCGCAGAACGAAAAACGCCGTAAGTCTTTACAGTTAAAGGAGTTATGTCAGTTTTTGGATTTTTGTGGTTCTGCGCTGCGCAGTCTGAATGGGGCCGGAGTTAACCGGTTCTGCGCTGGCGGGATTTCGCCGTAAACCACTATGAAACAAGGGGTTTATGACGTTTGCGCAGAACCCGGAGAAACGGAAATCGGAAGTGGAATCGGAAGTCCTCATGACGGTAATCTCGCTGCGACGGCCAGTTGGTTGGCGCCGCAACCTCGGCGGCGGATTTCGGGAAGGAGCATGTACAGGCGTCGCCTGTCGGCGTCGTGATCCGTCGCTCGCGGGAATGTTTTTCGCCAATGGTCCACGCGGAAATCGATGTTGTTCCGAATGGTCTGCGGCATCGTCTCCCACCAAAGCGGCAACGTCGCGGAGGCCTCGTTCCGGGCGTATCTTTCGCCCTGTGCTGCCTTGATGAGCATCACTCGATAGGTGTCATCCAACAGGCCGAGCGAGTCGGCTATCGTTTTCGGTTCATTGCAAGCCGCCATCGCGGGCACGCCCGTGTCGATCTTGGAACGCATTTTCCGGGCGGCTGGTTTTGCGCCCATGGCTTCCAGTTTCTTGGCATCCGCGAAATGCTTGGCGTCATCGGTGCTCGGCTTGCCTGTCCGCGAGCTTCCATTTACGCCGGAAAGCTTCTGGATGTTACGTCGGGTTCGGTGATTGTTGGCATCGCGGCTGCGCGTTTTCTGGTCGGTGACGATGGGTTGTCGAATGGTGGCGGGCGACTGCAATGGGACGTGCCCTTCTCTCACCTTGGCGGCCTGGCGACGATAGTCGGCCTGGTCGGCTGCGCGGTACAGCCATTTCGTGAAGTCATACTTAGCCCATCGCGCGAACGGCTTGAATGGATATCGCTGCCGGTCACATTCGTGCGAATAGTAGCAATCGATGGTCGCAATGATATCGGCAATCGTGGTGGCCTCACGAACGAGCTTTGCGGATGTCAAGATCATGGCGGTGTCGATACGGCAGCAATTGCCAATGCGAAATGCCCACCATACTGAGATAAAGAGCGCACGTTGTTCGATGTCCTCGGGCAGCGTTGCGATCCGAGAGGGGCGGGCTGTGTACTTGTCTCGCAGGCCATCGACGCCTTCGATCTCAAACTTTTGATCCCAAAGCTGAACAGAACGCACGCTGACGCGAATCGCCGATTCGCGTGCCACGCGTTCTGCAATCTTGTGCTTGGCCGTGCCTTGGTTGGTTTCGAGCAAGTGGCGATATCGCTGCACGACGTCGAGACGCGATTGGGTTTTCGGGTCAATGTCCGGCTCGATTGAACCGTCTGCCGATCGGACATGGTAGTCGATCGGACATTGATCGCGTCCACACACAGCGTACGGAAAATGAGCCGAACCGGTGACGTGCGTGCCATCGCGTGTGACCGGAAACCGCACGCGGCAAAACTCATTCGAAGGGGCTTCAAACTGTGTTTGAACGGCGTTCAAGCGGGCACCTTCCAATCCCTGGGGCGATGCCGATTGAAGGAGCCGTTTAGCTTGCGATTCAATGCGGTCAGGTCTTTCAAAACCGCTACGAGACGCTTGCGCGCGCCTAGCGTCGCGTCATCTTCAATCATGCAGGTATACATGCTATCGAGCGCGTATTCTGTGTTTACGCGAATGCGATCGATGATCTGATTAGGCGTTTCCTTGTTCACGCGGTTTCTGCCTTAAATGCGAAATCGCAAGCCGTGTGCAATAAGCGGTAGTACTCCAGTCCTGCACGCAGGTTGCCGTGGTTCACTTGGCGATGCAGTTTCTTGATCTGCCTTCGCAGCCAAGGCGGAACCAGTTCCCAATGAGGCCCGCACATGCGGCTCTTCGGGGCATGCCCGGCGGTGCAAAAGGAAACCATGCAAAGCCTCTTAGGTTTCTTGTGGGATCGCTTCACGGTTTTGCCCATTCAAGAAAAACACTGCGCGGTATCGCCACGTCGAAGAGACGTAGCGATCCGCTGACCGGGAACGGTTCAATCTTGACGATCCCAGAGAGCACCCACGAAAATGCACCTTCGTACACGCTACACATCGCCCGCTCTTCGTCTAATTCGGACATCGGCCAGCAGCAAGTCAGCGATGCGATCGCAACGGCGCAACCTGCCGGGTTGATCGCCGGGCGTTTGGACGACACGATCAGCAATGCGCCGTAATGCTTCGTCTGCCACGTTCGCGTCTCAATTGTTTTCTTGCCGCTCGCGATGAGGTTGGCCCATGGCTGCTTCACGGACAACGCCTTGACGACGACGGTATCCGACTGGAATTTATACGGCGGCCGCTGTGACATCGCTATTCATCCGATACTTATCAATCCGCAATATCAATTGCTGCAAAATGCTGACCAACTGCATATTTACAGACAGTGTTTCGTCGAGCGTGGCGTAATCTCGGCACCGACCGTTTGGCCCAAAGTTGACCATCAGTGTTGCTCGAATTTCTCCGGTGGCGTCAACCGTCTCACTGCGACAATGCCGCATGTGTAGACTCACCAATTCCTTTACTGCGGGAGTGGTGTACGACTTGCCAGCGCCCATCGACCATTCGTCGCACTTATGTGGTCGCCGTGTATCGCACAACAGGCAGCCCATTACTTGATCTCCCTTACGAAAAGTACTCGACGGTCCAGACCCACGAAGGCGATCACTTCGCCATCGAACGTTGTGAAATACCCAAGCCAACCAACATCATCCGGTTTCTTGTAGCGAACGAACACCTGACGCCTCCTTACAATTGTCACATGTTTGGCAATAAGAATCCGAAGCCGGTTCGTTGTCGAAATAATCACTCAGGTACCAATGCCTGCAGTAGTTGATCTCGCAATAGTCCACCATGCTTCTGAGCAGGACGTTCTTCGCTCTTTCGCTCTCGTTTTCCAGTCGCACGCGTGGCAACCCGTCCTGGGTCTCCACCTTGATGCCGAATACCTTGCACCATGTCGTCCAGTCTTCAGGGTGGTAGAACATCACGCACTCTGCCGGTTCGCCGTCTCGACCGGCGCGTCCGATCTCCTGATGATACGTCTCGATCGAACTGGGCATGGCCGCGTGAACCACGAAACGCACATGTGGATGATCCAGTCCCATGCCGAATGCCACGGTCGCCACCACGACCTCTAGCTCGCCTTGCATGAATCGATCCTGCACTGACGCTCGCATGTCGTCGTCCATGCCAGCGTGGTAGCATGTGGCATTGATGTTGGCACACCGCAGCACTGCGGCGATCTGGACGGTATCGGCACGCGTGATGCAGTAAATGATCCCTGCCACACTTCGTGTGGATTCACTGGCCCCGTCCGAGGCGTCATCGCCAAACCTTCGCGAAGCGGATCGGATGTAGTCAATGAGTTGCCGATCAATGTGCGTGCGCGGCACGACGGATAGATTGAGGTTCGGGCGGTCAAACTCGCCAATCAGAACGGTCGGATCGCTGAGTTTAAGGAGCTTAATAATCTCATCACGAACGCTCTCCGTCGCTGTCGCTGTGTAGGCGCTAATGATGGCCTCTGGAAACAGGTCGCGGATCGCGGTCAGCCCGTGATAGCTTGGGCGGAAGTCGTGACCCCATTGAACGATGCAGTGCGCTTCGTCCACGACGATGTGATCCACACGCGAACCCTTGAGCATCGCGATCATGGCAGGCTGCAGGAACCGTTCAGGTGACACATAGAGAACGTGCAGTTCCTTCTTCTTCCAACGCTCCATGATCTCCGCCTGCTCGCGATGGTCCTGCGTAGAGTTGAGGAAAGCCGATGCCATACCCCGATGATTTAGCTTGTCGACCTGATCCTTCATCAGCGAGATCAGCGGCGAGATGACGACGGTGCCATCGAAGTAGAATCCGGGCAATTGATAGCACAGGCTCTTGCCGTGTCCGGTCTGGCACACCATGAGCAAGTCGCGGGCGTACATCACGGCGGTCATGGCTTCACGCTGCATGGGCCGCAGCGATTCAATGTTCCACTTGTGCATCATCAAGTCGATCGTGTCTTCGACGAGTTCGTCTTGGTCTATCGCTATTGCTGGCTTGCTCATTTCAGGTCTTACTCCTTATCGCATCAACTTCCATGCGGATTTGGTCGGCGATATCTTGTGTGGACTTATTGCAGGGTGGCGCGTACATCTCCAACTCACGAGACAACATTTGCATCAGAAGAATCCTCTCCGAATTCGACGTCTCGTCGTTGCTTGTGTACCCAAGTATGACGCGGGCGCGAGCTATGGAATTGAGCAGGCGGTCGACGTATGACTTGGCGTGGCTCCGTTCGGTCGATGTAGCCACCAGTAATTTGTTGAGTTTGGCTTTGTCCGACTGCAGCGATGCGTTTTCTTTTCGCAGGCGTTTCACTTCGTCCGCGTTCTGATCTTTGTCCAGCAAGCTGCCAAAGGCATCCAGGAATGATGCATCAGTACTCATCGCGAATCCCTCCTGTCGTGCATGGCTTTCAGCACTTTGATAACTTCCCCGGCGCGCGCTGCGGTGCCAAGCTTCCATGGATCACGCACCTTGAAATTCTTGTCGAGCCAGTTCTCAAATGCAGACTCATTCTCAAAGTAGGTGACGCCCATGCGTGTGATCTGCTCGACATGGTCCTGCGTGATCATGCGCAGGCCTTCGGCTTTCTTGCCTGCGTACGCGCTGCGTTTGGTGCCCGGCTCATGCTGCAGGTCGCGACCGGAAAACTTCGTGATCCACGCCGATGCCTCGGCGGAAGAGAGCTCGCTGATCGAGCCGCCCACCATGCTGCGGATTTCGGATAGCGCCATGCCGCGACGTTTACCCGCGATGACCAGCGTCTGACGCTGTTTGGGTGAGCTGCTGCCTTGTTTTTTCTTGAGCGCCGCCATGGTTAGTTTTCCGTTGGCTCCCTGTGGCCATCGTGCGTGTACTGTCGCAATTGCTTCTTGATGTCTTCAATGGACAGCTTGCCCTTCGTGACCAAAGACGCCTTTCGTATCCACGCGAGTTGGTATTCATCGCCCATGTCCAGGCAAAACGACAAAAGCGCAGCTTGGGCAATACGAGAGAAGGGCGTTCCGAGGTTGAGTTCCAACTCGTTGACGATTTCAGCAAGCGCTGCATCCAGGCGAATACCCTTCGATACGGGCTTCAACGACTGTTGTTTTGTTTCCGCTCTCCCCATGATTAGTTTTCCGTTGGCTCCTTCCCTTGCTTGTATTGCACGACTTTGCCGAGGTCGCCGAGATCGACGATGCGTTGGTTGACTCCAATCGGCCAAGGCTCGCTGAGGATGTAACGCGGGTCGGCGCCGTGCCCTCGTTTGGCCATGACATCGGACAATGTGTTTACGCTAGACAGGATATCCCAGCCCAACAAACAGGACGACAGGCTTAGCCCCACACTCAGTGAAATGATTACTACGGTGTATACTTCCATGTGGACTCCGTTCCTTTTGCGGCTCCCTTGGTGGCGCCCGGGACGCACCCTACCATTCATGGCCACGCAAGCGTGGACCATGCCACCCATCGGCTACCTGACCGCCGCCACCGGCTTGCGCGTGGTCATGTCATACTGCATGGACTTGTCGTACTTCGTGTCGGTCTCCGCCTTACGCAGCACGGCCTCACCGAGCGTCACCATGCCACCCGGTTTGATTTTCTTAGCGGCTCGCTCAATGGCGATACCCCACTTGACGATGTTCCCGCACGCGCGAAGCGAACCCTGGCCGAGCATGTTGGCCACGTCCTGCAGGTATTGCAGGCCGTCCGGGTGGAACTTGACCTTGTCCTGTTCAAAGAGCTTGCGAATCTCCGCGATACTGAACAGCGGCTTCTTGCCGCCCGGCGCCTTGTCATACCCTTTGGTCAGGTCGTAGATAAACGAGAACCGGCTGTACAACTGGCCATGATCCTCATCGTTGTCACGCCGAATGCGCTCCACCAAGTCCTTGGTGCAAAGTAAGAGCATGGGAACATTGCATTCGTCGTAGATGTCCCGCAGGAATTGCAGCGCCGAATCACGAATGCGATGCGCCTCATCAATGATGATCATGCGATGGCTTCCGCGCAGCTTCTCAAAGAGCCGTTCGTTGTTGGTCATAAAGGTCGAGGAGTCGTGGTGCCTTCTTCGGCCACGATTGCCGTAGATACGAAGGCTGGAAAGAAGCCGGGTGCGCAGCTTGGAGGCGGAGGTTTCGCCCTCGCTGAGTCGCAGGTAGATGGCACCTGGGAACCTTTGAGCGATCGTCTCGGCGACCATGGATTTACCAATTCCCGTTGGGCCGTGTACCAAAAAAATCGAACCCGCCTGCACGGCTTTCTCCGCGCATCCGATGATGCGCTTGGCCACGCGCGTCTCGACAAATTTCTTGTCGGTCTTGGTGACGCGCCGCCGTGCGTCGATCTCCATCCACTCGTTAAGCTCTCGAAGGTAATCGTCCAGCGGGCCGTGTTCGTACTTGTTGTGCAGGATGGCGTTGATGGTGCCCAGGTTGATTTCCGTCACCTGTTTTTGTACATCAACCTGCGAGATTTTGTGCTTCTTGATGTAGGCGTTGAGCGCAGTGACAACGTCCTTGCGCTGCTGATCCGTCAGCTTTCCTTCGTTGGGGAGCATCCTTGCCTCCAATAACCGACGACTCTCTTGTTCCAGCAGTCGGTTCAGGTCCGATGTTTCGTCATTCATCCGCTGCGTCCTCTGCTAATGCAGAGAGGTCCATCTCGCCTAGGTCAATGCCAGCGTATACGTCGCCGGACTCGTCATCCTGATCGCTGAAATCCAACTCCTGACCGTCCGGTTCACCGAACGGATCGTCTTCGGTCTCGACATCGCCATCCATGATGATTGCCTGCATGTCGATGTGCGCGTAGACATCGTCGATCGGTTCGACATCGATTTGAACCGGTTTTTCTATTGAAAGTCCTTCAACCCCCGTTTGAACGGGGCGAATGATTGGCTGATTGTCGGTGCCGGTCTTGGGCAACTCGGCCAGTTGTTCACGCTTGAGCTCGCGTATCCGTTGTGTCGTTGTCATCGTCCGCCTGGCGGCGGTGCGCGAAGCCTTGTGCATAACCGATTGGTCGCGCAGCTTTTCGCCAATCACTTCGCGAAGATCGTCGGCTGTGGTGCCCGCCGGGATCGTGAAGTTCGGCTCCAACCGGGCGATGATCTTCTTCTTGTCAACGGAAAGCGCCCAGCAGACGCTCGTGTCGCCCGTGTCGAGGGCAATGAGTACCTCACGGCCCTTGAGCTTCTTGAGCGGTGCGCATTTGCCACCGTAGGTGACGGTTGTCGCGCCGACCGTTAGTGTCACGCCATTCGGCCCGACCTTGTACTTGCCGCGAATGTCCATCAGGAACGCGAGCGCATCGGCGTCCGCGCGGCGCAGCCAGGCGGTCTTATTCCACACGGCCTGTGGCGACTGACCGTCCATACCCTTGCCGCCGTGTGTCGTGTGGTGGTAGAGCTTGATGTAGCTGGCGATCTCTTCCCGCGCATCATCAAGCGACGGCACGCCGGATTGGTCCACAAACTTGAGGATGACTTCTTTTTTCCAATCGCGACCGTGCAGTTTCTTCAGGCGACGCCGTTGATCGCGGCTGTATCCGCGCTTGATCTCTTCGAGACAGTCCGGTCTGGTGAGCACGGAGCGACCGCAATAAGTCGCGAAGCTCTTGCCGCACTGCCCATGAAAAGTGCCGAACCATCGCTCGACCTGGCCCTTGGACCACGCCGCGTACGGAATCGCGTAGATGACGTTGATCTCAAGCTCGCCGGTGATACCGAGCCATCGCGTGTCATCGCAGGTGACCAGCGTGTCGCTTCGCTTGAGCGCACGCTGCCAGTCCTTGCCAAGCTCGCGCTTGAGCGCATTGCGCTCAGCCTTGGTGACGCCGGTGATGAGCTTACTGGTATAATCCCTGCCGTTGTCGATGCGCATCTTGGCGGGGATCGCCCAGTCTCGAAACGCCATGCGGAACGACGAAAGAATGGCATCCTGATGCGGGGCGGTACCGAAATGCCAGCCGACGATCGACCGACTGCGACAATCCAGCACGGCGGTGAGCCACGGCCTGATTTGCTTGCCCTTGTAGGTCACCCAAAAATCGCACTGCGTGTGATCGCAGACGTAAAACTCGCCCGGCTCGACGGAGGTGTAATCAATCTCGTTGTACGGCATGTACTTGTGCGACCAGGCGCCCTTGCCCTCACGGAATAAACAGGTCAGCGATTTGTCATCGCGTTCGCGGAGCCATCTGGCCGTTGCGGAATACCCACGCGGCCACGACCAGCCCTGCCTTTGCGCTTCGCGGAGCGTCAACTCATGGCACACTTTTACGCTGTGGCGGTTCTGCGTGTGGTAGCACTCGTAGAAAAACGCCACGGCAGCCGGTGATCGGGCTTCTCCGGTTGGCCCGCTGCCGCCGTCGCCATCCGAACCATTGCCATCGCTCTTTTCGTAGTTGGGTACCAAGGCTCGCACGCCCAGCAATTGGCCATTGGCATCGAACCGGTTGTAATCCGTCCACCAACTCTGCAATGACCGGACGCTGATTTTGAAGTTGCCGCTTTCCAGAGACCGCGCCTCGGAAACAATTCGTGCAGCGATCGCTCGCTCCGTGCCAGATTCCGTGAGGCATGCACTTCGCCACTTCATCATCCAATGAGTCTTGCGGTACGCACGCTCGACATGATGCTGGGCGAACTGTTCAAGCAGGACGGGGCGAGCCTTGTCGTCGCGTGACTCTTTGGTTGGGTACCGCGTGAGCTTTGGATGAACGGAGCGATGGAGCCACCAGACCGGCTTGCCCTTGCCGCTACGCGGTGCGCGCTGCCGCGCGAGGCCGCGCGCGGCAGCCCGCAATGCGATCCGCCTGACATTGCGATTCGAGGTACGGGTAAGCTCCGCTGCCTCATCAATGGGAAGCCAGTCCTTCTCGTCGGCTGGCTGAGATTTTCGGAGAGCTTCTGACATCTATCTCGTTATTCCTTCATGGCCACGCGAGCGTGGGCCATGCCACCCCGGCTTTACTTGCCGGGCTACGCCACGCGGGCGGCGTCCATCTTTTGAAGTAAGCGACCAAATTGGACCGGGTTTTCGTCTTTATCCCACGACACATTGAAATCCAGTTCGCATACGCCGCCGGGCATCTTGCTCCAAAGCGATTCGATTAGCATGTCGCAATGGTCGCAGTGCAGCATGGTGATCTCGTGATCAATGCAGTCTTCACGCGTGAAGTGCTCACGATTGATCTCGCCCTCACACCTTGGGCATTGCTGAGTCGGTGCAAGAATCACTTAGCGTTCTCCTTTCTCTGGCGGCGATAGAGTCTTCGGGCACGGCAGACTTCGCAGCCGTTAGATAATTGGAACTTGAGATACTTCGCCTCTTCGGATGAACCAACAACGATGATGTTTCGCGCCACGCACTTGCCACAATCGCAGGTCAGAGTGGTGCGGTTCGCCGCGATCTGGTCGCCGAACCAGCCGTACGAAATACCAATCCCTATGAGCGCAACAAAGATGAACAGTGCTCCCGTCATGTTTGCACCTCCTGGCTGCGGCGGCGGCACAGTTCGACCAGTATGGATTTGAGTCTGGTGTTCAGTAGTTCGGCCTTGTTCCCAAACTCCTGAATGCGCACGTCGTCAGATTCATCGACGACGCCGTCGGCCTCAATCGCTGCGAGTGATTCAATACATCCGCCAAGGTCTTTCATCATCTCGCCAGTCTGGTGACAGAGTGACGCGAAGTCGCCCGATGGCGTGCCGGGCGTCACATACATGGCGTTCCAACCCGTACCCGCGAAGAGTAATTTGGCAATGGGATCAGCGACTGAAAAGAGCCGCTGCGGGTCGGTCGCCGCCAGGTGTTCGCTTCCGCGTAGGATTTCGTTGAAGATGGACATAAAATCGACGCGATCGCGTCGGCAGACATCGCTGATGTAATCGGTGTATTTGTGCAGGCGATACGCAAGCTGTTGTGGGGCGACAAGCTGCTGACGAAAGCAGAGGCCGTAAAGCGTTTCCTGCGATGGGGTCATAGGTTTGTCTGCTTCACTTTGCATTGGCTTCCCTGCCGAGAGTTTGTTTTGACCGTCGGTGGCGTCGTGCCACGCGTCGGAGATAATGTCTTGAGACCCTCAAGGTCGAAGGTGGCTCAGTGCCGAGTATGTTTCATGGCCACGCAAGCGTGGACCATGCCACCCTGTATGGTGCGATTTTTCTTAAGTACCCCCAAGGGCGAGGGTGGCTGAGAACAGGTGCTTCGCCCGTTTCCATATTCAGCCGCCCCCGCCCCGGCGGGGTTAGCCCCGATGAGGGCTGTTCCAAGGAAGCCGCCGGGACCGTCCCGGCGGCATAGAGGACTACTGGCTACCGCCTGTGCCGACCGTCGGTCAGGCTGGTTGTTGTGAAACGCTGGCGCATGGCCCACATGACGTCGCGGGCGATTTCGTCCAGTTCGACGCCGCTGGCATAAACCGTGATGGTGCGGCTCTTGATGCGCATGCCCGGTCGCGGGTCGGCGATGCTTATGCGGAACGGCGTGCCGGATGGTTTTGATCTGGGCATCAATTAGCTCGCTTTGCGTTTCGGGTATTTCCGGGGCCGCTGTTTCTGCCATTTTTTGTACGCGTCGGTGCTACGAAGTAGGACGGCTGCTGCGTTGGTTGCGCTACCGAGCTCCTGTGACATCTCATTGACGAAGTCGATTACGTCCACATAGGCGCCTCGTCGCTGGGTACTTGTGATGTTGATCGTAGTTGCCATCTAAAACCAGTATAAACCAGTAGTTGTCCGTGTCAAGGAAAATACTGGAAAATCTTGGTTTTTGTAGGTTCGTGTTTGTGGTTAATCTGCCGACTATGCCGAAGAAGAAAAGAAACCTCGAATTACCAGAGTCGGTAGACACGTTGCTTGAATCGGAGCAGCAAGGTGGAACAAGCATTACGAAGACTATCTCCGCTGCTCTCTACTGGTATTTCAACCGGATGGATGCAAACCAACGTGAGCTGGCCCGCATGGAATGTGGTCAGTGGATTCAGTCTGGTTCGGTGCCGTCTTCAACCATTGCGACGGAGCTTGAGGGGGCGCTGCGTGCCGCGCGAGAACGGGAATTACGGCGATTACGTCGCTCGTCTTGAGCGAGCAGAGGTAATCGTAAGCGAGTTCAAGTGCTTCGTCTCGCTCCGGGCGCAACGGTAGCGGGAGTTGGATCATGGGAATACCCCGTTATGTCGTGGTCGACCGGGCGTCATCCTTGACGTCACGAGTCCGTGGCCTCCGGTCGACCAGGCAAAGATGGTTGGCATGGCTCTTTCCCTTAAGCCATCGAAAACCAGTGTACGGTACCTGTTAGGGTAAGTCAAGTCTTTTTTTTGAGGTCGCGGGAACATGTCGAAAAACCCTGTTTACTGCATGGAATGCGAGACGGCGTGCAACGAGGCGGATGCGTTCTGTTCGGCGTGCGGAAACACACTTAAGGCGAATCCTGCAAGTGACAAGATGTCCGAGCTAGCCAATGCGGTCAACAATGTTCAGGGAAACGCGGCTAGCCAAGCTAATGGCGAGGGAATGGTTGCTGTTGCCGACTTTACATCGAAACTCCTGAGTGAGCGCACTACTAAGTGGATGATTCTGTTCCTGGTCATCGCCGGTCGCTTGGTTATGGTCATTACTGTGGCAGTGTTCGCAGTAAATCTCTTCATGGGCGTTTTCTTGGGGCGATTCTATTTCGGGCTCGGGCTCATATTGCTGGCGAACTACTTCGCCGCGTTTTTGGGGGGAGTCTTGATTACCGCCGTGGCCGGAATGTGGCGTTCGTCGGAGCGGATTGCGGCGAGGCTCGACCCGAGCGAATAATTTTTTTATTTTTCTGTTGACTTTTGCGCAAGGTCTGTGGTACACGTCTTCCCGAACAATTGAAAGGGCGAGTAGAGGCGCCCTGAAATCCAAGGAAACATTAAAAACCTGAGCCTGTGCGGCGTGAAGGAGAAGATCGCAAAGTGATCTTCCAGGCAAACCGCACGTCCTGTTAACGCAGGCAATTGAAACACAAGGCCGGGTTCGTAGTACCCCCGATGGGACAACTGCGGACCCGGTCTTTTTGTGCGCGCCCACCGGACCGGCATAGCCGGTTTGATTTGGCGCAGCCGGACGAATAGGCCCGACGGAACGGGATGTAACGATGCGACGGATCGCACTGAAAAACAACAATACCGATCGCTTCCTCCCCTCCGACCGGCTTCGTCGGCCACACTTCGTGTGGTTCTATTGGCCCAGTCCGTTGCTCTTTTGGCGGACCGGGTCGACCGGCGTCGCCGGTTTTTCATGCGCACAGCAAGAAAGCGGTGCGTCCGGGACGCACCCTACACCTGGGATTCCAATTGTCGGTACCTCCGGGCAAGCCGGGAGAAGCAAGAAAAGCGCACGGATGCCCTTGTCTTCTCTTCGGCTCTGCCGGATTGCGAATTCAAACGTGCCGCAACGTCGGCATGCATCCGTCGAACGATCGGTAATTGTTCATTTTTCAAAGGAGAGTCAGTATGAAGGCACAAACGGCTAAGGCTTGTATCGCAGTATTTTTGGGATGTGTCACGCTGTGGCACACGGGATGTAGCCTGCCCACGGGTTTTTCCAAGGAGTTCTCGCAAGTTGCCATGAACACGGCAGCCATGATGAAAGACCAGGGCGTGATGGATCAGTTCACGTCCAACATTCGCGGGCATGTGAACGATGCCGGAATCGAAAGCTATGTCACGGTGACGACGGCAGCCGGAACGCGGCTGGTGGGCATGGACGGCGACATCATGCTCAACACCAGCGGGACGGGAACGCAACTGCCGCACGGAGCGAGAGAGGCCCTGATCGCCCAATTGGGGCAGCCGATTTCAGACGCGCAACGCGATTCGATTCTCACCTTGCTCGGCTGGAACCGGGTATCCAGCCCGCACAACACGCCACCCTCGGGGGTCACGGACCCTGGAGGCGCGGCCTCTGGGGTCACGGACCCCGGGGCGGGCGGCTCTTAGCGAAACGTTGCCGTGGTCCCCCTGCGGGGCGGCTGCTGGCCCGGTGCGAGGCGTTTTTTGGTGACGTGATGTCAAGAATCGGACACGAAACAATCGAAAGCCAGGCCGAGGCGGCGGTCTCCGTGCTGCGGAATTTCCAAGGCACGGGGCCGCATTCCGCCGTCATGCTCGCCATTCAGGTTGGGATTTTCGGACAGCGTGAATCGATCCGGCGGCGCGTGCGAACGGTGATCAAACATGCCCGCGAATCGCTCGGTGAACGGATTTGCGCCGGGCAGGGCAACGGAAAAGCGGGCTACTGGCTGGCACGCGATGCCGACGAATGGGCAGCCTATCAGGCGTCACGAAAAGCCAAAGCAGTGTTTCAATTCGCCGATCTGGCGAAGCAAAAACGGGCGATCACGGATCGCATGAACGGGCAGGGACGACTCTTTGATACGAGCACGGCAAAGGCGACGTTTTGAATCAGCAGGAAAAACAACAGGCCGTCGGTGACCTAATGGGTGCGATTATTAACACCGCGTTCAAGACGCGGGCGTGCCTGGAAGCGGGCGGGCCAGTGATCGGAAACTTTCAGCCTTCACTGGAGCATCCGATGCGGGAGTTTGCGAAGTACCTGATGGAAACCTGTCCGGGCTTAAAAATCAACATCGGGCCATCGCACACTGCCAATCCGAACCTGCGCTGGGCCTGTAAGTGGGAGCCAAAGAAATGACACTGACGCTGGCGGATTTTTCGGCGCTGTGCGCGATTATGACCATACCCGTTGGTCTGATTGCAGCCTACCTGAGCGTGATCCGCAAGGGGAACATCGCGTTTCGGGACACAATCAGCCGTGACCTGCAACGCATGAACGATCGCGTTGACCGGCACGCTGAATTGCTCGTGATCATGGACCGCGACAAAGCGGACAAGGCCGACTGGGTGCGCGGCAGTATCGTCCTGCGAAACAAAATGGACGAATGCATTGGGCAACTCAAGTACCTGGCCGGAAAAACGGAAGCGAAAAGCGGTGTCGCGGCACAGGTGGCCAAGGTGGCCGAGGAGATGAAAGCAAGAAAGGCAGGCGATCGTGTTTGATTCAGGTCAGGCCCGTGCGGCTCAGATTAAGCAGGCTCGACGCGACTTGATGACGGCGCTGTTGATGGTCTATCCAACACCCTTTGGGTTTGTATCGATCGTTCACTCGCTGCTTCATCTGGATTTGCCGGACACCGAGTGCATCAAACGTGACCTGGCCTACCTGATCGACAAGGGCTACGTCGAATGGACTAACAAAAAAGACCATATGCCGTGGGATCGGCGCTATTACAGGCTGACGTCCAAGGGTAACGAGATCGCCAACCGGATCGAAATTGATCCGGCATTGGAGCCGTAGATGGGAAGCGTACCGCGATGGGCAAAATCGCTTGGCGAAGATGGCTGGGAGCGCCTGCATGAGTTGCTGCACGATGGCTGGGATACGTCGGACATCATGCGGGAACTTGAGATGTCCGAGAGCAAGCGTCGGTCGCTTCAAGTACTCGCTCAAAGGTACGGGCCGCGTCGCAGGCTCAAACAGTTTGCCGCGTTCAAGGATGCCCTGGCTGCCGGAGCGATGGGAGTCGGCCCCAACATGGCCGAGGCACTCTCACAGATTGCGGAGAAGGCAGTCAGCCCGAGTGTCAAGGAATCAACGCAACGAAAGGCCGCAGACCTGTTGGTGGAGTATGCCAAGGTACTGCGGCGACTGATGCAGGATGATGAACAAGCAGAAACAACACGAAAACTCGAAGAGCATGGTGGCAGCGGTACGACGCATGAAGCGATGGTCAATAGTATTCGCCATGAGTATGACATGCCTCCCATGGACGGAGCCGACAGCGATGGCTGATGTAAGTCTGCTCAGGCCAATCCTGGACATGTGCTATCCGTTCCAACGGGCGCGTGTGCTTTCCTGTGAGCGGTTTACGCTCACGACTTGGTCGCGGCAGACGGGCAAGAGTTGGACCATGTCAATGCGCCGCATTTTGCGCGGGATCATGCGTGGGCGCAATCAGTTCTTCCTCTCGGCGGGGCAACGCCAAAGCCGGGAGCTGATGATGAAGGCCAAGCAGCACTTGGAGGCGATCAAGATCGCGGTTCAGTGGGACGAACGCGAACTGGAACTCGCCGACTTCAAGTACAGCCTGCTGGAGATCACGCTTCCGCCCGAACTCGGCGGCATTCGCATACTCGGCCTTCCGGCTAATCCGGACACGGCGCGCGGCTTTACCGGTGACGTATTGCTGGACGAGTTCGCCATGCACAAGAACGACAAGGAAATCTGGGCGGCGATGTATCCATCGCTGACACGAGGACGCGGTGAACTGGACGTCTGCTCAACGCCCAAGGGTAAGGCCAACAAGTTTTACGAACTGCAAAGCAACAAGTCTTATGACCGCGACGTGATGACGATCTATGACTCGGTGAAGAAGGGCAACCCGCTTACAGAGGATGACATCGAGGAACTTCGCCTGGGCTGCGGCGACGTTGACATTTGGCGGCAGGAGTTTGGGTGCGAATTCCTGGACGAAGCGTACAACTTCTTGTCCTACGAGATGATCGCCGCGTGCGAAGATGGTTTGCTATCTCGCGAATTGAATGTGCAGGCGCTCCGCGAACACGATGGGGATGTGTTTGTCGGCGTCGATATCGCTCGCAAGAAAGACCTGACGGTGATCTGGGCGTTCCAAAAAGTCGGCGAAGTCTTTATCAGCCTGGGGCTGACTGAACTGCGTTCAACCCGTTTTCAAAAGCAGTTTGAAATCATCTCAAGCATTATCCAAAACCCGTGCGTACGACGGGCTGCGATCGATGAGACAGGACTCGGCATGCAACTCGCCGAGCAGCTTGAGGAGCGTTTTGGCTCGTACCGCGTTGAACCCTGCACATTCACGACGGCTTTCAAGGCTGATGCGGCTGGCAAAATGCGCGTTCGCTTTGAGGACAAGAACATCCGCATTCCGACCTGTCCAGATATTCGCAACGACCTGCACAGTGTGCAGAAAAACGTGACGAGTAGTGGTCAGGTGCGATTGACCGCTGATCGGCAAAAAGGTTCACACGCTGATCGGTTCTGGGCTGCGGCGCTGGCAGTACACGCTGGTGACAGTGATGTCGGTCCCATTGAGGCGCATTTTGGAAGTCCTCTGGCTATGAGCAAGGGGAGAGCATGGTAACGGGAAACAAGCTAAGGAGCGCAGCGTAAGTGGCAGGACTCATGACAAAGATCGGTGGATCGTACCGTGCGTTGATCAATGCGCTTCGATACAAGCGTCCCGTTACCGGCGGTATCGTACGACCGGACCCATCGTTCGACTTTGCTAGGTCAGCCATCTCCGACAATCTCGACTTCAAACGGCTTCGGTCACTCTTGCGCAGTTCGGTGGACAGCGATGTGGCCTGTGCCCTGCAACTCTTCGAGGAGATGAAACAGAAAGACGCCAACCTGCGATGCCTGTCGGAGATACGCATCGCGGCACTGGTTGGTCTCGAATACCAGGTTGTCAGTGCCGCCGATGTCGAAGACATGGAGGATCGCAAGCTGGCCGATGAAGCGGCGGATTTCGTTCGCGAACAGATCAGCAAAATCGAAGGGTTCGACGAATCGCTGGAACACATGGCCGTGGCCATCGATACGAACCTGCAGGTGGTTGAGCCGGTCTGGGACTACAATGATATCGTCGCTATGCAGGGCGTGCCATACTGGCGGCTCAAAATGGACCTGCAGCGCCCTGGTGTTGTGCGGGTGGAAACGCCAGATAACCGGGTTGGCTACGAGGCTGCGCCGCCGAACTTTATCGTCCATTCGCCCTACGACGCCTGCGGCTATCCACTCACCAAGTCACGCATGTGGTCGGCTGCACTTGTTTATTTGATCAAGATGTTGGCCATTGCCGATTGGGCCGTCTTCGCGGAGATATTCGGCATGCCGGTCCGATGGGCGCATTACCCGCCTACTGCCAGCACGCAGGAAAGAGATGAACTCCTGGAGATGATGGAGAACCTCGGCAGCAAGGCGTACGGTATTTTTTCGCAGGGCGTGACGCTGGAGATGAAGGAATCCTCCCAGCGAGGCACGCACCCCTTTGAAGCTTTGGTGAACTGGTGTGACCGAACTCATGCCAAGCTCTGGCTGGGCGGGAATCTTACCAGCGACACGACGGGGGGAACGGGCACCCACGCGGCGGCCTCGGTGCAGGACGATGTGCGCGAAGACTTGCGTGATGACGACATCAAACGCGAGGCCCGCACGATTCGTAGTCAACTGATTGCCCCGATGGTTTGGTACAAGTTCAAGCGTGAGGTACCGCTGCCGTTTTTTGAGCGTGTCAAGCCCGAGGTCGTGGACCGAAACCAACTGGCGCAATTGATCGCAACCGCTAGCTCGCTGGGCATGGGGGTGCCACGCAAGTGGGCACACGACGAGCTCGGTATACCCGAGCCGCAGGATGGTGATTCTGTGCTCGACGTTCCGCTGGACGGCTTTGACGCCGGATTTGCCGGGGAGACCGACAGTGCCGCTTAAACGACACGCACAGGTGATTCAGGGGGTGGAACGATTGGCTGGGGCGGCGCTAGCCAAAGCAGACGAATCCTACCGCCGAGGTGTGGCAGAACACTTTCTGGATGCGATCGACAAGGCGAAGAGCTTCGATGGCGTAAGGCGGCGACTCAGTGGTGCGACACTACGCAGGATGGATACGAGTGAGGGTGAAGAAAATATGGGCGATGCCATGACGCAGGTGGGTATGGTTGCCATGGTCGCGAGCACGCCAAGCGACAAAGGTTCGTAAGTGAATGCCAATCAGCGAATTAACCAAAGCAGACCCCACATAGTGGGGATCAATGGCCCCGATCGCGAGTTGGTCGGGGGATACAAGGATGATTGGAATGCCAATCAGCGAATTAACCAAAGCAGACTTTACGCCCCGCTCGTTCGACGAGGCCGCGAAGCGGTTCGCCAAGAAGGTGCCGCTGTCCAGCGACGACTTCGATCGGCTGCAGGCGGCGAATCGGTCGAAAGCGTTTCGTATCTTCGCGGTGAACAAGGCACAGACGGTGCAGCGCGTACGCGACATGATGGAAAAGGCGATCCGCGATGGGACATCCTTTGCGGACTTCCGACGGCAAGTAGCGGCGATGTTCGAGGGGCAGGGAAACGCGTCACCAGCATTAGGTCGGCTCAAGCTGGCCTTCCGGCAGAACGCCATGCAGGCGTACAACGACTCCCGGCGCGATGCGCTGGACAAGAAGGAAATCTCCGATGCGTTCGGGTTTCGTCAGTACCTGACCGTGGGCAACGGGACGCCTGGCGTTCGCAATGTGCGCGACGATCACGCCGCGCTACACGGCAAGGTTTTCAAGTGGAACGATCCATTCTGGGATCGGTTTACGCCGCCGTGGGATTACAACTGTCGCTGCACGTTTGTGGCCCTCACGGCGGGACAGGTGAAGCGGGCACGACTGATCGTGTGGACGTACAAGGGCGGGCATGTGCGACCCGTGACAGACAAGCGGCCCAAGAAGATCGAGATCAAGCCCAGCCGAGCATTCAATCGGTTCAAAGATGCCGAGTTCGATCTGGCTGGGCTAGACGCGGACCTGCGGTCCATTGTTGAGGAGTGGCTGAAATGAAAACGCAAATGAGACTGACTTCAAGCCTTGAGAGGATTTCGCTGCAACAAATCTCACTGGAGTCTACGCCGAACTCGGAACTCAGGCGCATCAAGATCATGCCGGATGGCTTTGTGGAGAGCGATGACGGTACCAAATCGTTTCTGATGGATGCCGAAGCGTTCACGGAGATGAAGAAGGAATTCGACGCCCGCGATGGAAGTGCCGTCGTCTTCGACTACGAGCATCAATCACTTCGATCTGAGGCCAACGGTGCCGCGCCAGCAGCCGGATGGATTGAGGGCATTGAGTTTGAAAAAGGGGTCGGTGTGTTTGCCCAGGTAAGATGGACGGAGACGGCTCGGAAGCACATCCTCGCCGACGAGTACCGCTTCGTCTCTCCGGCGTTTCTTGTACGACCCAAGGATCAACGCGCTGTCAAGTTGTTGTCGGTAGCGCTTACCAATACACCAGCATTGACTAGAAATATGGACGCAGTGGCGGCCAGTACACAATTTTTAAGGAAAATTGCAATGGCAGATGAAACAACTCCGAGCTTTCCCGATCCCGGAATCGTGGTCGGCGAAATCAAGAGCCTGCTCGGCATCGAGAACATCGAGGACGAGTCGGATCAGGTCAAGGTTCTAATCGCGATCCGCGATGCACTGAAAGGCAAGAAGACGGAGGAGCCGACCGAGGAAGCCGCCGAAGAGGCAAAAGAGGACACGGTGGTTGCGGCCAGTGTTCGCGAAGCACTCGGCCTGGACAACAAGGCCGGAGCGACCGTTGTGACCGCTGCTATCAAGGCGGTCAAGAGCGGCGGCGGAAATGTCGTGGCGCTGTCCCGGCAGGTCGAGGAGCTTCAGGCGAAGCTGGATCAGCGCGACGCGGATGAATTCCTCAAACCCTACATCGATAAGGGTGTGATCCCCGAGGGTGATGTGGCCATGTTCAAGGATATGGCTGCTGACGACCCGGAGAATTGCAAACGCGTACTCGCGCTCATGATGCCACGGCAGGGTCGAACGCAATCCACCGCCAGGCCGGACAGCGGAAGCAACGTGGACGAGCAACTCATGATCGACAACTCGGTGAAAGAGCACGACGGCAACTACAAGAATGGGATCATTGCGCTGTCTACCAAAATGATCAACGATGAGATCGAACGAACGGGCGTCGGACGTCAGCGAGCCGTGGCTGTTCTCGAGGAACAATACCCTGTGATCTTCGGCTAGCGGGCGTTGCCCGTCTTGCTTCGGCTTCGCGGACTTCGTCCGTTTTGTTCAGGCTTTGCCGGTTTGATCCACACAAACGAAAGGATTTGAAAAATGGCTGGACCCAATCAACTACTCAACAAAGCGTTTACCGCCGGTGGCGTGATCGCGGTCAACAAGATCGTCAAGTTTGATGCCGTTGACGATCAGGTCGTGGAGGCTGCGGCCAACACGGACCTTGTCATGGGCGTATCGCTGGAGCCTGCCGCCGCTTCCGGTGACAGGCTGGAGGTGGCGGTGCTCGGTATCGCTGAGGTTAAGGCGGCTGGCACCATCGCACGTGGTGACTACGTGGTGTCGGATGCCAGCGGTGACGGAGTCGCCGGGACGGCGACCACGGCCAAACAACAGGCGATCGGTATCGCCATGGCGTCGGCTGTGTCCGGCGACATCTTCCCCGTCATGATTGCCCGGTCGCAGTTTGACCTGGCGTAAGAACACCTTGCCCCATAACTAGGGGCCGGTGTTTTTTTGCGAACGGATTCGCCGCTCAAGATTGCAGAGCCGCGCTTGAAAGGATTCAACAATGCCACCAGTTAGCTCATTACAGTTTGACGGCCGCCTGTCTAATGTGGCCGTCCAATACCAAAACGCGGAATACATCGGCGAAATGGTTTTGCCCTCCACGCCGGTGGAAAAGAAGCAGGGCAAGTTCAAGCAGTACGACAAGGATGAACGGTTCACCGTTCCGCCAAGCCTCGTCGGTCCCAAGTCCATCCCCAACGAAGTGGACTGGAACGTCTCGGAGAAGGCGTATGACTGCGATGATTACGGCCTGGAGATATTTGTCTCCAACGAGGAGATCGACAACGCCGATGCGCCGATCCAGCCGCTTAGCGACGCGACTGAACAGGTGACGGGCCTCGTTCAGCTTGACAAGGAGGTGGCCATTGCCAACACGGTGTTCAATGCCAACAACTACAACGCGGGCAATCAGAAAGATATCGCCGGAGCCTGGGCAACGCTCTCGAACGATGCGTTGACGGACATCGAAGCCGGTATCGATGCCTGCTTCATGCCGCCGAACATCATGGTGATGGGCATCGAGACGTGGCGCAAGCTCTCGCGCAACAGTGCGATTCTCGCTGCCGTGAAAGGAACGCTGGCCCCGCAACAAATCAAAGGGGGCGGTGGCGCAGCCAAGCCAGCGGTCAACATTCAAGAGCTCGCGGAGTATCTTGGGTTAGACGCCGTATTGGTTGGGAGTGCCAGGCGTAACAGTACCAAGAAGGGGCAGGCTGCGAGTTACAAGCGTGTCTGGGATGGGCCGACCGCGACCAAGGGTGGGGCAGCGCTTCTGCGTGTGAGCGCCGGTTCAGCGTTGCGCGATGTGGTGTGGGGCGCCAACTTTGCCTGGAAGCAGCGACAGGCGTTCACGCGTGATGACGTCAAGGGGGCGTACGGTGGCAAGATGATTCGTGTTGTGGAGACCTACGACCTGAACATCATCGCCAAGGACGTCGGCTACCTGTTCAAGGATACGCTCGCAACCTAATCGCGGGACGATTGAACTCAAGAGAAAAGCATGGGCAACTACCTGACCAATGCAGATGTGATCACCCGTGTCGGGAACAAAACCGCTGCCGAACTGACTACGGATAGCGGCTCGACTCCCGACACGGCGCTGATCGATCAGTACATCGATGAAGCGGAGGGCGAGATCGATTCCTATCTCTCTCGACGCACGAAGGTGCCGATCGACCTGGTCGCGCATCCGGAAGTGGCGGCGCCCCTTCGCGGCAAGGTCATGGCGGTCGTTATCTACATGATGCAGTCGCGGCGAAGCGATGCGCCTGATGATGTTCGCAAGCAACGCGATGATGCCATCGATTGGGCCACGAAGATCAGTGAGGGCAAGGCGTTGCTACCGGCGACACTGACCCCGGCGCCGACGACGTCGGATGAGCCGGGCGCCAAGTGGAAGTCCTCGCCGCCAAACGCTTCGCGGGAGACGATCGTATGAGTTTCGGCGTCACCTTCAATACAACGAGCAGTGGCAATCTTGCCATGTTTGAACAGGCGTCAAACCGCATTCAAAACACGCGCGGTCTCATGGAGAAGATCGGCGTGCTGGAAATGAACTCGGCAGTGAGAAGGGTGCAAGCACATACCGACAAAGGAGATGGGGGAACCAGCGAAGGGAAGCTGGCGGCGTCGCTGAACGTTGGCGATACCGGGCAGGGAAACGAGAACTCCGTTTTTCGACTGAGCGACGAAAAAGTCGTCGTCGGCAGCAACCTGCCCTACGCCGCCCAGTACCACCACGGTGGCACGATCTATCCGGACAAGGCGGATGCGCTGGCGATTCCCATGGACCCGAAGCTCAGGCGTCTGGGCATTGGCCCGCGCGACCTGCCCGAGGATCAGCAGGAGCGTCTGTTCTTTCGGCCTTCCAAGAGCGGCAAGCCAAACGTCATCGGCGTATTGCTGCTGCCCACCAAGACGGGGCGGGGTCGGACTCGGCTGCTCTTTACCCTGGCGCTGTTGGTGCGTCAGGAGCCGCATCCGTTTCTGTTGGTGGATGATAACGATCTCAAGACGATTCGTGAGGACTTGCTCCCCGCGCACCTGGAGCTCGACTAACCATGGCTAACGACAATTCTATGGCATCGCAGATTGAAGACTGGATCGTGACCCAACTGCAGGGGATTCAGTTTGGCCTCGGTGCGCTGTTCAACGCGGAAGACGTGGCGCCGTGGGAGGGGTCGGAGCAAGACACCGCTCAGCAGTTCAGCAGGGAGTTTATGGAATCCAAACGCAACCGAATCGCTCGCGTGTTTTTTCTGCAGGACGATGTCGAAAACCTGTCGGCGGATGATCAGCGGATTCGAGGGCGGTACCTGGTGATGATCGGGTTTAGAAACAGAAGGCCCACGAGGTCGCGGCGCGGAGATGCGGGCGAGCCGGGTACCAACGCCGTGCGTGACCTGATGCGGTACGCCCTGCACGGACTCAAGCCGGGTGTGACGGATGGTACGAGCTTTACGGACAAGACGGATTTTCGGGGGACGCAGATTGTGGTCAATGGGGATGACATCCTGCTGATGACGGCGACAGTGATCGTCGACGAAGTCCCGGCGTAAAAACCATGGCCACGCGAGTGTGGATCACACAAGCGTGGACCATGCCACCCATAAGAGAGATTAGAGAAAATGCCAAACCAACGAGTGTATGACCAAGTAGACGGCGCCGTGTTTAACGGTGTGGCGATCGGCGGTGCGACGCAAATCGTGACGACGAGTGAGACGATTGTCAACGTCGATGCCGAGCACGATGGCAGCCAGGGGGTCAGCGAATCGACCAGCGAAATCTGGCGTGTTCGTTCCACGATCAACACGACCGACGTGACGAAGATGATCGCCGCGCTCATCAGCGCTCCGAGCGCCGGAGATTTCTTCGGGCATGAATCCGCGACGGCAACATTCGAGAAGGCATCGCTTAAGAACCCGGTTTTCTTCAGCGCTGCGTTTGATGCCAATGTGAATTCGCATGCAACGCTCAGCCTGCAGGCGCAGTGCCGGTTTGGTGATGGCGACGATCTGGAAGACGTAGAGTCGTATGTCGCCGGGCAGCCAAAACCCGCCAAGACGCATCCCGGCAGGCTCTGGAGGCCGTTGACCGCTCTCCATGGAAGCACGCCGGGTATTGCACCGCTGCATGTGCAGCAGCTTTCGTTTTCCGTTAGCGCACGCGGTGGATCGCCGCTGGAGGATTCTGGAGATGGTGACAAGGGTACGACGGCTGTGGATGTGCCACCTTTCGACAAGGTGCCGGTCACGCTTGTCATCCGTGATACCAAGGTCAAGGCGGGCGCTGAAGACGTGGCTGGTCAACTGCTCAAGGCTGGTGTTGCTGACCTGGTGGTCACGCTCGAAGGCGTGGGCGCGACGGCGAATCAGACGCTGACGCTCCGCAACTGCAAGTTCAACAAGAAGACACGAACGAGTGGTGCCGGCTGGACGGGCGTGAGCCTGACGGGGCACCTGGTCTTTCGTGATCCGGTGACGCCGTTCACGGAGCGGACGATCGATGATGCGATTGTGGCGAACCGACTCATCAACTTCGCCTAACCGCCGTAGTGCCCGCGAAGCGGGTGGCCCGGATCGTGGGTTGATCGGGGAATGGTAGAAACGCTCCAAACGGGGCAAGTAGAACCGGCGAAGCCGGAAGGATAGTGGGCAAGGATGCCAAACGAAGAACTGACACTCGGCGTAGGCCTTGAAGGCAAGGACAAGGTCAAGGGCGGACTCAATGAGATCGCCGATGCGCAAAATAAGGTCACCGGGCAAACCGGCGCGGCGTCGTCCGCAACGAAAGAAGCGGCGGATGCGCAGGACAACCTTAACGCCTCGGAGGGCGATTACATCGCTCTGCTTGCGGGGATCAGCCCGGCGCTGGGACGGATTGCTGACCTGTTCATCAAGGGGTCGAAGGTCGCTAGTGAGTTTGCGCTGTCCCAGACCGACCTAGCCGGTGCCGCCAAGAAGGCGTCGGCGGCGATCAAGGGGAATGCTGCGGCACTAAAACTGCTCGGTGCGGGCGGGTTGGTGCTTGCTGCCATCTTTGCCATTACTTCGGCACTTAAAAAGATGCGGGAAGAGGCGGAGGCAGTGGCCAAGGAGACGCGCGAGATTGTCGATGCCCAGACGGAGCTCAAGAATCAGGCGGCGGACAATCAGCAGTCGATCGAGTCGATTCGGGATGCCAGCGGGCAGGCGCCTTTCGATGCGGATCAGGCGCGCGCGGCGGGAAAAACATTCGGGCGCGTGCGCGACAAATTTGATGATGGGTTTTTGACGGACGATGCGATCAAGCGAGTCATCGCGTCGGTGGGCGGGGCGAGCGATACGGCGGGTGGCGGCAGCCGCTCAATCGAGGAGATTGCACGCATCGCATTCCTGCAGCAGAGCGGCAAACTAGACCTTTCAAAGGCTGGCGGCGCGACGGGTGATGCCCGAATCGAAAACGCGCTGAACCGCCACAGTGACACCATCGAGGCGGCGTTTGGCCGGGAGGGTGTGCAGCAAAACGAGGCTATAAAACGTGCGGTTGCGGAGTCGAGGTCTGTTGGAGGATCAACGACAGATTTAGAGGAACTGATTAAGAAATTCACCGGCGGGACTGGAACCGATCCGCGTACCGTCGCGCTTATCGTGCAGGCAATGGAAGATGTATTTGACAAACAAGGAAGGCAAGCTGGATTTGGCATCAGTTCTACTGAATCGCGTGAGGGCTTCTTCCGTCGCATAAACGAGTCGTTGCTCACGGAAGCGCTTAAAGAACTAAGAGAGGACGGCGACCTGGCGATTGGCGAGGGCGATCTCAACGCTGAAACGATTCGGATTGCACGACAGTCGCTCCAACAGCTCACCGCGATGAAAGAACGCCTTGATCGGGAACCGCAAGGCGCCACCACGATCATCAACGATAACCGAGGTGCGAACATGATGGGCGAGTCGGCGGCCTCGCAGCGTAGCCGCGTCGTCAATGGCGAGAACAAGCGAGATCGAAGCGGGCTTTAGGGAAAGGTATGGCAAACGGGCATCCAAAATATGGAGGTGGTAACGGTGTCAGCCTGCTCGATGTCGGGCAAATCGGCGGTGTCCGCAACGGTGCCGGAGACGCGACGTTCACCGTTAAGGTCGAACGCGGACCCATGGTAGCCCGAGCGAACCAACACCCGATGGCACAACTCGCCGGATCGTTCGAGGAACACCTCGGACTCGATGGCGAAACGTTCGTCTGGCGTGGCACGATCGTGGCCAAGGATGAAGCGACACTCAATGCCATTACGGATGATCTGGACAGCAAGCTGGCGGGACATAAGCGAGACACGCTCGGAAAACTCACCCCGTTCGATCAGACGGAAATCTGGGCGACGCAGCTGACGGACGCGGCGGGCAAGGTGCTCTCAACGAAAGCACGGATCACGGGCTGGCAGCCACGCGGTCCGAGATTGACAGGAAACGGGAAGGCGATCCTCCAAGTCGAGGTCACCTTCAAGGCTTTACAGTGACAAAGACATGGCCACGCAAGCGTGGACCATGCCACCCGCCACGGTACACAGGGAACGGGAAGGCGATCCTCCAAGTTGAGGTCACCTTCAAGGCCCTCCAGTAAGGGCTTCGCCCTTTTTGCTGGCCCGGTTCGTAGCGAATCGGGGGACGGATAAACGTCCTGAATAGGGCCATTGAAACCCGCGAAGCGGGCATTAGGAAAGGCGAAGCCTTTGGGAACGGTGTTACAGGGTGGAAGCGGTAAGCCGGGGATCGAGCGCATCTCGCGTAAGAAGCTCGCCGGTGAACCGACGGAGTGGGCGAGCCGATCGGCTGCCATCTCCCTGCAGCTTGAGACGGGTTTTCAGACGAACAACTACGTCCCGGCTCCAGACTCGTTGCGCGTGGTTTCCATCGGCGAAGGGATCGATAGCTCCGAAACATCGTGCCGACTGCTCGGACTGCTCGACGCCGCCAAGCTGGCTGGCGCGGGACAGTTGGGCAGCGACCATTTTACCCATGCACTGGATAACCTGCATCCCGACCGTCGCGTGCGGATTTCGTTTCAGAAGGGTTTTAATACGTTTGCCCTCTTTAGCGGCTACCCGCAGTCAAACACGCTGTCCTGGTCGGATCGTCATCAACACTACACGGTGACCTGCCTGAGCGCAGCCGACGAACTGCTCACCAGTGACCCGACCGCGCAGGTGTTCGCTCGCTCTATGAAGCAGAACTCAGAGGCGCAGTGGAACCCACAGGCTCCGAACGATGCCCTCGTCTGGTCACTGCCACTTGCGTACAACACGTTTGACAACGATTTCGGCGTTCGCGGCAACCGGGCGGCGGAACCGGTGGACGTTGTGATGAACGGTTCGCCCGTGCAGGTCTACCTGCACACCTACGACGGCGACCCGGCGGGACAGGTGTGGAATTTTGCGGACGCTCTGCGCAACCTGCTCTACTTTTATGTGGGCAGGACGCTGACTGGTTTCTCGGTGAGCGAGTTTTTCGAGGATACCAAGACGCTACAGGGACAGCCGCCGTCTACTACGGCTGATCCGTTCGAGCGGCGCATGACGGCAGTCGTGAAGGGCATCAGCCTGCGTTCGATGAACGTGAAGGAAGCGCTCACCGTGCTGTGCGATGCGGCGGGTTTGCATTTCGCGCCACAGGTCAGACCCGAAACCAATGCCAACGGCGTCGCGTTCGATTATTTCCTGCGTGTGTGGGCGACACTGGGCAGAGACGAGGCGGCGGTGGTGACCAAGCGCAAGCAGATGGCGGAGCCGATCGTGGACGATCTGGCACGGCAGGCGCCGTTCACCGACATCTCCGAAGATCGGGTTTCCGCCATTATCGACGCCAACCGGGCGTCATTCAACGCAACGGTGACCAAGGACAGCCGCGTGATCTCGCGCCCGAAGTTTGTCGGCGCTAAGAAACGATACGAGGTGACGCTGCTGCTTCGACCGGGCTGGAAGCCCTTTGCCCAACTGGATGATCTGACCACGGCGGCTGCACAACAAGCGGCACTGGCATTTTGGGTGGGTGAGTTCGATCCGGAATTGGACATCAGCGACCAGCCTCGTTCGATCTACCACGCCAAGCATCCAAACCACAAGAGCGTGAGCGACATCGGACGGCTGTGGGTGTTTCCCGATACGAAGCGGTACCTGTTTGGCTATGACAGGCAGTCGCGGTACACGAACCTGCTTTACGATCCTTACAGTGCGCAGCCGACGCCGCTGGGGCGAGCGCCGGTTTACCTCGACAGCGACATTGGCGGCGGGATTCCGCTTCTCGATGTGCAGTCGTGGGTGACGAGGACGCGTCCGTTTTTGCCGACCATCGGTCGCTTTTCCGCCTCGGATGATCGATCGCCGATCGTCGAGTTCAACTTCAACGCAGCCGATCCGATCCTCGCCATGCAGCAAACCGATTGGGTGCGCTACGAGGGGCAGGCGCTGATCGACACGACGCGGGCGGCGCTCTGGTTTGTGGAGGACAATCTGCTGGACTCGGTGTCGCTGCTCTCTGATCCGAGTGATGCCAACTCGACGCGCATGCTGGAGGCGATCATCGAAGGGCGCTTCGCCGTTCGTGTGACCTGCACCATCGAAGGCGATGGCCGGTTGATCTATGAGCCGACGACATCCACCGTTCCGTTCGCCAGGCCGCGAAGTCAGATCATCGACGTCAGTGAGCGATTCCAACTCAACAAGCGACGCGGGCAGAACTCCGTGCTGGATGCACAGCCGACCGACAGTGATCCGCAGTTCGAGACGCGAGACGACACGGCGCTGCTGCAGGCGTTTGGTGATGAGCACATGGAGCAGACGGTGCATGAGTCCTATGCCGGACCAGTCAAGGTGCCGTGGATCGATCACAATTGGCTTCTGGGTGACAGTTTTTCCGGGGTGGACGGTTTGGGGATTTCGTTCAGCGAGTACCCGCAGGTGGTGCGCAAAGAGATCACATTCGATCCGGCGGTGGGTCATGCCACGACCTACATTCTGGGTGACCTGCGCAGCAATCCGGAGAGCGGTCTTGAGTAAGCCGATTGTCACCATTCGCGTTCCCGTCGATCCATCCTGGGATGGTGGCACGCGCCTGCAGGTGTATGGCGACGCCGGGTCCGGGACGGTTGATTTCGCGAAGCCGCTATTGGCGCGCCCCGCCGAGGTGATGCCGGGGAGGGTAGAAGCCAGACCGCTCGGATCACAGCGACTGGGCGTCGCCAAGCTGGCGGACAACAAACCCGAGGCGGTGCGGAACGGTCGGCTGGAACACACGGCGCTCGGCACGACACCGCTGGGCACGGCGCCGGATTTCATCGAGGTGGCGGTGCCGGTGGGTGCGAACTACCGACCCGAAAAATTCGCGGTTCGTCCGGTGGACCGGGCGGGTGTCGAACAATCCGCATCGACGCCGGAGGCGACGGTGTTTGTCGCGGCGACCGATCCGGAGCCGCTCTTGAAGTTTTCATTTGATTCGATGGTGGCGGGGAAGGCCCGCTTTGCGATTGTCTAAAGGAGTAGACTGATGAGTAATCCTGTATTGCCATTTTTGGGCGACACGGCGGCCAAGGCGCTGGGCGGTCAGAAGCACACGGGCGTGGGACTGGAATATCCGAGCGCCAACCTGAGTCCGTCGACCAGTCCGACGCTGATGGATCACATCAACAGCACCAACAAGAACATGTGGGGCCTGCTCGCACCGCTTGTGATGGGCGCGGTGGTGCAGATTGCGACCGGGCTGACGGTGGATGCGTTCGGTGCTGACTACGAGCTCGCCGGAACGCGTCGCAACTTCGCCGGTGGCAGCAAGACGCTTCCCGCGAACCAGACCAACTATCTCTGGCTCGATGCGACGGAGACGCTGCTGACCAACACGACGGGATTTCCGGCGGACGTATACAAGCTCGCGATCGTGACCACGGACGCCACCACGGTGACGTCGATCGTGGACGCCCGCTGGATGAATTTTGGCATCGGTGGGACGAACAGTTGGTATGCCGTGGCGGCGGCGGCTGAGGTGGATTTCAACGGTAACGGGATTAAGAATCTCGGATCGTTGAAACTCGCTGCCTCGACTGAGCTCACGATTGCTGCTGGTGTTGTTACACCAACGGGCATCTACCACAGTGTGGATACGGAGACAGACGCCGCGACCGATGACCTCGCTACCATCACCGCCGACGCGGCCAAGGTGGGGCAACTGCTGCTGGTCAAAGCGGAAACGCAAGCACGGGTGGTGACCATGAAGGATGGCACGGGCAACCTGAAACTCGATGGCGATTTCGTGCTGGATGATGCGGACAAGACAATCGTTCTGATGCAGCACACGGCGACAGAGTGGACGGAGGTCAGCCGCAGTCAGACCGACATTGCGTCGCTTCTGAACAGCCTCGCCGCGCTACCGCTTACCAACGTCAGCACGCTCCAGGTGGACAGTGAAACACTGTCCATCGTGGAGAGCGGCGGCTTTGGCCAATTGACCGCCTTCACCAAGCCGCTGATCAAAGTGGACACCGAGGCGATGGCCGCGACGGATTTTCTGGATCAGATTCTGGGCGGCTCGGCGGGAGAGATCATCGTGCTCGCTCCGGCCAATGCGGCGCGGATTGTGACGGTGCAACACGCCGCGACCGTCGGTGGGGCGTTTCGTTTGTCGAACGATTCTCAGTTTGAGATGACCAGCTTTGACAGCCGTTTGACGCTCATTCACAACGGAACGGACTGGGTGGAGATTTCGAGATCGCCCGCGAGAGCCGGTGCGCTGGCCGGGTCGGACTATGCCATCTACCAGCCGCTGGTGATTCATCTTGCCGGAGTGCCCGCGCTCGGCGTGGCCAAGCACAAAATCCTGCTCGCTCACGACTGCCGGATTTTCACGGGCAAGGCGTATGCGGTGACAGCACCGAGTGGCGGCAACCTGATCATCGACATCCTCATCAACGGACTGTCCATGTTCTCCCAACAGAGCCAGATGATCAATGTGGCCGACGGGCTGAACTCCGGATCATCCGTGCCGGGCACCAGCAATGGTTTTTATACCGCCGGGCAGACTTTGGAGATTGAGGTGGAGGCGGCCAACGCGGCGGCGGATGTGACCGTGGTGCTCAACGCCTTCTTCCAGATTCAACAGCCAGTCACCGGGCCGTAGTAGAACGGCGCGAGTCGTAGAGGTTTTCTTTATGAGCATGACCTATTTGTTTCCAACCAGCCACACGCCGGATGACAGCGGTGAAGCGTTCCCGTCGGTGCATGTGGCCAATAGCCGCAAGATCGCGGGGCTCGGCCTTGCGGCGTCCATTACTCTCGATCGCAAATGGTTCCTGTCGTTTCGGCTCCCGGAGGTCATGCCCACGGGAACACCCAAGCTCAAGATTGTTTCACTAGCCGATGCGGATACCGGGACGGTAGTCGTGGAACCGCAGTGGGCGTTCGCGGATGACGGTGAGGATTGGTTTAACGTTACGGTCAACCTGGAAGGGGACACCACGATCACCTGGGGTGCAAGTGACAACCACAAGGACAAGGTGACCAAGATACCGCTGGACGCCGCGTCCATGGCGGGCAAGGAGGGGCAGCGTCTTGGCATGGTTTTGAAGTTTGACGCGACCAGCACGCTGGCTGTGGTCAGTACGCACGCTGTGTTTGTTATTTGGGAGTAACTGATTCGTAATGTCGATCGACCTGCAATCCACCACCGACGAAGCCATCGTGCCCGCCGACGCTGCTATCAACAGCCTCGACGCGATGACGCTGATCGCCATCTACCGGGTGGATTTGATCACGGGCGGTGCGTATGTGCTGGCGGAGAAGCGGTCCACGTCGCAGACGGATGGCTGGTCGCTGTTTCGACCGTTCGGTCAGGTTGCAGCGGACGATTGGTGGTTCTTTCATCATCGGGCCACAACGGACACGAGTCTGCAATCCAATGGCAACATCATCCAGGCGAATCGCTGGGAGTTTTTGGCGGTGATGGACTCGGATGGCGTCGCCCCGCAGATACTGCATGGTCCGCTCAATAGCCTGCCAGTGGAGCCGACCTACACGCGTACGACCGGTGTTGGTGCGGTGGCGGATGACTCAGCCCACGACCTTACCGTGGGGCACAACTCCCTGGCGGTCCCGACGCAGTCGTTCGATGGCCAGCTTGGATTCTTCGGGCTGTGGAACAAACGGATGTCACTCGCTGAGGTCAAAGCCCAGTGGCGGGCGCCGTACGCTACGCCGGAGAGCGTGCTGTTTTCCTATCCCGGCTACGACGGCAGTGCGACGTTTGTTGATCTGTCGGGCAATGCCAACAACGGCGCGGTCAGCGGAACGAGCTCCTACAACAACCCGCCACTGTCCAATCTGTTCGGTCTGCGCACCGGTGGCATTGTCGGTGCGCAGGGGTTCACTGCACCGGGCGTTGGCCTGTCGCCGCTTAGTCCCATGGAAGGGGTTCGCTAAATGTCCAACAAACTCATCGATGGTGTCATTGCGGGCACGACGGATTTTTCCACCACGTTGGTGCTTCGCAAGACGGCGGACAGTCAGGGCATGACCGGTGTGGCACACGGCTCGGTCACGCTGACAACGTGGCGGCAGGGTGGACTGGTCTCGGTTGCGGTGACCATGAGCGCACTCACCAACCTCGACGATGCCCACGCCGACGGCGGATGGAAAGAGGTGGACGCCACCAACCGGCCCGGCGAGTACCGACTGGACCTGCCCGATGCGATGTTCGCCGCTGGGGCCGACTGGGTGGAAATCGCCGTCAAGGTTTCGGGTGCGTTTGTGTTCTTTGAACGGTTTGCGATTGTGCCCAAGCCTGCGGCGAGAGTGCTCGACGCGGTTCGCACCGACCACGACACGGCGGGCACCTTTGGCGAAGCCATCAGCGACATTGTCCAACGTGAGAAGGGACGGGTGACCTTCAATGTGCAGACGCAGATTATGACCATCTACGAGACCGACAACGTCACGCCGAGGTTCCAACTCAAGGTGCAACAGAATCCAAGCATGGGCGATGAGCAGGAGGTTCTGCCGGTATGACCAGCGCGGTGAAGCAACTCATCGAAACTCGCGACCTGCTCGGGTTCGGCGACACGTCCGCTGACACCATGGCACTTGGCTATGGTCTCACGCGAGGGATGGCGTTTCCGTACCCGGCAGGCGTGGTTGTGCTCCGCCGCAAGAAACTCTACCCCGTTCCGGAAACCTATTGGCACTTCGTGGGGCTAGCCAGGCTGGGCGATACCACCATCGACACGGGTGATCTGGTCGCCCACGATGCCGACCAGGCGTACGTCTACAGCGCGGCCAACGTGCTTGGTAACGGGTTCGCTTCGGTTTGGTCAAACCCCATTCGACTCGACTTCGATAACGGTTCAAACCTCATTCAGCCACTCATGCCCATGTACCCGATCGACCTGGCGGCGCTGCCGCAAGGCGGTGGCACCTTTGAAGTGGTTTGGTCTTACGGACCATCGGGGCAGGGAGCCTACCCGACCGACTTCCAGGTGTTCGAGGGCGTCGATGCCGCGAGTGTGGATTACAACACGCCGCTGGGCACCATTCCCTACGAGATCGATCAGCATCGATTCACCTTCACGACGGGCGCCTACGGCAACGGCACGACGCACGTCTTCGCGGTGCGTGCTCGCAACGCTAGCGGCGTGGCAGAGCAAAACACGTTTACAACCAGCGAAGTCGTGGCCATGGCAGCCGGGCCGACGGCGGCAACGATCATCGGAACGGGGCAACGATCATGAGAGATGTCAAACAGCTAACCGAGGCGACGCGCAGGCAGGATGCGGGCGAGAAGATTGCAGTCAAGCAGCCGGTACGCACGAGTGATCGAGCGGGCAAGGCGCAGCTTAGCTTCGGCCTGCTTCGTCACGTCGGTACCGCCGTCGCGTACGCGCAGACGCTTTCGTACGACAATCAGGACAGCCCCGTGGAGGGCGCCATCTCAACCACCGGTGGTTGGTTTGAAGTCTACCCAACTCCCGGTGCCGTGTACGACGGATTGAAGCCGTTCGTGACGAAGCAGGTGACGGTCTCCGGCGCGACCATCACGACACCCGCTGAGTACGACGCGGCCATTGCATCTGGTTCTGCCGATCCGCTGGTCTCGCAGGTGCTCGGCATCGACAACGTACTGGCCGTCAAGGTCTACGACCTGGGCACGGCGAAGATCGTGGAGGTTGCACTCGACATGCCTGCGGCGGCGGTGGTGGATGACAGCATACAGACATCGGGAGGGAGCAGTCCCTAGAGCAAGCTCTATTTTACTTTTGCAGTCGAAGCATGGTTGTTCTTGAGAGTCTAACTGGCAGCTATAAGCGATAACGCATAACAAAAATGCCCAGCAACCTGATCCACAAAGATCGATTCGTCATGAAACCTCGCTGGCCTAATAAGCCCGGCGAGGACAAGGTCTACCTGCATCAGTCGGAAGATCAAGAACCGTTTGGGTTCCTGTCCTTTCCGACGAAGATTTTTACGATTCCCGCGACGCCGCGTGCGACCGGACCGGTGGACATCATCGTCACCGCACGGGCCGATCTGATTGGCGCGGGTAAGCATGTAAGGGTCGAGCTCAACGGCACCCAAGTGGGCGACTTGTTTATCCAGAGCGCGGGCGCCTGCGGCGGGCCGGGTGGTAGCGACACCGAGGTCGTGACGCTCTCGGCCAGCCAGTTCAACAGCCACATTATGCCAGACAGCGACAGTCTGGTGACGCTGAGGATGGTTGGCGGGTTTACGGCGCCGTGCCCCAACTCCTTTGCGAACGTGGCGGTGCAGTATCCCTACATCACCAACCCGCAGAACACGGGAAAACCTGCGCACCTGATCTGGCAGACCTACGACGAGACGATCATCGATGCGTTTGGTGATTTCAAACTCATGGACGGTGAGTGGCAGATTGATCGATTGCATGGACACATTGTGGTGCAACATGAGGAGGGTTTTCGGCAAACACTGAGCGGACTCGGCCCGGCGATTGAGACCATGGAGGATGGACGTCAGCATCGGTACCTGGCGTCGCCGACAACGGGAGAATTGTTCGGTGTGATTGTGGAGTTTTCGTCGTCGGCATCCTGTCCGAATTTGTGAATGATATGGCACTGATCGTAACACAAGAAGATGTCTCCGGCGGTTCTGACTCCGCTGCG
>JAJDDP010000008.1 GCA_029260235.1 Phycisphaerae bacterium | reverse complement strand
AAGGCTGGGCCGAAGGCCTGGGCGGCCGTTTGCTGCGCCTAATAGCCTGCTGGAGTACAGCTTGGCGCCGACAGAAGCTGCTAGGTCAGGTATGCCAGTCGATCCGCTCGTCCCGAACGATATTGTTGCAAATGCTACACGCGGCGTGATTCGAGCAAAAAACGGACTTCTACAACGGGCTGTTAGCCTGTCTTGATGACCTCTGACACCCCCCAACTCCGTATAGGCGCCCTTTGGCCTCCGGTTTCAGTCGGAGTGTTCAATTTCGCGCTTCGTTGGAATCCCGCGAGGGCCGTTTGGTGCCCAAATTGGACACTTTGGTAACTGTCCAGGAAGGAGAAATCCCCTCATGGGCCTATTGCTACTATTGATTGAGTCCTTCAACGGGATTTGGATTCCTCAGCAGAGCATCCCGAGGCACACCAAGAAACAAGCCTATGGCTCGCACCATTCCAAACGCAGACGGCGACCGATTGCTGGATACAGATGGAGAAAGCCTCGTAGCCGCTACCGATAGCCGTCAGGAGATTGGAGATTCAGTCTATGAACCAGAATGACCTTGAAATGTTGTACGAAGCCACCAGCGAAGACATGCTCTTCGCGATTGGAGTTGTGAGGGAAGCTGGATTCCTCATCCCGCGCATCCACATCTTCTACCACGACTGGAACCGCCAACAACTCGAACTTGTTCGTGAAACGTTCAAAGGCGGGCTGTGCCTAGCCAAGGGCGAGCTGAAGCAGAGGATTCAGAACCTGTACTTGAGCACCAAGGATAGAATTTCCCTTCAGAGCAAGGACGATGGCCAGACTACAATACTGCGGGCGCCAGCATGGGATGCATGGCTCTCGGGGGTTGAAGAGCATGTCTTATGCATGTTCGGGGATGAGCGCAGGCAGCATGGTGGATTCACGCTGGAGATTCAGGCGATGGAATGGGGATTCCAATGCAGCGTTCGTGATCCAGTGGGCGGAACGATCGTCGGGGATGTCGAGCAAACCCATTGGTGAGAGCACCTGCTCAACCTCCTACAACTCGCTCATGGGCCACCGCTCATCATCAGATTAGATGATGGCGTATCATCGGTGGTCCTCTTACCAGGGACAAGGGCAAGCGTTGTGCCCATCACGACGAAGGGAGAAACGCCGCCGCCATCCAACGTGTTTGAACTTCAATGACACATCGAACTAGCTCGGTTGGTGCCCTTGGCCCCTTCGTCGGGCCAGCTCCTGCATATCCACGACGATGTCGGTCTCGTCCACAATCTCCTCGCCGAGGAGTGTCTCCAGAAGATCCTCTGATGTTGCTATGCCCGACATGCCTCCGTATTCGTCGACAACCAGCGCAATGTGTTGTCTGTTCTTGATGAGGATGCCCAAGGCGTCGCCGACCATCGCCAACTCCGGAAAGATTGGCATGGGCTTGACCAACTCCTTGAGGAGTTTTTGGTCTTGGTTGGCAAAATGAACGGCATAGATGGCGAAGCGCGGGACATACCCTGTTACCTGTTCAGGATCACCCGCATACACCGGAATCCGGGCGAAGCGAATGGGGGCGTGTTCGGCGAGTACCTGCTGAACGGTCAATTCCTCAGGGAGCGAAAATACGACAGTGCGAGGCGTTAGCACGCGGCTCAAGCGGACCGTCGATAAAGCAATCAGGTTTGAAGCGATCTGGTACTCGCTCTTATCTATCGCGCCGCTCGTCTGCCCGAGTCGTATGGTGGCTAACAGCTCCGCGCGACTGAGACGCTCTTCATGTCGCTCGTAGGCGATGACCCGTTTGATCCACTCCAGCAGGATAATCAGCGGAAGGCACAGTAGGATCATCAGACGAATGGTCATCGCCGCCGGGAGCGCTAGCGACTTGGCATGAACCGCCCCCAACGTCTTCGGAATGATCTCGCTCACGACCAGAACCAGAAACGTCATGAGCGCGCTGGCCACGCCGACCGCCCCACTGCCAAACACGGCGGCAGCCTCGCCCCCGACGCCGACAGCTCCCACGGTATGAGCTACAGTATTCAACGTGAGGATCGCCGCCAGCGGCCGGTCAATGTTGCTCTTCATCTCGTGGAGGATCGCGGCCGCCCGTGTGCCGCGCTCTTGCAGTAGCTCCACATAGCTACGTGGCAGGCTCAGCAAACAGGCCTCCAGAAGAGAACAGACAAACGAAACTGCAATGGCCAGTAGGCCGTATACGACCAGGAGCGTCATCAGTGGAATCCTCCGATCACGATTTGCCGGGGCACCTCAGTGTGTCGTTGTGCCTAAGACAAGCTAAGAAGAACCGACAGAAATCCGCAACTCGTTCGCCATGTTGCTCTGTGTCAGCTGATTTTCGAGGGTGTTTCTCCGGATCACGACAGCGATTCGAGCCTGGATTGGACGCATATCGTCCACAGCTCTCAAGACAGCTCGCCTAAGCAGAGTGGATTGAGAAACCAAGCCAAGCAGGCTGTGGCAGGTTGACAATCTCACCCTTGTTCTTGCGATAGAACCAGCAGGTTCCGCAACAGTCGCTTCCTCCATTTGGCATGTCTGTCCTCCACATGGCTCATGACGTCTCGAAATAAGTGTACACCAACCCGAAGGAGTAATCTCGTGCTCAAACTAAACGCAGGATTCAGCCGCAAAGTCGGTGAACCCAACTACTGCTCCCGTGGAGCCAGCGTCAACATCGAACTCGAAGTTGAATCTGGCCTAGTCGGCGGTCCCGATGGACTTCTAGATCGCATCCGCAGACTCTTCGAGTTGGCTCGCCGCTCGGTTGATCAGGAACTCGCCTCTGCCAACAACGGCAACGGTGCCAGCAATGAAACATCCTCAAACCACCAACGCCCACCTTATGATGGACGTGGCAATGGCACACCGCAGCAAACGGTCCGCTACGCAACCCCAAGCCAGCAGGGTGCCATCAGAGCCATCTGCAAGAACCTAGGGCTTGATGCGGATCAGACCGCCAAACTGAAGCACAACGTGAGCAGGCTGGATGATTTGACGCTTCAGGAGGCTTCGGCACTGATTGGTGAGTTGAAGGCCATTCAAGCTGAGCAGGGAGTGCGTAGATGACGGTAACTCTGTCTGCCCGCTCCTTGAAAGCCGCTGCCCATAGGCCATTCCCCCAAAACCCTTGCTGCCTGCCGCCTGTTCGGTATTCACTACGGATCGCAATTCGTAGTTCCCGTCCGGATCTTGCTGCTCGTCAGCGTGTTCATGCTGCCCTCTTGCACTGACCAACCTAGTCAGCATGATCAGCATGCAAAGACCATCGAAGATTTGACTCGTCAGCTGCAAAGAGAGCAGACCACTCGGAAGCACGAGACTGCCCGTCATCAGGCTGAGCTGGGCGTACACCGAGCCGACTTCCAAGGGGCGACCATGGTTTGGATCAGCACAGCGATGGCGATGATCGTTCTGGCCCTGCTGTTGGTTCGCGAACGCCATGCCAGACGTGTCCTTGAGCGAATCGTCAGGATGTTGCTGAGCCGCATCCATGGCTCTCGCGATCCGCCAGTCCTTCCAACTGACGAGGATTACCGAAACGCTTGTGGGTGGCTACGCCGAAGAATCGACCGGCTACATGGGCCACCGGACCGCCGCTATTGCCGGGATTGACTGTGGCATCAAGATGCCGAAGCTGCGAACCGGACTCAAATCGCTGATGCACCAGCGTGGGACGCTCGTCTCTCTGGTGTTGAGGAGCACGATGTACCACTCTGAAGATCATCGCGAACAGCACGGTGGATTCACTCTGGAGATTCAGGCGCTGGAATGGGGATTCCAATGCAGTGTTCGGGATCCAGTCGGACAAACGACGGTGTCGCCGATCAGCTGACAACGGTTCCACCATTTTCTGGTAGGATCCCCTGTTGGAGATTGTGGGTGCTCTGCCAAACAAGTTGACCTTCTTCGCGGCAGATCAAATCGCTATGTGTAACGGCTTTGGGTGCCATCCGCGCGCCAGGTTGAAGACCGCGAGGAAACAAGTTCGGGATGTTCAGCTTTCAGCATGCGTAGCCTGTGCGGCTCGCGACCTATGAAAATCGACTTCCAGCATGGACGGGTCAGGCAGATCTGTGATGTTGTCAATTTGGCAGAGATACTGTTTCCCGGGAACCGGACTTAGCAACGCGTCACCACCTAGATTCCTCTGGCGCTCAGAGCCGCGGCGGGGCGCAAATATTCGCTGAGCCAACTGGAATGCGTTTATGGAATACCCCTGATTACCGGCTAATCCCCGAAATACACTCTTGACCGCCCTCGACCATCTTGAGGTCGCACGGCATTCAGTTCAAGATAGGACCTTTGGAGATTATCGATGCCGACTTGTTTCTTCGTTTCCGATCTTCATGGCCACCTGAGCCGGTATCAGAAGCTGTTTCGACTGATCGCCGATGAGCGACCAAGCGCAATATTCCTCGGCGGAGATTTGCTGCCCTCGGGGCTCTCGGCACTCGCGTCGCTGGACTTCGATCACGTTGATTTCGTGAATGATTTTCTAGTGCGTCACCTGACGCGACTTCAAGAAGATCTCGGCCAGGCGTATCCACGTGTCTTTTTGATTCTTGGTAATGACGACAGTCGCTCGGAGGAGGCCACGATTATCGCGGCGGCCACCACAGGCGTCTGGGAGTATATCCACGACCGCCGCGTCGCATTTGCGGGCCACGACATTTACGGCTACGCCTGTGTGCCTCCGACACCGTTCTTACTCAAGGACTGGGAACGATACGACGTATCACGGTATGTCGATCCTGGCTGCGTTGCGCCTGAAGAGGGGCGTCGCTCGATCCCGATGTCCGAGCATCAGATTAAGTACGGAACGATAAAGGACGATTTATCAAGCCTGACTGGTGATCGATCCATCGATAGAGCCATCTTGATGTTCCACTCCCCACCCTACAAGACGAAGCTGGACCGTGCTGCATTGGACGGAAAGATGATCGATCACGTGCCGCTAGATGTGCATGTCGGCAGTATCGCCATTGAACGCTTGATCAAGCAGAGGCAGCCGCTAATCACCTTGCATGGTCACGTCCACGAATCGGCCCGGCTCACGGGAGAGTGGACGCAGCGTATCGGCCGGACACACTGCTTCTCCGCCGCTCATGACGGCCAGGAATTAGCGCTAGTTCGGTTTGATCCCGCGAGTCCGGCGGCGGCAACGCGCACTCTTATTTAGTAGCTACGCCCCCATTGCCGAGCAAGAGCTCTCTTGCCGCATCGGTTACAGCACCAATCTTAGCGGCGTAGCTCGTTTGCTTGGCGATGTCATCGTCTGTGACAATGTGCACATCCAGGAGGCTGTCGGTCCGATAGCCGGTCCTTAGGTAGTTGATCTCACTTAGGGACAAACTCCAGCCTTCGAACCACTGCTCTAGGTCGCGGCGCTGTTTCTCATTACCGATGAAGTGCACGAGCAGATCGATATCGCTTGCGGCACCGGCAGTGGCGTTCTTCGTGCTCCCAAAGATGTAGAGTGCTTTTACGCCAAAACGCGTCGGATCGAGCCGGGCGGCAATACTCTCGGCCATGCGCGCACGCCAACGCCAATTCTGTCCGTCCGTAGTGGTGATGGTCCGTTCCGAGTCATCGCCGTGATCTGCCTGCTCGGTCGGGTCAATAAGTACGGCCACGGCCTCATCGAGGTCAGCGTTCATCAAGACATAGAGCACTTGGTCTTCCGCCGCCCGCGGCACATCGATCACGCGGATCGTCTCACTAAGAAATTCAAACTCAGGGGCGAGTTCGGCCAAAAGATTCGGCGAGTGCGTGAAGAACGTCTCATTGAACGTCACTTCATCTTCATCCGGGTACAACGGCAGATATCGAATTTCGGCTTCAATGAGATCCTGAAAGAAGTGCGTTCCAAACGAAACATCTGGCGTGTAATCGCCGGTCTTTCTGGCAATCTCGATTAGCAACGCCGTGTTGTTGATGTCGGAGTATGTGACCGGAACACCGAGCTTGATGTCGCCTCGGCTTCCCCAGCGTCCAGGTCCCATCAGGATGAACTGCCGCTTTGGAAGCAGCTTATTGAGCTTTCCCACGGCACGACCGACGGCAAGCAGTTCATCACGGCTTCCCAATCGCCCGTATTGTTCTGGATCGACATACACGATATGAGTGATGTTCGGCACGGTTCCGTTAGACACATAACGGTTGGCCGAGAAGATAAGCCGGGCGTGCGGGATATCTCTCGGAATCGGCGCCGGTTTGGCGTGCTTGGTGGGTGCCTGCGCACGGCACTGTAGCAGGTAAAGATCCTTCCCATCCGACGCGAATTCAATATCCGCCGGATGCTGAATCTCAGCTTCCAGAAGCGTCAGAATCGTGTGAATCTGCTTGACGAATGGTGTACGAGTCAGAAGCCCTTCAAACGTGACTATGAGGTCGTCCCGCTCGAAATCGATGCTGCCAGCCATGGCCTGCCGCAGTTGTCCTTCGCGGAGAATCGACACCAACTGTTCCACCGCCGGAACTATGTCGCCGACACTGCGCAAGAAATCAGCGACATCGACGGTCTCGAACTTGTTCGTTTCCAGGTTGATCACGTCCATGAATCGAGGGGCATACCGAGCAACCTCTTCCGGCGTCGTGTTGGCACGCAGTCCAGGCTGGCCAGGTGAGACCAGGATTGGAAAATCGTCGCCCAAACGGTCGACGGCACGTGTGCCCAGGCCAGGTACAAGGCGCAATAGACCGTCCTCTCGCTTGATTCTCGGTGACCACCGGAATTCGTTATGACTGAAAGCTACACCAGCGAAAGCAGGGAGGAAGTAGTCTCCGATTTTCGTCCCCACGACTTCCTGAATGAGCACGCCCATGCCCTCCTGGAAGTCGAGTAAATTTCGCTCGGATCGGTATTGAATCGGGTCCGGTGCGAAAGTGGATGCGTACACTTCGGCGATTGCATCCATCAGCGCATCTAAGCGCTCCTGCTTAGTTCCCCGGTTCGCGAGGAACAGACTCTTGTATTTTCCAGAAAACGCGGCACCAAACCGGTCCTCAAGCAGGCTGGAGCTTCGAACGATAAGCGGTTTGTCGCCCAAGTCGTCGAGTGCCAACGAAAGTCCCTTGACAATAGCGGCGGAGAACTGAGAGTTCTTAAAGACTTGCACAATGTCCGGGTACTCCTGGCGGACCTCGTCAATCTCTTTGTATTTTTGCGAAAACACATCCTCGAGATGATTGCAATACACAAAGTCGTGCATGCCGTCGGAGGTCAAATACCACGTCTTGGGCGTCTTGATCTCCGCAAGTAGCGGGTTGTCATGACAGTGCTTCCGCATGATCTGGTATGCCAGAAATAAGCCCGCACCCTTGCCGCCGGTTTTACCATGGCCCCGAGCGGGATAGATGAGCTTTTGAATAAGCTGGTGAAAGTCGCGAATCTCCACATAGTTCTTGGCAACGTTGACATACTCAAGCTGATCAGACAGAAACCGCCGAACGAGTGAGACCAACATTCCCTTTCGTGTAGAGGGTGAAAGTTCTACTTCTCCGTGACCAGCATGCTGATACCGTTGGATCGCATCGCTTACTTCTGAGATCGCCGTGTGATGGTTCTCGAGCGCGTTGACCAGAAAGCTGGCCCGATCCTGCTTGATCCAGTTGTGGACACATGAAATGACCTCGTCGTCACTCAAATGAGCAGCCGCAAGCTCAAAGACCCGATCCGCCAATTCGGTGGCCGACGGTGGCAAGGCGCGCCCCCGCGGCCTATTTGAGTCGAAGAACACATCACGCTCGTCCGCATCCGGTAGTGGCCGAAAATCCTGCAGCAGTTCTCTCGCATCCTTCACGCCACTCCAGCATAGATGATTGATCATCTTGCGAGAGACACGCATCAATAGGCTCTGATCGGTTCGGCGCAACAGATCGAGGATCGCAGACCATTCTCGCATACCACGTTGCGGGGCGGTGTTTCGGAGTTCCTTCATCGCGTCATGAAGACGGCGATGCGTGATGCAACTTCCGATGCGCTCGGCAATTGTTTGCAGTAACTTGCGTTCCTCCTTTAAGAACGGGCCATCGTCCGCCTTCGGCATTTGATTGAGATAAGCGACTTCTATGCTGCCGACCAACTCGCCTAACGCGTGCATGTTTGCTTTTTGGATCCATTCTGTATCGCGAAAACCGTCGAGCACGAATTCTGTGCTGTTGTAGCGTATTCGGGCAACACAGACCTCCGGGTATTGCCAGCCGGCAGGAATGGCCTCGATGACGTTGCGGAACACGTCTTCCAACGCGAGTTCTTCTGTATTGGTAATCTCTTCAATGCGGTACAGGCAGTTGAGTTCCTTGGCCCGCTCCTGGAGCGAACGAATTGTGTCGGTAACTCGTTTATCTTGTTCCGTCATGAGGGGCCTCTTTCGCCGCCTTGGTTCATTGATGGAGAATTACGCCGCCACCACAACGGCCGTCAACACGAACCTCCAAAGGTGTGTCGAGCCGCAAATGCCGTAGGAATCGAGTTTCGGACGAAGCAGGCTGCTGGTCAAGCCAATCCCACGCAATCGAATATGCGCCAGTGTGCCGCAGAGTGAAATATTGCACGTGAAAGCTGATCATGTTGTGGAAGAAATGTGACCCTTGGCTAGCATCCACATTCATTTCAGGTAGTGTCGCCTCAACGATGACTCGGGCTCCAGAAATCTGTGGCCAGGTCACGGGGATGCCGAGCCAGGGGTCGCTGCTGCCCCAGCGACCGAAGCCGATCAGTACGTATTGTCGGCCCTCCGAGGTGAGATGCCGGTTTCGCTCCTCGATCTCTGCGGCGATCATCGGCGTGTATTTCGCCTCGAACGCCGCCGGTTTCACATAGACCACGTCGACGATTGTACTGTGCTCACCGTTGCCAAGAACTGTTTCGCTGGCGACCAACGCGCGATCGCTTTGCAAGTCTGCATCATCTACCTTTACCGACTGACGTCCGACCATCATGGGGCGCACCTGCAGGAAGCCGAAGCGCGCCGGCAAACCGTGCTGGCGGTCAAACGTCAACGCAAATTCTATTTCAACGTCCGATTGCATTGCGTCCTTGCAGTGGGCGGACAGTTGTTTCACAACGTCGTTGAGAGGAACGTCTTGCAGTTGGAGTATGCGGCCGAACGTTAGTGCACGCGGCCCCTCCATCCCCGTGCCCAAGGTCATCCGATCGGACGCAGCGTCGTAGGTCGAGGCCGTGAAGCGCAGGACATCATCCCACTCGGCCGCGTCCAGCCCTGCCTGAGTGAGATACTCGGCTTCGTTGATTGGGTCGTACGGCGCGGATTTCATGCTAACGGCCCAGAATTGCGTCTGCGTGTTCTTGAGCAAATCGCGGGTTGATCCAAATGGAGGGTGATGATTCGGGAAACGCGGGCTGTACGACCACGTGACCCCACCATCGACAATCGTCTTACCCAACCCAAGCGCGAGGCTCACGACGCCGTCCTCGGGCTTGGCTGGACCGCTGGGATAGTAATTGTGGGTGCGAATCACGCCCGAGACGACAGGGTAGAACCGATCGCCGAATCGTTCGCCGACGACTTCTTGGATGATCACCGCCATCCGTTCGTCCTGGATCGGATGGTCAATCATGCGCATATAGCTCTTCGCGTTACGAAAAAACGTAGAGGCCCACACAAACTTGATGGCCTCGGCGAGCTTCTTGAAACGGTCGCCCACCGCGGCCTGGTTGTTGGGGATCATCTTCGTGGCATATACGCCAGCGAATGGGTGCTGCAGAGCATCTTCCAGCAGGCTTGAAGACCGCACAGCCAGCGGACTACGGACATGAGCAATCAGAGCGCGCAGATCGCCCACGAATACCGCGGGAAGCTCCGCCTGGACGAAAGCATGCGCGATCCGTTCATCTGATAGGTCAGATAGGCCGACCTCAGTAAGGTCGTTTAGCGTCATGAATTGTTCAAAGACGTCCGTGGCAAGAACGGCCATCCGGGGGATGCCAACCTGCACTCCCGGGAGGCTGTCAACAGGCCAGGCCTGAAGGATCAGGCGTTTCGCGGAAGCTAGCCCAAGGGCCTTGCCACCAAGTTCACCGCCACCAATGACCGTGAAGTCCTCGTCTGATTCGAAGAACTTGCGGTCGAATAGAGGGTACATGCCAGAGTCCGGCTGCCTGCTCATCGACCTGCTCACCTGTCATCGACCCGTATCTGCTACACCCACCCACGGTCTTTGCATGCTTGCGCAACCCGTGCGATGGCGATCGTGTAGGCTGCGTCGCGCATATACAACTTGCGCTTACGAGCCATGTCGCTGACGCCAATGAATGCCGACGTCATCATTACGTCAAGCTTACCCAGCACCTCGTCGTTTTCCCAGTAGTAATTCATGTTGCTTTGAACCTGCTCGAGGTAACTGCAAGTTACGCCACCAGCGTTTGCCAGGAAGTCAGGGATGACGAAGATGTCACGCTCTTGCAGCACGTGGTCAGCATCCGGTGTTGTCGGGCCGTTTGCCCCCTCGGCGATCAGTCTTACCCGTTTGGCAATCTTGGTCACATTGTCTGCGGTGATCGAGTTCTCCAGAGCGCAGGGGAATAACATATCGACCTCCTGCTCAATCCACGCCTCGCCGGGTAGTCGCTCATATCCGAGCTCTGTGGCTTTCTGCTTGTTGATGCCGCCGAATCGGTCGGTGATCTTCCGCAATTCGACCAGATCCACGCCATCTTGCTTGCGATATGTGTATGGCTGCTGATCTTCCTGATCCCAGCAGGCTACGGCGGTCACGGTTCCACCAATTTGGTGGTACAATTCGATCGCGTGTTGCGCGACATTTCCAAAGCCCTGGACCGCGGCCACCGTGTCCTGGGGGCGAATGCCCAGTTCCTTAAGGGCCTCGCGCACCGTGAATACGACCCCATAACCGGTCGCCTGGGTCCGCCCGAGCGACCCCCCCATTCCCACGGGTTTTCCTGTGATTGCGCCCGGATAGTGCCCACCGCGCATCTGCTCGTACTCGTCGAGCATCCAGAGCATGTGCTGACCAGAGGTCATGACATCGGGGGCTGGTACATCCCGCAGCGGGCCGACATCCCGGGCGATCTGCCGCACGTACGCACGGCAGATTCTCTCCTGCTCATTCATGCTCAAGTTGTGCGGCTCGCAGATCACGCCGCCCTTGCCGCCGCCCAGCGGCAACTCCGCGACCGCGCATTTCCAGGTCATCCACATCGACAGGGCGCGCACCGTGTCGGCTGTCTCCTGCGGGTGGAAGCGGATACCGCCCTTCGCCGGGCCTCGGGCGTCGTTGTGCTGGACACGGAAACCGCGGAAAACCTTGGTGGAGCCGTCGTCCAGCCGGACAGGTAGCGCGAATTGGTACTCGCGCATGGGATGACGCAGAAGATCCTTGGTCCCCTGATCCAGCCCGAGCGTTTCGGCCACCTTGTCAAATTGGGCCTGAGCCATCGCGAAGGCATTGAATGGCTTTGTGCTCATCGAAATCGCCTCTCAACAGGGCGCCTCTCCCGACGCCGATCCGTGACCTCTTCCACACGACGGGACGACTTCCGTTCCGACGCTTACAACATCGTATCCACCTAGCACGGATCGTGCCACGTGCATCGATACCCAGGCAATTCGACGGAGTGAGAACGTCATATTCGATGTCCAATGGACGCTGGGGCATGCCCTTGCGTCGTCTCCAATTGTGTGGTTTTTTAGTTGCAGGCGATGGCCTTATTCAAGGCACCGGCGGACTGGTCGATTTCCCAGGGGCTGAAGCCTCGGATGGCTCGCGGCGCGTTTCACTGACAGCAACGGCGGAGCAAACGAAGGAAATGCCTTGCTGGCTGCGCGCGCCGATCATGACGGCCTCCACGACCGGCTGAGTGAGCGGGTTCTCTGATCCCCCCTCCACCACGAAGTTTGCGCCCGACCCACCCAGAGTGTCCTTCTCTTCCACCAGGAACTCAGCCGCAGCGTGGGGAGCAATTTTCAAGGACTGCTAAACATACTGCCGTACCAGTTTCCCTGCGCTGTCGTAGTACCTCACGCTAATAACGTAGAGCGGGTTGACAGAGTCGGTATTTCGGATGCTCAATGTTGCTGTAAGGCGAAAAGGTGCCCCTTCATGAATGTAGATATGTGAGTAGACAGGAACATAAAGCGACTGGCTCTTTGCAAGAAATTTGGTCGAGTAGAACTCCGAGCTCTCCGCTCCCAATGGCGGCTGGTAACTCAATTGGTCTTCAAAGCGATCGATGGATCCTTTTGGCGTTATGAGAATGACGAGCACTGCTAGTAAGAGCAATATGAGGCCCGCCGCGGCTAGCCATAGCAACCTCGAGGATGCGCGTGCCAGGGATGCTTCAGCTGTGTTTTTCTCAGTCATTTTGCGATCACCAATCTCGTCCTCTCGGAATTTAGGCGTTATCCGGCCTGGCCCGTTTCCGTTTGAAGGAAACCTGTTTCTCCGGCTTCGTTCTCGGAGTTCGCCTAGTGTTCCAGACGTGTTCCGGACGCTTGAACCAAGCTGGCCGCGAGCTTCGACTCAGCAACCGACGCATTCTCATCGAGGTCGTGGTGTCCTGCGACCGTCCCTAGCGAAACCGCCCGCACCACCGGCTGATCCGCGAAGTCTTTCTCTATGGCGTGGACGGCCCGCCTGAGCACATGATCATCGACCACGGCCAAGGCGAGGTTGGTAGCTTTGACACCCTTGAGGAATTCCTCAAGAG
>JAJDDP010000070.1 GCA_029260235.1 Phycisphaerae bacterium | reverse complement strand
AGTCGCTCCGCCTGCGTGGGCACATCGAATTGATTCGAGGCCAGCCACGTGAATCCATCGTAGACTCCCAAAACTTCAAACCCATTGTTGATTGCTTCAATGGTAGCTGCCCCGATCACGGCGTTGATTCCCGGGGCAGGGCCGCCGCCGACCAAAATGCCAACACGTTTGCTCTTCATCTAAAAGTGTCCGATCTCGTTGTCTATTGTCGTTGGGTTGTTGTAGCCGGCTGACCCGTCACATTCCGTTTGCGGTGCCCGTTTTACCAGCGCAGCCTCCTGATCACAATCATTTGGCTGTTGGCAGCAGACGAGCACCTCATTTCTTCAACACCCTGGCCAAGACGTTCGGACCACTGGGAATCACCGCAATTTCCGCATCTGGGCCATGACGCTCAAACGCTTTGCAAAGTGCCTCTTCAAACGATGAAGTGGACGGGTGCAGCAGCAGCTTTCTCTGCTCTGCGGTCAATGCCCCATCCACCAACCAGCATGCACACTTGCGCATCGCTCTGGTCACATTGTGGATTTGCCACTGGGCGATGCGTTCGGCACACGGTCTTAGCCCCGATCCTTGGCGAACAAAACGTCCCAGAAACCCATCGACAGACTGCACCTCGCTAAGAAGTTGAACATACTCAGACTTGCCAATTCCTGCAGAACACTCAGAAAGGAGGATAATCGTTCCTCCCTTCTTGCAGATGTGCCTGGCGCCGGTGAGTCCTTTCCCCGAGTGGTAGTAACTGATGTCTTGAGGATAACCACCGCAAGAGGCCACGACGATATCAACTTCCTGTTCGATGTTTCGGCTGATCGAACGATCCGCGAAATCGCATCCAGCGCGAAATGCGAGATCAAAGTGTCCTGCAAAGACCCCGGTTACTTCTCGCTGCTCGTTCATGGTGACGTTGATGATGAACTCCATCCGGGCCATCTGGGCAATCTCGGTCAGCTCTTCGTGCAGGGCGTTGCCTACCAAGCATCCTTCGATGGAATTTGGGTCTTCGATGATCACTGGGCTGTGCAGCATCTTGATGGTCTGCTCAGCCCCACAACCGATGCCGCACAGTTTCCGTCCCCCGCTGTAGCCAGCCATCAGGTGGGGTTCGATGTAGCCCGTGGTAACCCGGAGCGAAGCATCGACATAACGCCGGTCGATCAATGCCAACGTGCCTCGTTGTGTCTTGCCGACTTCGCGTTGCTCCGCCTCTCTGCCGGCAAAGTGATTGACTACGCGATAGCCCTCAACGATGGAACTTCCCAGCATGTCCACCAAGGCATCGCTCTCGGTTGGTCCGTGCAAGCCGGTGGCTACAAGAATGGTGATGTGCTCTTTGGCAATGCCGGCTTCCTCCAGTTGCGAGAGGATGGGAGGCAGGATGAGTTTGTTGGGGACGGGCCGAGTAATGTCGCAAACGACAACAACGGCATCTTGATGACCTCGGGCCAGTTCTACGAGCGGCGGGGATGCGATTGGATTGTGCAATGCTTCGACGACCGATCGCTCTGGATTATCGAGCGGATGGGTCCTCGGCATGGTCAGCACGTGCCGGACGTTGGCATCGGGTAGTTCGATGTCGAGCGTCCCTCGTCCGAACGGCATCGCGACCCTCATGGGTATACTCCTCGGCATTGCTTGCGGCGAAACTGCTGCACTTCGAGGCCCGAAGCAGAGGTACTGTGCTTTGGATCGCCCCAAGACCACGTCATTATTGGCCATGAACATATCACTACATTCATCTTGATATTTCAACCCTTGAGTGAATATGATGTTGGCAGAGAGATTGGGTGGAGTGGTCCGCCCACAGGAATAGACAAGGGGAGAGAGATGAGAACCACGTCCCGTGCCGCTTCGGCGGCGCTGCTGGCTGTGTGTGCATTTGTAGAAATGCCCGCAGTTCACGCGAGCACAATTACAGCTATTGACTTCAACTTCTTCACGCAGAACGGGTTGTTTTCCGATAGTCCCGATTTTTCGGTGACGCTATTTGTCTCGGAAGAAGCAGGTAAAGCCAAGTTTGAAATCGTGAACACGAGTTCCATAGAGGCTACCGTCGCCAATGTCTATGTCGAAGCTGGTGGACTAGATTCGCTCGACTCAATCCTGCCTGGCCCGGGTACGGCTTTTGTGTCACCGGGAAACCCTGGCGAAATGCCGTCGGCCAACACTTTGACGCCTGCGTTCCAATCATGGGCCTCTGTAGGTGCATCCGCACCACCCGCGCATAACGGCATCGACCCGGGCGAGAGCATGGCCCTTGTATTCAATCTCTCTCCAGGCACGGTCCTATCGGACATAGAAAGTGATCTCTTGTCGGGTCAAATGCGGTTAGGTCTGCATGTGATCGCCCTGCCCGATGGATCCAGCGAGTCTGCCGTCACGCCCGAACCAGCCACCTTGCTGCTGCTGGCAGGCGGAAGTGCGCTGATTCGCCGTCGCATCCACCGCTGACAACGGGAGCAGGAACAAGCCCTAACCCCATGACCACGCGTCCTGCAGCATCTTGACGAAAAGCCGACAGCCTGCTCCAATGTGCCAACGCAGCGCCGCTAGCTCAGTTGGCAGAGCAGCTGACTCTTAATCAGCGGGTCCGGGGTTCGAGTCCCTGGCGGCGCATTCTTTTGACTCCCCTTTTGGTGATC
>JAJDDP010000069.1 GCA_029260235.1 Phycisphaerae bacterium | reverse complement strand
GGTGTCCGGCAGCGTCTTGGGCCACTTGCTGGCCATGCGTTTCTTGTAGGTCTTCTCGTCAATGTGAAAACAGGTGCGCATGATCAGAGATTTTCCGCCGTACTGCGTGAAGCCATGCCCCCGCGTGATTTGCAGGACGCTCAGGTCGGGATGGTCGCTGGCTTCGATGAGGTCGTTGCGTCGTAATCGGGGGCCGATCGAACTGCTGAATTCATACGGGTCTTCGTCGCCAGCGGACAGCAAACCAAACCAATTGCGAAACTTCGCGCCCATGCCGCCGCGCACTTTGGTGTTCTCGGCGTAGGAAAGGCCACGGCCGTACACGCTGGGGCGTTCCTCCCAGCGTTCGGAGTGGTAGGCGACTTCATCGCACGATTTGATCAACGTATCCTGATGAAGGCGGTCGCTGCACGAAAAGATCTGGCGCATGCGGGTGTTGCCCTCCACGGTCGGAATCAGGTCGGTGCCCCCGCTGCGCAAATCGCTCATGGTCTGGTTGGCCACGATGAGCGGAATGTTCGAGCTTCGAGCCATGCGGAAAAGGATGTGCAGATCGTCGCTGAGCAGTTGCTGGAATTCGTCGATGACCACGTACACCGTATGATTGCTCGGGCCGCGCCGTTCCGCCGCGACAAGCAGGCAGTAGAGAGCCAGCTTGGCGATCTCGCGGACGGAGGATTGGCCCAGGATCGCCGGCAAATGGAAATGAATCACCTCGCGCTGGCGCACGGCGGTGGACATGTCGATGGCGTTCCCCATCACGTTGGCAGGCAGACCGTACTCCGCGGCGTCCTGGGGCGTAAAATTCAGCGCATCAAACGGCGACAGCGCTTCCACGACGGTCTTGAGGTGCGAAGCATTTTCAATCTCCTTGTGCGACAGGCCCAGGTCGTGACGCAGATACTTGAGATTCGAAAATGCCTGTCGCAGATCCCGAAACGACGCGACGGCCGGGTCGTGTTGAATGAACTTCTGGAGCAGTTGCCGGTTGGCGGAACTGAAAAAGTATTGCCCATAGCCCTCACCGTAGTCGAGACCCAGCGCCTGAATCATCAATTCGGCTTTGGCGTGCGAATCCATCTGGTCGATGGCCAGGTGTGCCTGGAGAAACGGATTGAATATGTGGGTTGAGGCGCCAGACTGGTTGGTGAACCACTTGAAGTGAACCTGGTTGGCCTTGGGTTTACCGTAGTTGTGCGCTTCGACGCTGTGCCGCGATTCCTCCAGCAGCGAGATGTCCGTGGCCTTCAAATCGAACACGATGACCGAGGTGTTGGGCCGGCCGATCAGTTGGTGGATCAGCGGGGCAAGTCCACGGGCAGACTTGCCCGAGCCGCTGTCGCCCAGGATATGGACGTGTTCGGCCAGAATGCCAGGGCTTACCAGAACCGGGTAATCGCTGAGCACGTTGAAGCCGACCAGCAGTTGATCGCACTCCCGATGCGTCGCGCCGTGAAAATCCCGCGATACGCATTTTGATTGGCGGATGCGCTGGACGTAGGCTTGCCACTCGGATCCGCCGCCCGTGCTGTGATACAGGGCGGGCGTTTCACCGTTTCCTTCCAGCGTGCAGTGGAAATGCGTCAGCACGCGGCCGCACACCGCGAAATAGACCGCGGCGATCAGCAACGGGGCGACCGCCATCGACAAGAGCACCGACGCGAATAGTGAAATCATGCACACCGGCTCGAGCAGAAACGCGCCCACAAAGGTGTAGCCGATGAATGCTTCTGGCGAGCGATACAACCGTGCCCGCAGGCTCCGGCGGCGCTTGGCTTCGTGGGCGGCTGCTGCGTAGGCCTCGCGATCTTTGGGCGTCATGTATGGTGCAAGGCCGGGTGGTGGTTGATCTGAGGCTTGCGGTGTGCTGGGTTCGGCGAATATGAAGCGCGGCGTCATCGCCCGAAGCCACGGCTCATCGCCTGCCATGGTCGGAACCAGTGGCAGATACCATATCGCCGGCAGAATGATGACCGGTGCGACAAACACCAGCAGGCGCACCGGAACCAGTCGAACCGGTCTCGGGCCGAAGGGACTTTGAAACACACCCGGGGCGGGCGTTTCGTGAAAATTGTAGGTGAAGTAGCTGACCACGGCGTCGCGCAGATTGGAATAGGTGGCTCGTAGCGAGGAGCGTTGTGGATATCGCGACACGTTCCAGAAGCCGTAGGCGAAGAGCAACACGAAGAACACGCACAGTGCTGCGAACATGGGCGCCGAACGCCCCGGCGTCACGAGGTACGCTGCGATCGCTGCGAGATAGGCCAGCAGCACCACGGCGTGGCCCACGGCGTATTGCATGCGTTCGGCGCGCTCGCTCTGCAAAGCGCCATCCCCGAAATGGCGCTTGGGGCTCAGGAGCATGAAATGAAGCTCACGGCACACGCTCGTGATCGGCCAGGAGCGAAGCCACGCAATGCGGGCGCGTCGCGGCACAAAGGGATTGGTGTGTAACCATCGACCGTAATGCAGGGTGATGCGGTGGGCAACGCACAGCGAAGCGGCGAGAGGAACGGCCATCAAAAGGACCAGGGGGATCTGATTGTATAACACCGCCGCGAACCAGCAGCACGGTCCGACCAGCAGCCAACCCGATGCCCGAACGGGATTCGTGACCGGTGCGACGCCTGGCGCATCAATGTCGGGCACGTCCCGGGCGGCCATGTGCCAAGCGACAAAGGCCAGCGCCATGCCCACCAGCAGGCTCACCGCCAGGAACAACCACGTCGAGATGAAAGCCGCAGCAGTCCCGACACCCAGGCTCAAGAAGACCGCCAGCACCGACCACGCCATCAGTGAGCTACGCGTCATATGACGGTAGTCCTCCTCGGGGAAAGGCTGACTGCGATAGTCCAGTTCCATTCCCTCGGTGGGCGGTAAGGCCTCGACGTTGAGCGTCTCTCGGGTTGAACCGACGTTGGGTCTCATCGGCGGTTCTGTCCCGGTGGAAGGATGTTCCGCAGCGATTCGCGCACCTCGATGCGCACCGGCACTTCATGGGGTGCGGCTTCATTGAGCGTCTCGCGAATCCGCGTCGCCTTGTGGGGGTCGTAGGTCACCACGGCGATGATCAGCCGGTCGTTCAGGAAGATGGCCTGTTCCCAGAGGCGGGATTTTTTGCGGATGGCAATGCGTTGGTGAATCTTATCCACCATGCGTGAGACGCTGTTGCGCACGTCCACGCAGATGATGCCCAGTCGCTTGCAGGCCGGGTGTTTGTCGTCCTCGAAATCGGGATCGAGGTAGTACGCATCGGCCTGGGCGCCCTGCGCTGCCAGGTTCGGGAACTCACCGGCAAACTGCTCGGCATGAATCTTGGTGAACTGGCGCTCGCCGAGGCAGCAGAACGCCAGCATGCCGAACAGCTTGTGGATGTTGCCTTCCTTCGGCGGGCTGCGGAGAAGGTCGGGAATGACGTTTGCGGTTGGCGTGTCGGCGCGCTCGTTGAGCCGCTCGACGGCTTGCGGTGTCAGAAAATACACCGCATTGCTTCGCTCACCGGTCAGCGTGATGGTGTCGATGTATCCGCCCTGGGTCATCTTGCGGACCCAGTTTTTGATCGCGGGCTTGCTCTCAAAGAACAGCCGCAGCAGCGCGTCGGTGGTCGTGACCCGAAATCTTGGCAGGTGCTCACGGAAGATGACCAAATCGCAGGCGGTGAGCTTGACGTTGCGCGTCGTAGCGGGGGTCACCATAACTCATAGGCCCTTCCGCGATCTCGGCAATCGTTGTGGAAATCGCCGACGTGCCGGGCGTCGTACTTGCCGCCGAATTCGATGACCCACTCGGGGCGGCCGCCGTTTGGCTTGATGACTGCGTCCGGGTCGCTCAGGCCGAAGCCGGCCTTGGGAATCAGGTCTTCGCCCACCCAGGCGGCGGCAACGTCGGGCCGATTGGCGCGAATGAGTAAGTACACCGCTGACATGTGCAGGTCGTGGGTGATCGTTCCACTGCGAAACGGCTTGACCCGCGGCGGACCGCCGTACTCGCGATGGGCCAGTACCGTGGTGCGGTACGCCAAGTGCTCTGCCGGGGCGACTCCTGGCCAGCGACTTTGCAGCTTCCAAGCGAGTATATTGGGATCGGGATCGGCTTGGCCCGGGCGCCAGGTTGCGATGGGTTTATTCAGCGGCAACATGGGCTCGGCCAGGACGAACTGTTGCTGCAGAAAACCCGCCGCTTCCAATTGCATCAGTCGCCGCTTGGCGTTTCGCTGCGCGTGAGCGCTGACGGACCACCACGTTGCGGCGACCTGTGCCAGGGTCAACAGGCGCACCTTGCACGCCAAGGTCTGGAGCAATTCATGGTCGTGATCCTGTCGTTGCATTTGTCTTGGGCATTGATTCTTGCGGGAGTCGGTTCTTACAGGGGTCAGTTCTTGCTGGGGTCAAGGCCGGCGTGCGACCTGTTGCTATCTGCCACTTACCAGTACGCGGTGGCGGCGGAATTCTTAAGCAGCGTGGTTGGACATCCTGGCGCGGGTGGTGAAGGGTGAGAGCAGGACAAAGAAAAGCCCCCGGTGCGCGGGGAGGAGAACCGCGATCCGGGGGCCTATGGGTGGTTATGAACGGTCCGGATTCGGAACGCGGAAGTATGGCTGTTACTTCCGACATCCCGAATCAAGCCCACTGTGTGGTTCCAACGTCCCACTGGTGGGTCCGACATCGTCTTGGCCTGTCAGTGCAGCGGCCGGTACTTGTTTACGAACCTTGTCGGGAAAACCGACGCGTTCGACGCAACAAACAACCGGCCCCGAGAGCGAGAAGCGCAAGCGAACCCGGTTCGGGAACGCCGGCAGCTATGGGTACTCCCGGTACGGTCTCATAGCCCCAGGCGAAGGTGTCGAAGCCAAGTCCGATTTTTTCAACGCCGATCCAACCGTTGTGAAAGCCGTCGCCGGGGTCGAACCGAACTCCGATGTAGACCTCTTCCCCGTCCTGGAAATTCGTTCCAAAGGAAGGGTGAAAGATGATGCCCCCAAAATCCCAGGCGAAACCCGCCGGTTGAGGATTTGCGGGGACTGCCTCACCAAAGAGAGTCGGAAATAACAAAGGGACAGTGTCCACGACGGTTTGCACTTGTTCCGTGTCCCCCACCACTGAGCCTAGTTGGCCAATGACGTTTTCCTGAGCAAAGGTCGATCCGTTGCCGAAGCCGCTTGGCTGACTGTCCGGGGCACTGGTGATGTCCAGGTACAGTGACTCGTTGGTTAGCGGAATCCAATTGTAGTGGGCTGCTCCCGACGGATTGTCAAACCAAACGACACTTGCGTGTGCCTGCGTCACAACGATCATCGAAACGATCCCCGCAAGCACGCCTGCTGTTTTGCTTCTACTCGTATTCATTCAAAACCTCCTAACTAGTTGCCGATATGGCAAACCTTTGTTCTTAAGACCGGCCGCTGCACAAACAGACCGAAGTCGGAACTCGGAAGTCGGAACGCGCAAGTATTTGGCTTTTCACTTCCGACATCCCATGTCCGACAACGTTCTCTGTCGTGACGGGCCGGATACCCGACCAATTAAACCTATGTACTGACGATTGCTTCCTTCCTGATACCTCCTTCCAACTCAATGTCGGATGTCGCATGTGGGATGTCGGAAACGACAACAACAGTACGGCTTCCGCTATTCGCATTACGATTGCTTGCTATTCCAATTCCTCACGTCTTCTGCTCGCACGGCTCGCGATCCGTGCGTCTGTTTCTCATGATCCATGTGCCTGCTCCTCACAACCTCTGCGCCCGCTCCTCACGGTTCCGGAGGCTGCTCCTCCGGGTTTCGGAGCCAGTACGGCTCCGAAATGGGCTTGAGGCCTGTGGCTTGCGGTCGCAAATCACCACCGTACCGCCTTCAAACGCTGTTCTTCCCCAAGTCTCAAGTCTCAAGTCTCAAGTCTCAAGTCCTTCTTCACATCCCACTTCCGGGGACCAGTCCCACTGGTGGGTTCCCACTTCCGACTTTGCTACACCGTCAGTACCGGGTCCAATCTTCCGATCCTTAGCTCGGCGCTGTCGCGTTGGCGACTTCTTACGTCGATGTTGTACGTGCCGGCGATCAACGTTGCGGGCACGATAAACACGAGCTGGCTCGGCTTGTTCTTTTGCACCACGGTGACCTTGGTCTCACCGCCCGCCGTGGCCACAAAATAGATGCCCTCGTCGGCCTGCACGGCGTCGTATTTGAGGCGGTTGCCCGAGACCTCGCCGATGCCACCTACTGTCACCTGATCATTGGTCGTATCGCTGTTGACGTCGCGGTACTGAATCGGGTTCGGCGCCGGCTTGAGCGCTTCGAGCTTTTGCACCGTCGCACTGGCCCGCACCGCGTCACGCAGAGCGCTGCCCGGGTTGGCTCCCACGTCAATGGTGTGCCGGGCGGGATCGAACACATCGGTCGGACCGGTGAACACCCCTTTGACCCGCGGAAACAATTGGACCAGTCCGCCCAAATTCACCCGGTTGGATTCGCCCACCCCTTCGGCACACACGCTCTCGGCATCGGTGAGCACCGCGAGCACGTCGGCCTTGCCCACCGTGGACCCACGAGCGACGATCTTGTCGGCGATCGTATCGAGGTCCCAGGAACCGGCGATTTGAACGATGGCCGCGTAATCGTCGGGGTCAGATGTCAGGTTGTTCTCGAACAGGGCGTAGTCAATCGGCACAGGTCGCTTCGCTCCTAAGTGGGAACCAATAACAAGATCGAGTTCGATACGTGCGTAATGTCAATTGTGTCGCGTTCTCTTCGTGCCTGCGTCTCATGGCTTTTCACTTCCGCGTTCCGCGTTCTCACTTCCCACTTGGCTCAGCTTCCATCGAACATCCCGCTGAACATCGCGAAGTCGTGCATATCCACGTCGCCGTCGGCGTCGCAATCGGCGGCGTCGGAATCCAGACACGCCGGTGCCGCGGGCTGCAACGGTCCGGCAAGACAAAGATTGAACTGATCGTAATCCGCGAGATTGACAAGGCCATCGCAGTTGATGTCGCCGAGAATCTTCTTCTTGAAGATCGCGAGTCCCGAGGTTTTGCCCGTCACATAGACATGACCCCCATCGACATGGACGACTCGTGCCTCGGGGACGACAACGGTGTCCAGCACCGAAGGAGTTAGTGGGTTTGACACGTCAACAGCAAAGAGCGTTTCTCTGAACTGATTGTTGGGGTCTTGTCCCGCAAAATACGCACGACTTGCATCGACATCGACATGCCTACCACGTTTTGCGGGGACTCGGGCCACTTGGACTGGATTCGTGGGGTCGCTCACATCCTGAATCAAGAGCCCCCCCACCGTTTCGTCGACGTCGCGATCAGCGATGTAAACGAAATTGCCAATTCGGCCTACACCCACGGCCTTTCCTGGACCAGTGCCAATCTGAACAGGCTGGTTGAAATTCTGATTATCTATTACAGAGTGCTGGAGGTCGTTTGCGATGTGGCACAAGTTCGGATTGAATAACTCGATATCGAGGGGAGTACCGAAAAGAAACAGGCTGCCCACCTGCGCAATGCTTTGGAAAGCCGTCGTGTCAAGATTGAGCATGACAGCACCCGACGGCGTGGCGACCCCAAGGCTGATAACATTTCCTGACTGGCCTAACCCACGAGAAAACAGCATTGATGGGTCGTCAAGACGAAAGGCGCCCGCTAAGACGGGTTGAAGAGGATTCGATACATCGAGCAGTTCGAGACCGCCGTAACCTGCCGCCATGTACGCCGTGGTGCCGTTCACCGAAATAGCCCAATGGTCGACGCCCGTTCCGTCCGAGAGGGGGCTTTGATGAACACCAACCAATGTCGGGTTGAGTGGATCGGCAACGTCGAGGACCGTAAGACCGTTCCACGCGTCCGTGAGATAAAGCAAGTCTCCTTGCTTATCCATTTGTCTAAGATTGGCCGGTGAGTGGTAGTTTCCGAGAAACGTTGGTGTTGCTGGGTTCGATACGTCGAGGACAACCATTCCTTCGCCTTCGTCCATGACGTAAGCGCGGGTGCCCACCACTTCTACCCCGCTGACGGTTCCGTGTGGTTTGTAGCTTCCCACGATGGTTGGAGCGGCGGGATTCGTTCCCACGTCATAAACGACAATTCCTCCTGCCCGTTGCCAGGGGACAGGCGCCGAGCTAACCGCCCAATCCGCTATGAAGGCGTAACCGTTTGAAACAGCGACATCCGTCGCAAAATGGAAGCCGTCGAAGCTAGACTCTACGGTCGGATTCGTTGGGTCAAGTACATCTATGACGCTAACCGTAGAGTCCAAGAGCGCCGGATCGTTCGGTGCGACTGTCGCATAGGCGTGGTCACCTTCAACAGCAATTGCGGTTCCAAGGATGTCAGCACCGGGTATGGGCGTTGAGCCAAGAAAAGTAAGGGCGGGATTCGTTACATCGTAGACGCGTATCTCTTTCGGGCTGGTAACGATATAGAGTCTATCGCCAACGATGACCACGTCCTCAACGATTGACTGAATAGCTGTTCCGAGAACTTGTGCATTTTCGGGATCCGCAATATCAACAAGCCGAAGATCTACACCGTCTTGGACGTACGCGAAATTACCAAACAACTCAACGTCTCGCGGGCGAGTAAAAGAAGTCCCCGCGCTATTGAAGACGAGCAGAGGCTGGGTCGGATTGGAGATGTTTACGATGGAGAAAAAACTTGGCTTCCCCTTGGTGGCGACGTAGGCATAGTTACCGCGGACCTTGATGTCTTCCACCACGCTACCAAGATCGATAGAGCCAATCTCAACGATATCAACTCCACCTGCTCCGTTGTCGGTAACATTAAGGAGAACAAGCCGGCGACCGCTTCCGATGTACACTCGGTCGGGATTCACCGCCTCGTCGACAAAGACGGTCTTGACCAAACCGCCCCACACGCCCTTAGGCACTAATTCGACACCGGTCTCTTGGAACGAGCAGCATTGACGTAGCGGCTGAAGCTCGGCGGATGGGTCGATTGCAACAGAGCTATTCCGCGATGATTCCGCTAAGTTCTCTTTGGCCAAATGGGCAACGTCAAACCGCGGGCAGAAGCAAAACCGCCGCAGGTCCTGGTCGACAAGCTGTTGCCTCAAACCGTCTGGAATACTCTCGGTGCTCTGGATTGATGAAGGCGCTTGACGCTGGGCCAGTGCTGGGCATGCACCGAATGAGAGTGCGGTAAGAAGCGCAAGCAGCGATAGGGCAAGCGTCCGAAACTCAAATCGGGCCAGGCTGGGTATCGGCACCAAGGCTGAGCGCGTGGTCGAATTATTCATAAGAGCCTCCCTGCTGGAATCGAGGTTGAACGGGATGCGTGATGATGGCTTCAGCAATACCATGATTCCCGACTCCGGCGCAAACGCCACCCTTCACGCGCCGGCAACATCCTTAGCAACCATGCGCGGTGAAACACAGGCACAGCGAAGCGCTGTCGCTCCACTGTCCCTCCATCAAGGCCCAGGCGGCTACAACGCGCGCCTCGGCGTTTGCTCTCTCTCTCAGAATTGGGCACGGACCCTGCAATACGCAGTGGCAGGTGATATTTTAAGTAGAATTCTCAAGATATTGTGGTCGATTCCGGGCCCTTGGCGACCGAATCGTTCGTGAATCAGCCCATGACGGCCCCTAGCTGCTGAAATCGCACAATTATTGGGACAGTGAAGCCGCAGCGCACAGGCGGCAATGTTGCCGCGCACCCACCGGCGGCGGTCTTGCGATTCCTGATCCCGATGCGCGTTGGGATCGCTCTGATTGGGGCTGGGTTCGATATTGCTTCTTAAGAATCACCGCCCCATCGGCGTATGGGTCTATGCGGCAGCAAGCGCTTGCTAACGGCCGCTGTCGCTGACGCGAAAAGGCTCGACGGGATGGCCGAAGGTGTATGCGGCCAACGCATATCCAAAACCTACCGGCTTCGTTTGGGGACGGCGTGATGCTAGACTGGTCTAAGAATCGATTCGCCAGTTCCAGGCCTGTGTCGGAGATGCATCGCGTCATGCTCACGCCTCGTCCATTTCCGCAGACCAGTCCAACCCTGTTGGAGACGCTCCGCGCCGGCGGCAGGGAGAGCAGTTGGCGAAAGTTCTTCGGACGGTATGCACCGGCGGTTTTTCGGGCAGCTCGGCTGCGGGGATTGGGCGCCGACGATGCGGACGACGTTGTGCAACAGGTGATGACGTCGATCTGCGCGCACATCAGCGAGTTCGAATACGATCGCACCCGAGGCCAGTTCCGCCAGTGGGTACGACGCATTGCCGAGAACCGCATCGCCAGCATGCATCGGCGACGACGCCCCGTCAGTTGCGATCCACAGGCGCTCACCGCGTACGCCGACGAGGCGCCATCGCCTGATGAGTTGTGGGCGCAGCAGTGGGAAATCCAGGACATGCAGTATTGCCTGGAGCAACTCGCCGCGGACGTGTCACCCCGGCAAATGGAGGCATTCAAGCTGTACGCACTGGAGGGGGCTTCCGCTCGGGATACGGCTGAGGCGGTGGGGATGACCATCGGCTCGGTCTACGTCACGCGCAATCAACTGCTGAACATGCTGCGCGAACGGATGAAGGCCCTAAGTGCTGGGAACGACGGGGAGGCTGGGGAAGACTGGACATGAAACCCGACACGCGCGTCTGTCCGCAGGAAGAGTTGGTGCGCCGTTCGCTGGAACGGACGCTCAACGATGAGGAGCAGGCTGCGCTTGCTGCGCACATCGAGCAATGTCCGTCCTGCCAGGAGATTGCCCTGTCGGGTGGCGCGCAGGCCAGCGCGCTGGAAAAGTTTCGTTGGGCGGGCGATGCGTGGCAGAAGGCCCAGGTCGATGTCAACGTTCCGCTGACTCGGCTCAACGAGTCGCTGACCGATTACGAAGTGATCGAGGAGATCGGACGCGGCGGGATGGGGATTGTCTATAAGGCGCGGCAGAAGGAACTGGATCGGATCGTTGCACTGAAGGTTCTGCCGGCGCTGCTCGGTGCCGTCCGGCCCGATGCGATGGCCCGGTTTCGGCGCGAGGCGGCGCTGGCGGCGTCACTCGAACATACCAACATCATCGGTGTCCACGACTTCGGTGAGATTGACGGCACGCTGTACTACGCGATGCGCTACGTCGAGGGCCGATCGCTGCGCGATGTGCTGCGTGAGATGGATGAGACCGGCGGGATTGACGCGGTGCTCGGCATGTCGGAAGTCGGAAGTGGGAAGTCGGGAGTAGGAAGTGGAAGCGAGCGAACTGTTCCGCGTTCCTCAAGCTTCAAGCCCCAAGCCTCAAGCCTAGTTCCGACATCCGACATCCCACATCGGACATCGCCTGCAGCGACGCGAATCGGTCAGTCGTCGTCGGCCGACCGGGCGTATTTTCAACGGATTGCCACGTGGATTGCCGACGTGGCCGAAGCGGTCCATTACGCGCATGAGCACGACATCGTTCACCGTGACATCAAGCC